>CAIOOA010000258.1 GCA_903859815.1 uncultured Methylococcaceae bacterium | reverse complement strand
TCCCTTGTCGTGGCGTGGTATGCCGTGAGGTGGTGCATTGAGGTTTATTTCCACGTACTCAAAAGCGGTTGCCAACTGAAGCGCCTGCATCTGGAGACGGACGCGCGGCTGCTGCCATGCTTGGCCCTGTACATGGTCGTGGCATGGCGGGTGTTGTTCGCGCTGATGCTCGGGCGGGGTTGCCCGGACGCGAGTTGCGAGATCGTCTTCGACCCCAAGGAGTGGAAGGCGGCTTACGCCGTGGTCAAGCGCTGCCAGCCCCCGGCTGTGCCGCCGCCCCTCGGCGAGGTCGTCGCCTTGGTGGCGAGCCTTGGCGGTTACTTGGGGCGCAAGCACGACGGGCCTCCCGGCCCCAAGGCCATGTGGATCGGCTTGCAGCGCTTGCGAGATTTTGTCATTGCCATAGATGCCCTTCAGTCTCTTGGAGAAAGATGTGTATAACGATGAGAGCCGGAGCTTGGGAACCAGCATAAACCGCTTTGAATCACATCCCATCATCGCCATGATGCTGTAGGCATCGTCGCCCGCTTTTGCTAGTCATTTCCAAAAAACAAGGGAACCCTTTGGCTTGCAAAAGGGTTATCGCTATAATTCAATCCACCGCGCAGCGATGCAAATCCGTTCCGTGCCAAAACTTGAGGTTATGACGACATAAAGCTCTGATGCTGTCAGTGGCATCGTTAATTTGGAAAAAATTGGCGAGAAAAGTGATTAAGCCAGTTTGCGCGAGGGCAAAACCTTGGCATTTAGGCCGGGGCGTGTGGGCATTGCCATGGGGACATTGGCTTTTGCGTAAAGCAAATTTGCTTTGGGTGAAAACAATTGGAATCGGCCTTGGGAAATTTACTTTCGGGCAAAGTAAATTGACTTTGGGTGAAAACCAATTGGAATCGGCCTTGGGAAATTTACTTTCGGGCAAAGTAAATTGACTTTGGGTGAAAACCAATTGGAATCGGCCTTGAGAAATTTGCTTTGGGGGAAAGTAAATTGACTTTGGGTGAAAACCAATTGGAATCGGTCTTGGGAAATTTACTTTGGGGGAAAGTAAATTTGCTTTGGGTGAAAACCAATTGGAAGATGCTCAAGTCAGGTTGTGTTGGCTGGTTCTGCTGCCGAATTTGCTGAAGTGGATCGTCACCGTTTCGCAGAAGCTTGTGAACAGAATGGAATTCCATTGATCGATTACACCGCCGAAGCACTTCGCGTTAAAATATAATCTTATGAATAGGAACAATATCAAACACTCTACATTGGAGATTGACCCTGAATACGCAACTGTTAGAACAAGCTCGCAAACTTGGCATTGACGAGCAAATTGAGTTAGTCGAAGCTCTCTGGGATGGAATTGTGAGTCAACACACAGCCCCTAAATTAACCGATGCTCAAGCAGCGGAACTAGACCGCCGCCTTGAGGATCATGTTAACAATCCTGATGATGTTGTTTCATGGGATGAGGTCAAAGCCGCCGCTCTTGCCCGGATCATTTGATGAGCCTTTCGATAAGCTTTCGCCGTGCGGCAAGGGAAGAATTCATTGAGTCCGCTAATTGGTATAAAAGAGACCCTGAACTATGGAAGGCTAGAAATTAATTTGTCACAACCAAGATAGACATAAAGGGGTAAGTGCGCAACAGGTATTAAACTGTATAGCACCGAAATAACAATATCAAGTGTTGGTTATTTTTCGCCTTTTGTGGTTTGTATTTGACCCCCCGTAAACAAGGCTGGCATGATAAATTGTTGGTTACGCTGGTGCGAACAAAGCATCCCAGACCCAACAAATTGCGTTAAAAAAAAAGCCTAAAACAATAAGACATTCTATGGAGTAAGTCTATGAAAATAAAAATGTTTACGCTGCTGAATATTGGCAAGGCTGATGGGCTACCCTATGCTGCCATCTCCAAAAACACCAAGATTCAATATCACTATAATGTTGTGCAGATGCTAAACCCTAGGTTACTATCTGATGTTACGAACGGAGCGTCAAAGCTTGCTTTGACAGGCGAAGCAAGCTTCGCATTTCCAATCCCCTTGTCAAAGCAAGCTTTGACGCTCCAATTCTATGCTGCTACATAACATCAGTTTCTATTTGTCTGGGTTTTCCCGATAAAGTGTAATGATATGACCTATCGCTTGTATCAATTCTGCACCCGTTTCGGTGCAAATCATCGCAGACATTTCCTTGCGCTGGTCACGGTCTTCCGCGTTGACACGCACTTTGATCAATTCGTGGTGATCGAGCGCGGCATTGATTTCGAATAATACAGGGGGGCTAATGCCGGCTTGTCCGGTTATAATCACTGGTTTTAGTGCGTGAGCCTTGGCGCGCAGTTGTTTTTTGAGTTCGGATTTCAAACGATTGTCCTGTTGAATTAAAAAGTCATGGTAAATAAATATGGCGAGAAGCGGAAGTAGCCAGCGCTGGTTGAGCGAGCATTTTTCCGACGAATACGTGAAAATGGCGCAGAAGCGGGGCTACCGTTCGCGTGCCGTGTTCAAGTTGGAAGAAATTGATACACGCGACCGCTTGCTCAAGCCCGGCATGTCCGTCGTGGACTTGGGGGCAGCACCCGGAGGTTGGTCGCAGTTCGTGGCAGAAAAAATCGGCAAACGCGGCAAAATTATAGCGCTGGACATCCTGCCAGTGGAAGCAATTCCGGGAGTGGAGATCATCGAGGGTGATTTTATGGACGAGCAGGTGCTCGCCCAACTCCTCGAAACCTTGGGGGGCGAGCCGGTAGACCTCGTGCTTTCCGACATGGCGCCGAACATGAGCGGAACCCGTGTGGTGGATCAATCACGGGCCATGGTTTTGGCCGAACTGGCCTTGGACATGGCGCGGCGAGTATTGGCCCCCGGCGGTGCGTTCGTGACCAAATTGTTCATGGGAGCCGGGTTCGATGAATACCAAAAAGAAGTCAGGCAGTCCTTCGCCAGCGTTGCAAACCGCAAACCCAAGGCATCGAGAGATCGCAGCCGGGAGGTTTATCTGGTCGGCAAAGGCTTCAAAGCTTGATTGTTGCTGGAACCAACAAACGCGAATGGTGGTCTATCCCGTGCAATAAACTCAAAAAATACCGAATTTCAACCCGCCGACAAGGAAAACAATGCCGGTTGGAATTTATCCTGATAAGATTACTAAAAGTATTTACTCGGATACTCATCCATTAAGGGAGTGAGAAGTGAACGATATGCTAAGAAACATTATTTTATGGGTGGTCATAGCCGTTGTGCTGGTGGCTGTTTTCAACAACTTTGGCGCGAGAAAATCGGTCGAAGCGAATAACATGCCTTACTCGCAATTCATCGCCACGGTGAATGACGGGCAAGTCAAGCAGGTCACCATTGAGGGCCAGACCATTCGTGGGATTTTAAATACGGGTGACAAGTTCACCAGCTTTGCGCCTGATGACCCTCATTTGATTGATGATCTTCTAAAGAACCATGTGGAACTGAAGGCGATGCCCCCAGAGCAGCCTTCTTTGCTGATGCAGATATTGATTTCATGGTTCCCCATGTTGTTATTCATCGGCGTTTGGGTTTTCTTCATCCGGCAAATGCAAGGTGGAGGCGCTGGCGGACGGGGGGCCATGTCCTTTGGCAAGAGCAAAGCCAGATTGCTGGAGGAAGATCAAGTCAAAGTCACTTTCGCCGATGTGGCGGGTTGTGACGAAGCCAAGGAAGACGTGACTGAAATGGTGGATTTTCTGAAAGACCCTAGCAAGTTTCAGAAGTTGGGCGGCAAAATCCCCAGCGGTGCGTTGATGGTGGGTCCGCCCGGCACGGGCAAGACCTTGCTGGCTCGCGCCATCGCCGGTGAGGCCAAAGTGCCATTCTTCACAATCTCAGGCTCTGATTTTGTTGAAATGTTCGTCGGCGTGGGCGCGTCCCGTGTCCGTGACATGTTTGAGCAAGCCAAAAAACACGCACCTTGCATCATCTTTATCGATGAAATTGATGCGGTTGGTCGTCATCGCGGTGCGGGTTTGGGTGGCGGACACGATGAGCGTGAACAAACCCTCAACCAATTGCTGGTGGAGATGGACGGTTTTGAAGGCAACGAGGGGGTCATTGTCATTGCCGCCACCAACCGGCCTGATGTGCTAGATCCTGCATTGTTGCGGCCCGGACGTTTTGACCGCCAAATTGTGGTAGGGCTTCCTGACGTGCGAGGGCGCGAACAGATACTCAAAGTTCACATCAAGCGAGTTCCTTGTGCCGACAATGTGGAGGTCAAGTATTTGGCTCGTGGCACACCGGGTTTCTCCGGGGCCGACCTAGCCAACTTGATCAACGAAGCGGCCTTGTTCGCGGCACGTAAAAACAAGCGCGAAGTGCAGATGGATGATTTTGAGAAGGCCAAGGATAAAATCCTGATGGGGGCCGAACGCACCTCCATGGTGATGAGCGTCGAGGAGAAGAAGCTCACGGCTTTTCATGAGGCGGGTCATGCCATCGTCGGACGATTGGTTCCTGAACACGATCCTGTTTACAAGGTCAGTATCATGCCGCGTGGACGTGCCTTAGGTATAACCATGTTTTTGCCGGAAAAGGATCACTACAGTGCCAGCAAGCAGAAATTGGAAAGCCAAATTTCCAGTTTGTTCGGCGGTCGCATTGCGGAGAAACTTATTTTTGGCAAAGACCAAGTGACGACTGGTGCATCCAATGACATTGAAAGGGCCACAGGACTCGCTAGAAACATGGTGACCCGTTGGGGTTTGTCTGAGCGGCTTGGCCCACTGGCTTACAGCGAGGAGGAAGGTGAAGTGTTCTTGGGCCGGTCCGTGACTAAGCACAAGTCAGTGTCCGAGGAGACTGCTCATGTGATTGACGAAGAAATTCGGTCTTTGATTGATCGTAACTACGAGAGGGCTGAGCGGATATTGCAAGAAAATATCGACAAGTTAAATGTCATGGCTGATGCCCTAATTAAATACGAAACGATTGATCGCCTACAGATTGACGATATTATGGAAGGAAAAGTCCCTCGTCCTCCCCAAAACTGGGAGGATAATACTCCCTCGAATACAGGAGCAAATGGCAAGGGAACGCAATTCGGTAAAGTTGATGAATCTGATACAGTGGGTGAACCGGCTAAGCTACATTAATACAAAAGCGTACACGTAGACCCCTAAAACCCCCGTTTCTTATCTAGACTCGGGGGTTTTAATTGGCATAAACCTTGGGCAAAGGCTATCAGATTATGGACTTTATTAGAATCAGTTTCGACTCCTTAATTCAAACCATGAAAAAAGTACTCCTCTCAATCCTTGCGATTTCTGTGTTGTTGGAAGAGTGGCTTTGGGATTTGCTCACCGATTTTGAGCACTGCCTCACAGCTTGGTACCATCTGGAAAATTTAGAACGCTGGTTGGCCAATTCACCTCCATGGGTAGCCCTTTCCGCTTTTTTCATTCCCAGCTTGCTGTTTTTGCCCGTCGAGTTTACGGCTCTGTCGTTATCCTCCAGTGGACAAGTGGTGGAAGGCATAAGCTTGCATATTGTTAGCCAGATATTTTCCACCATGATACTTTCATGGATTTTTGACATTACCCGAGAGCAACTCATGACGTTTGGTTGGTTTGCGGTACTCTATCAAACCATTACCGGCTGGCTGAACTGGTCACATGAACAATTGCGTGAGACAGCCGCCTACCAAAATGCGCTAAAGCTGAAGCTGGCTATCCACGTCAAACTCGTCGAATGGGTACATAAAGAACCGCTTAATCCAGCCGGTTTTCAATGATCAGGAACCAAGGCCGGTGTTGAGTCAATTGCAAATAGCCATCGGGTGATAGCGTCAATAAGCTTTTAGAAACCGAATTGCGGACATTGCCGCCTATTGCCTGTAAATTCCGCCCATCTACATGAACGACAATATCACAATGAAGTTTCGCATTTAAGGAAGAGGGCAGTTCCTCAACCACTTCGCCAAAATAGCCTGTCCCACGATTTGCGCAGATTAGATCCGCCGGTTTAGGCTTGTACTCTTGTATGGTATGGGGTATGAAAGAGGCTTCGGGATTGCCGCGTCCAACGCTGATAATATGGGATAGGTAATCCCGGTGGGAGGGTGCCGATGGGAACAGATAGTTAGGAACCCCTGCTTCGCGCATCACCCAACTGATAAAGGCGGCAGACCAAGGTTGTCTGCAATCCTTGCCTGAGAGCCTGGACATGCCGACAGTTCTCCAATATTGGTTGATCCGTTCGCTATGCGCCAAATCATCATCCTCCCATATTCCGACATGGGGTATGCTTTCCTCGGCTTGTACGATGACCACTTTCTGCTGACCGAAAAAAGCCCATTCATCCTTCAAAAGTTCTATGATTTTATATCTTAAAGAATCGACGGGTATTTCGTTCAAGCTGCTCTGCGGTGCGACAGTTTCGACAGCGGTGACAGGTTTTTTCTTTGCTGAACTTCCGCAACCAGTCAGCGCCAAGCTTAGAAGGATAAATGCAAATGATCTGATCATAGTTTAATTTTGTTAACTGTTTATCGGGTGGGTCGCCGGGCATCGCGGAACCAAGGTCTGTATTGCTCCATCTTGGCATGTTGTTCACTGGGTGCATGGCGGCGACAGGTGGAATATTCATCCGTGCCGGGTTTTGCCCCCCATCTTACTTCAGCGCAATCATTGGGATTGTAGGCTATTTCGAACGCCTGTTTCCGTGCCAATACATCGGCCAAAGACAATTCCCAAGAGCTGCCATCGCTGCGGATATAGCGGATTCTCCGCTCTTGTAAGCGTTGGGCCTGATAATCTTCGATTTCAGCCTTCAGGGTCTGGGGTGATTCTCCATTAAGCACAAACAATTCCGGGTGTCGGACAATTTTATTGGGAAGGCCGTTCAATACGTTGATGGCGATGATGAGCCGCATGTCACGCGATGGAGTGGCAAAATCTTCCCATGGCCCGATGGTTTCAAAGATACTCGCTCCGCTGGGCATGGCAATGAAGCCGCCGTGGCCTTTTCTAAAATAGGACTCGCCGTTTTCCACGGAGGTCACCCTCGTTTCCACTTGCTCTGCCAAGGCATCCAAGGTGGTGTCGAAAGCCTGTTTTGGCTGCAAGCCCTTTGGATTAATCAACTTGTCCATGCGGGCATAGAAGTCCTCCGGTGTTAGATTTTCCTGTTCCATGGAAAAGGGGGCATAGCTTGGATTGTCGACTAACTCGCCATTCGAAAATGTTCGCAATGCTCCTGAACCCGAGCGGGCCAGCGGGCGGAAAACTTTAAATCCAGGGCCTGCACTGTTTACGTTGGCGAACAGGAAAGTGCCTTCCCAGAAACGTTTGCGGGTGACCGAATTGTCTGGTTGTGCGTCCACAGCGAGCAACATCCCCGGTCTGCCAGCCGTTTGCGGAACCCATTGGGCCAGTACCAGCACATGGCCGTAAGGGTCTGCAAAGACGGTTCCCGGCCACAAAGATTCACGATTGAGAGGGACGGGGTACAAGTCGGTGGCTTCATCATCCAACCCAGTGCGAGCAGAGCCAGAGTGGACCGCATTGGTCAATTGCCCGTAGACACTCCTAAAATTACCTTGGGATGCGATGCCATGGGTGAATTCTGTTTTCACTGTGGCAGATCCGCAGCGCGGTGGCGAGTTGGCAGATCCGCGACTACAAGTCCTGAACCCGACTGGCAAGCCTACTTTCCAAGCAAAATAAGCGCGTAGGGTATAAGGCAAATCGGCGCAATCCGGTGTGGAAGGCAGGTTTCGGTCTTCGTTCAGACCAAGATGATTGTAGAGAAAGTTTCGCTCAGGATCGCGCAGCACTGGCTCCAGCGACGGGAAGCTCAGGTTTTCTTCGACGGGTGCGCCAAACAGTTCTTCTATCCAAGCCGAATAAAATGCCTCTGTGGCAAGATTCCAACCCAAAGACTGTCCCTCTTGGGCATTACGACCGCCTAAGACTAAAGGATGGCAAGCGAGTATAGTGCCGTTTCGGCGGGCTTCGATCCGGTAATCGCCATCGGCTAGATTGTCTACGACCGATGACAGGCTCCAAGGGGGTCCACCTCGTGAATTGGAGGGTAGCGGTATCTTTCTGCCGTCACTCTCTACAATTGACAAGTCTGAAATGGCCCCGTCGGTTGCCACGGCCATGATCTTAGTGGCGCTGTAAGGCTTGGGGTTTAGCGGCGAAACCCAAATGCGGGTATCGCCGGATTCTTCGCAGGCCGCGCCATAGTCTGAAGAATCGGCTTGTGCCAAGGGTGTCATTGTGATCGCGGACAAGTGACAGAAGAAGGTGCATAAAATGAGTTTTGGGAGTATTTTCATAAGCTAAACGTGGTTTGCCCGGTGTTTGCGAATGTCGCTAAGTTTAGGTAGACATATTACCAGTAAATGGCTATTTTGATTTTTCATTTCTTGATGGGCAGTCGGTATACTGTATGCAATTAATAACAATCTTGACAAACGACTAATGCCCAACCCGCCACCCATAGTACTCTGTTTTTCCGGCCACGACCCTACAGGTGGCGCAGGATTGCAGGCCGACATCGAAACTCTGTTTGCACTCGGTTGCCGTCCTTGCACGGTGGTGACGGCGTTGACAGCCCAAGACACGTCCAATGTATTGACGATCTTACCCCAAAATAAAGTCGATTTTCTACAACAGTCCCGCTTATTGATAGCGGATTTGCCCGTCAGCATGGTCAAAATTGGCTTGTTGGGTTCCGCTGAAATTGCCATGGCGGTCGTCGAATTATTAAAAGCCGAGTTGACGGCCATACCGGTGGTGCTTGACCCCGTTTTGGCTGCTGGTGGGGGTGCACCGCTGGCAAAGGAAGATTTGTTGGATATTATCCGGCATCAATTATTGCCCTTGACCTTCGTTTCGACCCCCAACATTCCTGAAGCACGGCAATTGTCTGCCATGGAATCCCCTGACGAATGCGCAACCGTGTTGATGGGCTTTGGTTGCCAACAGGTGTTCATCACCGGGACGCATTCCACCAGCGTTGAAGTGGTCAATCGCTTATATGGGCCACAAGGCATGAAGTCATGGCAGTGGCCCCGTTTGCCTCAAGAATATCATGGTTCTGGTTGCACATTGGCGTCGGCATTGGCAGCGGGGCTGGCCAATGGGTTGGCGATGGAGCTTGCCTGTCTTCAGGCTCAACAATTCACTTGGGATTCCTTGGCGACAGGTTTTCCATTGGGCAAAGGCCAGTGGTTACCGAACCGGACCGGTTTGCGCTGTGACTGAGTTATTTTTCATCTCCCTTCTTGCCGCTTTTTTGGTGGGGCTGTCCGTCCGCAAGCTTTGGCTGATTTACGTCGAACGTGCTGTGAGCTTGCGCACAGTTGAATTGTCAGATGCCTTGGCCCAACTTAGGTCACAGCTTGCTTCTGTAGAGCCTTTGAATGCCCAATCCTACGCAAACTCTAATGGCATCAAGGCGATGGAAGGCGAATTGGCGCATTATTTTGAACAACCCTTCATTGGAATGTTAACAGCCAAACATTCCAAAGGCACAATTCATGTCAATCAGCGTTTTTGCGACATGGTTGGATACACCAAGGAGGAAATGCAAGCGTTGGACTGGGGTAAGCTGACTCACCCCGATGATTTGGCGACTAATCAAGCCTTACTGGATCAGGCCATTCGCGGGGAAATCGATTCCTACCAATTGGAGAAGCGTTATATCCATAAAGACGGACATGTAATTTTCGTTCATTTGGCGGTGAAATGTGTGCGGGACTCCCAAGGAAGGCCAGACTACTTTATCGGCATGATTATGGACATCAGCGAGCATAAACAGTCGGAAGAAGTGCTGTTGTTGGAAAGCAAGAAATATGAAACCCTGTTGCGCACGGCGGGGGATGGCATCCATGTGCTGGATTTAGACGGAAATGTCGTTCAGGTGAATGAGTCTTTTTGCAGGATGCTTGGCTATAGTCTGCAAGAAATGCAAACCATGAACGTGGCGCAGTGGGATGCGCAATGGTATCCAGACGAATTGAAGAGGTTGATTGCCTCCTTTTTCGGTAGGGATGCGACCTTTGAAACCCTGCACCGCCGCAATGACGGGAGTTTGCTTGATGTCGAAATCAACGCAGTGGGTGTTGAAATTGGGGGGCGATCGCTAGTTTATTGCGCTGGGCGGGACATTACCCAAAGGAAATTGGCGGAAAAGGCTTTACGCCACAAGGAGTCCATGTTAGCGAGAACCGAATCCCTTGCAAAAATTGGCAGTTGGGAATGGCAAGTGAAGGACGATACGGTGGCTTGGTCTGACGAATTGTACCGCTTATTTCAGCGCGACCCCTCAAAGAGTCCGCCTTCATTTGCAGAGCATCCGGCTATGTTTCCACCAGAAGACATGGAACAACTCCGAATCGCTGTTGAAAATGCCATTGACAAGGGTCTGCCTTATGAAATCGAACAGCGGGCAATTCAAGCCAATGGGGAGATTCGCCATTGCGTGGCACGAGGGCAGGCGGAAAGGGGTGAGGATGGGACTATGGAATGGTTGGCAGGGTCATTCCAAGACATTACCGAACGAAAGAAAATGGAAGCCCGCCTCGCCTACGATGTCAAGGTGAATGCCGCATTGGCAGAATTGTCCCAAGCCATGATCAAGCCGGCGGCGAACGTGCAAGAGATATTGGATACTAGCTTGGAGGTGGCTCTTTCACTTACCCTGAGCCAAAGCGGATATGTATCGATTGTTGACCCGGAAACACTCAACAGCAGACATTCCCAAGTGAATGGGAAAGCATTGAAGATGGAGTTTTCCCAAGACGGAGAAGGGGATCACATGGCTATCCGCCACACACAGGATAATATTTTTGATAGGCTTTGGTCATTGACTCACTTGACAGAAAAAGCATTTTTCACCAACCATCCAGAAACTATCGCTGGGTTAGAGGAATTTCACGGCGAAAATATGCCTATTCATGGCATTTTGTCAGTGCCGGCTCTGATTGAAGACCGCCTGATGGGGCGGGTCGCCCTTGCCAATCCAGCTTTCGATTACGCAGATCATGATTTGGCGGTGGTCGAACAGATTGCAGTGATTTGTGCATCGGCCATACAGCGCAAGCGTATTGAGGACGCTTTAGCCGAAAATGAACAGCGTTTTCGCGCTGTCTTTGAAAATGCAGCGGTGGGAATCGCACGAGTTTCCCTAGAGGGTCAATTTCTTGAAATTAACCAAGAGTTCAGTCGAATCATCGGTTATTCGCAGGAAGAGGCATTGTCCCAAGGGATCAGTTTTCAACGAATCATTCATGCTGAAGACATTGAAACTAGCATGTCATCCGTGCAGGGATTGGTTGATGACGCAGGTCATAGTTCAGTCATGGAAAGGCGGCTTATTCAAAAAGGGGGCGAAATCGTTTGGGTGATAGCGTCGATTTATTTGTTGAGGGGCACACTCGGAATTCCGCTTTACTTGATTGCGGCCTTGCAAGATATCAGCTCGCAAAAGAAGGACGAGGAACAACTTCGGCTTGCGGCCCAGGTATTCGAGAGCAGCGGCGAGGCAATTTTGGTTTCGGATTCCAATAATCGAATCTTATCGGTCAATCCTGCTTTTACAAGAGTCACTGGCTATTCGGCTGCCGAGGTGATTGGCAACAATCCTCGTCTGCTTAAATCCGGGTTGCACGGGGAGGCGTTCTATCGGGAACTTTGGGCTCAGTTGAAAACCCATGGCAATTGGCAGGGTGAGATTTGGAACCGGCGAAAAAATGGGGAAATATTTCCGGTATGGCAGATTATTTCCACGGTCAGGAATGGCAATGATGAGATTACAAACCATGTCTCGCTCTTCATTGACATCACGGACAGACACCAGATTGAGCAGGAATTGATCGCGGCACGGGATGCCGCCCATGCTTCGGCTAGGGCTAAATCTGATTTCCTTGCCAACATGAGCCATGAAATCCGAACACCGATGAACGGCATCTTGGGCTTGACCCGGTTAGCCCTAGATCAAACCTTGTCACCCAAGGTGAGGAGTTATTTAGAAAAGGTTCATAGTTCGTCGGATAGCTTGCTCAGAATTCTGAACGACATACTCGACTATTCGAAAATTGAAGCCGGATTGTTGTCGATTGATGACATCACTTTTGACCTGGGTGAAATGTTGGAAAACTTGCGCAATCTGTTTTCTTACCATGCCGAAGAAAAATCCCTTTCACTAGACCTTGTCATAGCCAGTGATGTGCCGCGTGTGTTGAACGGGGACTCTCTTCGTTTGCAACAAGTGCTGACTAATTTATTAGGCAACGCTTTGAAGTTTACGGAAACAGGAGGTATCACCCTTGGGGTTGCTTTCAATGGAATGGATCAAGATAAAGTGATATTGTCTTTTCAGGTCGCAGACACTGGCATTGGCATGAACGAAGAAGCTGTTGCCAGTCTATTTCGACCCTTCTCCCAAGCGGATGCATCCATAACCCGTCGCTTTGGCGGCACTGGTTTAGGTTTGGCGATCAGCAGTAAATTGCTAGAATTGCTGGACAGTGAATTCCAGGTGGAGAGTACGCCGGGGAAGGGTACTGTGTTTAAATTCGACCTAGCGTTTAAACTAGCCAAGTCCAACCAGGAGGCCCAACTTGTGCGGCAAATCCAGCATCCACAAATTCGTCTAGTTGGCGATGCCGTTGAGCGCATGGATGACTTGAGCGGAATCAAGGTACTGGTGGCGGAAGACCACCCGATCAATCGTCAGGTTGCTTGTGAGTTTTTGCAAAGGGCGGGTATTCAAGTGAGAACCGCCTCCAATGGTTATGAAGTGTTGGCCTTGCTTCGGCGTGAGCATTTCGATGCCGTGTTCATGGATGTGAATATGCCGGAAATGAATGGTTTGGAAGCAACGCGCCAGTTGCGCGAGGATGCCCGTTACACCAATTTGCCTGTCATTGCCTTGACAGCCGGGGTGACGAAGCTTGAGCGTGAAAGGGCGCTAGCCAGTGGCATGAATGGCTTCATCGCAAAACCCATTGACCCCGAAGAACTACTCGATACCTTGAAATTTTGGGTTAGACCTAGACTGTCGGGAGAGTGGTCGGGGTTATCACCGCTGCGCCACAATGAAGCATGCAATACGCTACAATTACCGGAGTTCGATCTGGAAGAACTAGAAGACGGCTTGGGAAGTCAGGAAGTCGTGATCAGCCTGTTGTTGCAATTCCGTCTGGATGTGATGGCAACCATGGAAAAGATTGAGGCTAACATTGCGGAGAATGATCTGAAAAGTGCCGAGTGGCATTTGCACCAGCTTAAAGGCACGTCAGGAAATGTGGGCGCAATTAATCTGAATGCGGCCTGTCAAAAGTTGGACGAAGAATTGAAGCAGGGTTTCTACAATTTAGAGACGCTCGGCCTTTTGCGCAATGCTTTTCGAGCCGCTAGGATGACATTGGATGATTTGCAGCGAACCGCTGATGACATTGCCTCCCAATTCAACAGTGAACAAGAGTTTAAGCATGAGGCCGCCCGCATCGATCAGCTTCTGGCGCAAAAATATTTGATTCCCGACGAGTTGATGTCACAACTTGAAGCAGTGACACCGGCAGACCGGCTCGATCTTTACCAACAGTTCAAGCGCCATGTTGGCAAAATTGACTATAAGAAAGCCCGTGAAGCCCTAATACGGCTAACGGAGAGTTAATACTAACGCCTAAGTATCGGTGATGGAACAAAATCCTGAGTATAAGCCCATTGTCCTTGTGGTTGATGATGCCCCGGCCAACGTTAAAATTCTAGCGGAAGCTTTGCGGCATGAATATCTCATTAAGGTTGCCATTAGCGGAGCCGAGGCTTTGGTGGCTGCACAGTCTGAACCTCAGCCCGATCTGATATTGCTGGATGTGATGATGCCGGAGATGGATGGCTACGAAGTGCTGCGCCGTTTGAAAGAAAATCCAGCCACGAGCAGAATACCCGTCATTTTCGTGACTGCTAAGACATCTGAATCCGACGAGGAAACCGGCTTTAGGCTGGGCGGGGTGGATTACATCACCAAGCCGATTTCCATCGCCATTACCAAGGCGCGGGTGCGTAGCCATATTGCCTTGAAGTTGAAGGCGGATTCATTGCAAAAGTTATCCCTCATTGACCCGTTGACCAAAATCCCCAACCGCCGACGTTTGGATGAAAATTTGGAAAGGGAATGGAAGCGAGCCCATCGGGAAGGAATGCCCTTGTCAATTTTAATGATCGACATCGATCATTTCAAAGACTTCAACGATCATTACGGGCATGGTGCCGGAGATGAGTGCCTGTGCCGTGTGGCCGAGACGCTCATGGCAGGTGTTTCCCGACCGGGGGATATGGTCGCTCGTTACGGGGGTGAGGAGTTTGCTGTCATCCTTCCCTCCACTGACCGCCAGCCAGCTTTTCAAATTGCCGAACATTTGCGGAAGTTGATCCTTGACCTTAATCTTCCCCATGCCTTGTCTAGCACCGGGCCTAGGGTCAGCGTCAGCATCGGTTGCGCGACAATGGGGGGCAATCCAAACATGGGTACTTTTACCAGTCTTCTTCAACAGGCGGATGCGATGCTGTATCGATCCAAAAGCCTTGGCAGAAATTGTGTGTCGGCGATTTGATGGACGGGAAATATGCGAATTTTACTGGTTGAAGACGATACCATGATCGGCAAAAGTGTCCAGATTGGCTTGAAACGGGAAGGCTATGCCGTCGATTGGGTGCGCGATGGGGTGGCGGCGGAGCTTTCGCTTGCCAACGGTTCCTATGAGTTGCTGTTGTTGGACTTGGGGCTTCCACGCAAGTCTGGTTTGGAGGTGTTGGCTGGTGTGCGCGCCAAGAAAAATGCCATCCCCGTGTTGATATTGACGGCGCGGGACGCGGTCGCCGACCGAGTCAAAGGTTTGGATGCCGGGGCGGACGACTATTTGGTCAAACCGTTTGATTTGGATGAATTGAATGCCCGCATCCGTGCCTTGGTCCGCCGACAGGGAGGCCGCTCTGCCCCTTTGATTGAGCATGGCGAACTGACCGTCAATCCGGTGACTCACGAAGTCCAATTGCGTGGTGTGCCGGTCACCTTGTCTTCTCGTGAATACGCTCTGCTGGACGCATTATTGGAAAGGCCCGGAATCCCACTATCGCGCAGCCAGTTGGAGGAAAGCATATATGGCTGGGGTGAAGAGGTGGAAAGCAACACCGTGGAAGTTTATATCCATTCCCTGCGGCGCAAACTCGGTCAAGGTTTGATCGTCAATGTGCGTGGCGTGGGCTACCTAATCCCAAAGTGACGTGAAATCCATCCGTCACCAACTATTGATTGCGCTGCTTGGGACTATTTCCCTGGCGCTGTTACTGGGTGCGTTTGTCATTTACCGCTCCACACTTGCGGAAGTCGATGACTTGTTCGACTATCAGTTGCGCCAATTGGCGCTCTCCCTGCGCGATCAGGCATACCATAATGCTTTCGCCCCTGCAACGGAGGATGTGGCCGAGGATTTCGATTTTGTCATCCAAGTGTGGAGCCCTGAAGGTGTCAGAGTGTATTACTCCCACCCGCATAAGACCCTGCCCGGTTTGGTGCAAATCGGCTATAACACCATCACCACCCCGGAAGGCAACTGGCGTGTGTTCGCCGCACAACTGAATTCGCTAGTGATACAAGTCGCCCAACCTTTGAAGGTTCGCAACCAGATGGCGTTAAGGACCGCCATGCATGTATTGATGCCATTGGGGGCATTGCTACCGGTGTTGACGCTTTTGATATGGATTTTGGTCAGTCGAGGACTTGCCCCTTTGGACCGGCTTGCCAAGGCGGTTGCCACCCGCAGCCCCAGAGCGCTGGAACCCTTGTCTGAGCAAAAAGCCCCGGAGGAAGTATTGCCCTTGGTGCGTTCCCTCAACGACCTGTTGGCACGACTCGCCGAGGCGCTGACCGCGCAGCGGGCTTTTATCGCTGACGCCGCCCACGAATTGCGCACACCCATTGCCGCGATGCAACTGCAAGCGCAATTGGTGGAGCGTGCAGGGTCGAAAGAAGAAGCCCTGACATCCATAGCAGACCTTAAAACGGGCATTCAGCGAGCCAGCCATGCGGTAAGCCAATTGTTGACCTTGGCCCGGCAAGACCCGGACATGGCAGCCAAACCCTATGTATCGGTTTCCCTTGCCGAATTGGCCAGGAGCGTGGTGGGCGACCAAATCGCCTTGGCGGGTGCCAAGGACATAGACTTAGGCATTGAAGAAGCGAATGAAAAAGCAATCGTCCTAGGGGACACCGAAGGCTTGCGGATACTGCTGACTAATTTGGTGGAAAATGCCGTCCGCTACACGCCTATGGGTGGGCAGGTCGATGTGCATGTCAGTTGCGAGGATGGCGGCACTGTCATTGAGGTGTCGGACACTGGACCGGGCATACATCTCAAGGACCAAGCCCGTGTGTTCGACCGTTTTTATCGTGGCGAGGCCACGACCGAACCCGGCACTGGCTTAGGGTTAGCCATCGTCAAAACCATTGCCGACCGGCATGGGGCGAAGATTGAATTGAGCAATGCCGAGCCGAATGGGTTGAGGGTGAGGGTGGTGTTTAAGGGGATGGGAAGTGTGTAATGATGATTATTTCACAGAATTAACCCTCCAATGTATTGGGATTACGTGTTCTTTTCCCAAAAATAGCCGTGCCTATCCTCACGAAAGTGGCACCTTCCATGACGGCGGCTTCCAGATCGTCCGACATGCCCATGGATAAAGTATCCATCCTTGGGATGGGCATTTGCTCCAGCGCTACTCGCAAAATGCGAAAAGACTGCCGCTGTTCCTCAAAATCACCGCTAGGTGCTGGTATGGCCATCAAACCCCTGAGCTTGATCCTTGGCAATTCATTAATGGCTTCGGCCAAGGGTTTCAAATCGACCAGTGCGACCCCGAATTTACTGGCTTCTTGGCTGACATTCACTTGGATGCAGAGATTGAGTGGTGGCAAATGTTCAGGGCGCTGCTCGCTCAAGCGTTGGGCGATCTTCAAACGGTCAACACCATGAATCCAGTCGAAGCGTTCTGCCAGTGGGCGGGTTTTGTTGGATTGAATAGGGCCGATGAAATGCCAGATGATAGCCAAATGGCTCAATGCTTCTTGTTTGGCGATGGCTTCTTGCAAATAATTTTCGCCAAAGTCCCGCTGTCCGAGCCGGTATGCCTCTTCCAGAGCGGTCGCAGGCCAGGTCTTCCCGACCGCAACCAAGCCCACTGAACCCTCTGGCCTACCGGCTTTTTGCTCGGCTTCACGCAGTCTTTGCCGTACTAGAGATAAATTTTCTGAGATTGCATTCATTAATGCCTCTGCCTTTGTTTATACTAATAAGATTGTCAGGTTTAGTTGTCAGACTCCCAGTTTCTCAATTCTACACAGAAGTGAACTATGGACATAACAGAACTGCTCGCATTCTCTTTTAAAAACAAAGCGTCCGACCTTCATCTGTCCGCCGGACTCCCGCCGATGATTCGCGTCGATGGCGACATTCGCCGTATCAATGTGCCTCCCTTGGAGCATAAAGAAGTCCATGCTTTGATTTATGACATCATGAATGACAAGCAACGCCGCGATTACGAAGAGTTTTTGGAAACAGACTTTTCGTTTGAATTGCCCGGTGTCGCCCGTTTTCGAGTCAATGTATTCATCCAAAATCGAGGGGCGGCAGCAGTGATGCGAACCATTCCGTCCAAGGTTCTGACCTTGGATGAACTCGGATGCCCACCCTTTTTCCAAGAGATCACCAAAAAGCCGCGCGGACTGATTCTGGTTACCGGGCCCACCGGCTCTGGCAAGTCCACTACCTTGGCGGCTATGATTGACTATATCAATAGCAATGATTATTCCCATATATTGACCGTCGAAGACCCTATCGAGTTTGTGCACGAAAGCAAGAAGTCATTGATTAACCAGCGCGAAGTCCACCGCGACACCTTGGGGTTCAATGAGGCATTGCGCTCGGCGCTGCGCGAAGACCCTGACATCATCCTCGTGGGCGAAATGCGCGACTTGGAAACCATTCGCCTTGCCTTGACGGCGGCAGAAACCGGGCATTTGGTTTTCGGAACCCTGCATACCAGCTCGGCGGCAAAAACCATAGACCGTATTATCGACGTATTTCCAGCGGCGGAAAAGGACATGATTCGCTCCATGTTGTCAGAGTCGCTTCAAGCCGTGATTTCACAGGCATTGATGAAGAAAATTAGCGGTGGGCGAACGGCGGCATGGGAAATCATGATTGGCACACCGGCGATTCGCAATCTGATCCGCGAAGCGAAAATCGCACAAATGTATTCTGCCATCCAAACCGGTCGCAAAGACGGTATGCAAACCTTGGATCAGCATCTGGATGAGTTGGTTACCAAGGGCTTTATCTCCCGCCAAATTGCCCGGACCAAAGCGGTCAATAAAGCGGCATTTTGATGATACTGTGATCGAGGATTTTCACGATGGAAATTAATTCATTACTCATGCTGATGGTGGAAAAAAAGGCATCCGACTTATTCATCCTTGCCGGAAAGGAGCCTTGCCTTAAAGTGGACGGTTCCATTGAAACCTTGTCCAAGGTCAAAATGACACCGGAACAGACCATGGAATTAGTCACCAGCATCATGACACCCAAGCAATTGGATGAGTTCGTCAAAACTAAGGAGTGCAACTTCGCAATCAGTGAAGAGGACTTGGGGCGTTTTCGTGTTAGTGCCTATATTCAACGCGATACGGCGGGTATGGTGTTGCGCCGCATCAGTTTGAACATACCAACGGTCAAGGATTTGAACCTGCCGCCCATCATCAATGATTTGGCAATGGTCAAGCGTGGCTTGATCCTGTTTGTGGGGGCCACTGGCACGGGCAAGTCCACGTCATTGGCGGCCATGATCAAGTATCGCAATGAAAATTCCAAAGGCCATATCATCACCATCGAAGACCCTATGGAATACATGCACCCCCATGCCGGATGCATAGTCAGTCAGCGTGAGGTGGGAATCGACACTGAGTCGTATGAAGTGGCATTGAAAAACACCCTGAGGCAAGCCCCCGATGTCATTCTGATTGGCGAGATTCGGACCAAGGAAACCATGCAACATGCCATCACGTTTGCCGAGACTGGCCACCTTTGCATCAGTACCCTACATGCCAATAACGCCAACCAAGCGCTAGACCGCATCTTGCATTTCTTCCCCGATGAAATGCATTCTCAACTATTAATGGATCTTTCCTTGAACCTGAAGGGTATTGTTGCCCAGCAATTGATTCAACGCTCAGACGGAAAGGGTCGCTATCCTGCCGTTGAAATTCTCGTAGCCACACCCTTAATTTCCGATTTGATTCGCAAAGGTGAGATTCATAAATTGAAGGAGTTGATGAAGAACTCGCGCGAACATGGCATGCAAACGTTCGACCAGGCATTGTTCGATTTGTACACGATGGGTAAGATTACCTACGAAGATGCCTTGCATTCCGCTGACTCGCAAAATGAAGTCCGCTTGATGATCAAATTGGGCGGGGCAGGGGGCAGAGATCATTTTTCAACGCCACCCAAGTTTCAGTTGGATAACGAAGGGGGAGAACCCTCCATTGCTGATGAATGATAGGGGGCGATGCAAATGGCAAGGACAAATTCCACATTTTCCAATATCACGGTTGACGCACTGACCGAACCCCAAGCTGAGGTGGAACTCGCCGAATTGGCAGGGATATTGCGTTGGCACGATGAGCTTTATCATGGTCAAGACCAACCGGCAATCTCCGATGCAGACTATGATGCATTGGTGCGTCGCAACAATGCCATTGAAGCTCGGTTTCCGGGACTTGTCCGCGAAGATAGCCCCTCCCGGCGGGTTGGGGCAAGCCCCGCCAGTGGATTTCGCAAGATCAAGCACAATGTTCCTATGTTGTCCTTGGGTAATGCCTTTGATCAACAAGACATGCGAGATTTTGCCGACGGACTGCGCAATTTCATGCGCGAACTCAATGATCCTGCGATGGCTATTGAATTGGTTGCCGAACCTAAAGTGGATGGCTTGTCATTGAACATCCGCTTTGAACGCGGGCAACTGGTCACAGCGGCAACCCGTGGCAACGGCATGGAAGGCGAAGAGGTGACGGAAAATGTGCGGACTATCGTCGATATTCCGTCCAAACTTTTGGGGCAAGACTGGCCGACAGTGGTTGAGGTTCGTGGCGAAGTCTATATGAGCGATGATGACTTTTTGGCGCTCAACGAACGCCAGAGTCAAGCGGGTGAAAACACCTTTGCCAACCCCCGTAATGCGGCAGCGGGCAGTCTGCGTCAACTTGATGCCACCATCACTGCAAAGCGGCCCTTGCGTTTTTTTGCTTATGCCTGGGGCGAGGTTTCCGAACCCTTTGCCCTCACCCAATGGGAAGCAAGACAAAAGTTGCAGGCTTGGGGGTTTAAGCTTAATGAACCTGCCAGCAAATTCAGTGTCACGGGTGAAGACTTTGTCGAACTCTTCGCCTATTACGAGACGATACAGGACAAAAGGGCTAAACTTGGATTTTCAATTGATGGCGTTGTGGTCAAAGTCAACCGGTTGGACTGGCAGTCCCGTCTTGGCTTTGTCAGCCGGTCACCCCGGTGGGCGATTGCTTGGAAGTTCCCACCCGAACAAGCCATGACTGAAGTGCGCAATATTTCAGTGCAGGTGGGTCGCACTGGCAAAATCACACCCGTAGCCAATCTTGCCCCGGTCAATGTCGGCGGGGTTTTGGTTTCCCGGGCCACTTTGCACAATCAAGACGAAATTCAGCGCAAGGACATCCGTGAAGGCGATACGGTTGTCATCCAACGGGCTGGCGATGTGATTCCACAGGTCGTGAGCGTCGTCATGGACAAGCGACCCGAAGCCAGTCATCCCTATGTGTTTCCCCATAATTGCCCGGAATGTGGCGAGCCTTTGGTGCGCAACGAAGGCGAGGCTGACACTTTCTGCGTCAATGGATTGAACTGTCCTGCCCAAGCCATGGAGCGGCTCATGCATTTCGTCTCCCGAGATGCCTTCGACATTGAAGGGTTGGGAATCAAGAACATTGAGCTTTTTTTCGCCAAAGGCTTGGTGCATAGTCCCGTGGATATTTTTACGCTGGAGGCTAGGGATGGCGAAAGTCGCCCCCCGTTGCGAGAATGGGAGGGATGGGGCGAAGTGTCTGCGCGCAAGCTTTTCGATGCCATTGAACGCCAACGCAGAATCCCGTTAGAGCGTTTTATATTTGCCTTGGGCATACCCCAGGTTGGGCAAAGCACGGCTCGCTTACTGGCACGGCATTATTTGAGTTTAAGGCATTGGCGTGAATGCATGGGTCTGGCCGAAAACCAAGCTTCAGAAGCGTATGAAGAATTGGTTTCAATCAATGGCATGGGCCAGAATATGGCGGAGGATTTATTGAATTTTTTCCGTGAGCCGAAGAATCTCGAAGTCTTGGACCAATTAACGCTGCCTAATGATGGGCAAGAACCACTGCTGACAGTGACTGATTTCACCCCTCCGGCCGCCGCCTCGGCGATAGCGGGGAAGACAGTAGTCTTCACCGGAACCTTGGAGACGCTGAGCCGGAATGAGGCCAAAGCCCGAGCCGAGTCATTGGGGGCCAATGTTGCGGGTTCTGTGTCAAAGAAGACAGATTATGTCGTTGTGGGGGCGGATGCGGGTTCCAAGGAAAAGAAAGCCCGTGAACTGGGTTTGAAAATCCTTACCGAGCAAGAGTGGTTGGAGTTGATTGGGGGGTGATAAAGAATGGACCCAATTCATTAGCCCATTAACTGTGCCGTCATGGCGAGTAAATTCTTCCCTACCATTATCATTTAACTTTATTTTTTAGGTTGGTTTTGCGAGGAGGTTGTTCCGGTTTTTTTATGATATTCAATTCTGGCTCGATTGGCTTTGTCTCCTCGACATTTTTTTGCTCGACCCGGTTAACATCTTGTGTGTGTTGCAGCCAAAGAAAGCCAAGCAAAATCAACAAGCCTAAAGCCAGAATGCCCAAGATCAAAAGGCGTAATTTTGCCGGATGTTTGATTTCGCTTGGCTCCACGGAATCAATTGACTTTGTTGCATTGGGAACTGCAACAGAAACTTTCGACTTTGGCAAATCATGTTTGTTTAAATCTTTTAACCCAAAGGCAAGCACGGCCACTGTGGCATTGTCTTGATGGTCGTGATGTTTTTCCAAGATTGATTGGATGATGCGATCACAAGCTGTTTGAGGTTCCTCTGACAGGCAATTTGACAATTCTTCTTTGCTAAGGGCATTGTAGATGCCATCGGTGCAGATCATCGCCACATCGCCTTGATGGAGCGGGAAAGGGCGGATGCTACGGTCAATCTTGCCGAGTTTTTTCAAACCCAGAAAACTGGTCAGCCGATGGGGATTTTCTTCCGCAAATAAATCATTCCTGCTTGCGATTCCGCGAGCGACTTTCTTGGCGATATGATCGGCGAAATTGGCATCGGCTGTGAACTGTGCCAATTGTCCATTCCTTAACAAATACAAGCGGCTATCGCCAACGCCAATCCAGTGCAGGTAGCGCGATTCGTGATGCATGACCATCGCAATCAGGGTAGTGCCACAATTTTCGACTTCCCCTTGGCTTTCCGCGAAATCCAACACCGCGTGATTGGCTTGGATCAAGGCATGATAAAGTGCATTAGGCAAGTCATCGTGCAGTTGTCCGCTTTGGTAATGCTCCAAAAATGCAGCAACCGCTCGCCGACTGGCATCCCCACCATGCGCATGACCGCCAATACCATCGGCAACCACTGCCATGATTCCGCCATTGGTAGCGATTGCATCGTCATCTTGTGAGGTGTGGCCATACGAGTCCTGTTGCTCTTCCCGTTCACCGAGAATTTGGGCAGTGCCTAAACGTAGGTCGTTCATTTGGCTTATGCTTCCGCCATCAAAGCGATGGCGCTGTAATTGTCATTGTCAGTCGGGGCCACTGACAATATGCGCATTTCCATCCTTTCCAACCAATCCGCCAAGTTGGAGCTTTTGCACCAGTCAGCCTGCATTTCCAGTTCGGTGACATATTCCCAAAAACCGTCTGTACAAATTAGAAACAAATCGCCGGTTTGCAACTTAAAACGGCTTTCCAATAGAGTAGGGTGCATTCCACCCAGACCACCCAAGGTACGAAGCAAGCTTTTACGTTCCTGATGGGTACGGATTTCTGCGAACTTCAGTTGGCCGGAATCAACGAGGGCTTGAGCGATGCTGTGATCTTTGGTTTGGGAAATAATTTCACCGTCACGGAAAGCATAAATTCTGACATTGCCCACATGCGCCCATATCGCCGACAAACCCCCGCTGCAAAACATCGCAACCGAGGAATAGACAGAACGGTTCATGGGTTGTGCGCTTTGTAAATCAAGGGTCTTTGTCTGCGCCCATTCCATAACCCGCAATAGGGCGGGCTGGGAAATGGCAGGGTTGCCGGCAAAGTTTTCCAAGATCACTTTGACCGCCGACTTCGAGGCAATCTCACTACGTCCATCAGCAAGGACCCAGCAACCCAAGCCTGACTCTGGGGGCAAGAAACCAAGCGAATCTTGGTTTATTTCCCTGCCACCGGGTTTGGATAGGGATGCGGATACCATCTTCATGGCATCGCTACCAGTGAATTAAGCTCAATTGGCATATTTCTTGTGCTTTGCTTCAAATCTTATAACCATAAGCTCTCACCAAGTACACTTTGCGCTTTTGCAGTCCATCCCCCTGAATTTCCATTGGAATCCATTCATCCAGCTTGTCAAAATGTTGTTGAAGCCAAAGAATCGAAAAAGGGCCAATTTTGTTATGATCCAAGATGGCGATAGCTGGACGGCCTTCCAAGCTCTTCAAATCGACCCAATAGCGATAGCCCAAGCCGGATGAACCCAAGGCATAATCATTGACAATATCGACGGGTTCTTGCAAATAAAACCCCATTTCTGCGGCAATATTGTATTTGTCCATACCCAGTATGAAAGCCGGTTTGCCGGTATTCTGGCTCAGTTCTTCACGGGCCTTGCCGACTGCGGAGGCGAGACCTTGCCAACCACCAGCACTTTTCAGGGCATATTTTTGCGGGAAACCCCAAGCCAAACTGGTATGGACCAAGGTATTGGCGGCAATGGCTATCAGAACCGTTGCGGCGATTATGCATCGCCAAGCAATAGGTCGTAAGCTGAGCCATGTTTTATCGAGTTGCCAGAAAATGGCGGCAGCGGCTAGGGACCAAGACAAATAGGCAGGTGCAGTCCAGTTGATGTGGCCTTTGGTTTTGAAGCTGGCTAAGACAAACACCAAGTAAAGTGGGAGCGCAAAAGACATCGTGAAAATCCATCGGTCTTCGCGTTGTGTCCATGCGCGGCGGATGGCAGGGAAGAGCGTATAGATAAATAAACCGAAGATGAATGGAGTCAAAGCCCAAAGTTGATAGAGCCAAAACATACCCGCTTCCACGCGGAGCGGGTCATTGTTCCCCACTTCCGTGCGGTTGGATTGAAACAGGAAGGATGCCCATTGATGTTGCGAGTTCCAAATGATGACGGGGCTAAACACGACAAAGGCAACCAGCAATGCCAACCAAGGCTGAACACGCAGTAGCCAGAATCGGTGCTTGGGTGATGCCAATAAAAACAACAATAGCGAAGCTGACAACATGACTGCCGTGTATTTCGATAGCATGGCACAACCAAAAGCGATGCCAGCCAACAACCAAAAACCATTACGGTGGGTCAAGAGTGCCCGACTGATGGAACTCATGGTCAGCAACCAAAAAAACACCAAGGGGAAATCCGGGGTTACGATAAAACCCACACCGACAAACACTGGGCAAAGGCAGAATAGCAAAACGGCAATGGCAGCGACTTTTTCGTCAAACCATAACTTACCGGTTGAAAATAGCAATAATGCAGAAAACGGCCAGAGTAAAATCGCGACAACGCGAACACCGAGTTCCGTATTGCCGAAGATTGCCGTACCGATTGAAATCATCCATGCCACCATGGGTGGATGGTCAAAGTAACTTAAAGCGGGGTGCTGGCTATAGGTCCAATAATAACTCTCTTCGGGTATCAGTTCGGTTTTACCCGCCAACAATAACCTGATCAGAGTTAATAGAAGAACACTACCAATTGCCAAGTTAATTTTAGAAATATTGTTAATTGAATAGTTATGCATTTTCCACCAGTGAGATAATGCTTGTTTCAGCCAGTATTTAATAATCATCCATTTTTCGCCTAGGCAGTTCAAAGAGGCTGGCTTATCGGTCACCGCAATGTTAGCGGCAGTTTGGGAAGAGTACTCTGCTCGCCTTTTCATGGCATTGATTAACAAAACAGTCAATAGAGTCGTCCATGTGGCCGACAAATACCCAATATTACCATCAAAATCACTGACAAAATTCGTATAAGGGGAAATGACACTATGTTCGCTTAGAGGCTTGGTGGCTTTGATGACGAAAACCCAACCAGCATGAATGCCTATGCAATAACTCAGCCCTGAATCGGAAAAATATAGCCTGATGACACTGAGAAAAACACCGGCGGCAAATAATGCCAAGAACGAGTCAAAATGCATGTGAAACAGATTTTTAAACGCATCCAAGATGATAATGAATCCCGTATTCCAACGAATATCGGAAAATTCAGGGTTTAAATCGGTACTCAGAAAATGCAAGGCTGCGAAATAAAATGAAGCGATTAAGGCCGCTTTCCAGGGGTTGGTTTTTTTGAGCATGTACCCAAATAGAAACCCCCGAAATATCGGCTCTTCCAAGGAGGCTACTGCCAATCCAATCAATACCCCTTTATAAGACAAGCTGAGAATTTTAGCGAGGTATAGTTTCTCTTGGTAGAGCAGGCGCACATCCAAGATTATTAGAACCAGTACATGAATGCCTAGCATCAACGCACCCCAGCCAAACCCCTTAGCTATCTGTCGAAGCAGCAATCCAATCGGGCCAACAAGTCCTATATCTGCTTTGCCCATTCCTGCCCAACGTCCTAGGGGAAATAAGCTTAAGGCCATCAATAATTCTGCGGATTTATAGACTAAGGCTTGATATTCAAACGATGCAGGGAAAATAAAATGGAGCGGATAGGCCAATAATGCCCCAATCATCGCACATAGTATGATATAGATCAGTGGCGCGACGATGGCTATGGGTAGGGCAATCTTATCCATCAACCCGAAACCTGAGTTTCTTTGAATAGTCTGATTCATGGATTCAGTTCTTTTGAACTAGGTTCAGACGTCATTATCCATTTGGCAGCAAGTATTTGCTGCCAAGGCTGTAGCCAGTTCGTGATTGGCATGGCGATGGCGGCCTACTAATTATTGTCAATGACCGTTTAATGATTCACGCAAATTCCCGGCATGGAGTCCGCATTCTTTTTTAGTGGCATCTTCCCACCACCAACGCCCGGAGCGTTCGTGTTGGTTAGGCAACACAGTGCGGGTGCAGGGTTCACAGCCAATGCTGATGAAACCTTTGGTATGCAACTCGTTGTAGGGCAATTCGTAGGCTTCAATATAGTCCCACACTTGGGCTGAAGTCCATTTGGCCATGGGATTGAATTTGTAAAGTGATTTTTCGGGCGTTGAAAAGGTGGTGTCCAGTTCCACTTCTGCTAAGTCCGATCTAGTTGGATTCTGGTCGCGGCGCTGACCAGTCACCCAGGCGCCCACTGTGGCAAGCCTACGGCGCAAAGGTGCAACCTTGCGTATGCCACAGCATTCCGAGTGTCCGTCCTGATAAAAGCTGAACAATCCCTTGGCCCTGACGAAATTTTCCAATTCCTGACTTGACGGGCTTAACACTTCCAAGTTGATGTCGAATTGTTCACGCACTTTTTCGATAAAACGATAGGTTTCCGGGTGGAGACGTCCAGTGTCCAAGCAGAAAACATTGATTCCAGGCTTCAGTCTGGAAGCTAGGTGAACCACAGCCACATCTTCCGCACCACTGAAGGACACAGCAAGGTTGTTGCCAAAATATTCCAGAGCTGCGCTTAGGACTGCGCGGGGGTTATGGTCGGCAAGTTCAGCTTTGAGGGTGTCTAAGTCAAATAATGGGTTGCTCATGTCGTCCAAATACTATTTGAAAATAGCGACTTTAGCCGAAATGCAAGGAACTGGCAAATGTAGCGCAGAAATTTCAAGTCGTTTAATTCCAAAGAAAGGCTTGCGTAAACCGCCACGTTCAACATTGTCAAAGGCTTTTTTCTAATATCTTGCCGTTTCAGTCGTGAATGGCTGTTTTCGCTGATAAAATAGACTCATTTTCAAACGCCATATCAGCGTTGGGTTCTTGCTTCCCTTCGTTTAGCGCCATGAAGATGCCAAATCACTAGGAGTTCACATGTCCGACATTGAAATCGCACAACTTGCCAAAATGGAACCGATCATTAGTCTAGCCAAAGATAAGCTAGGCATTGATGCTGAACATCTTGACCCTTATGGCCGTTATAAGGCCAAATTGTCATTGGAGTTTATCGAAGGTTTGAGGGATAGGCCCGACGGTAAATTGGTTTTGGTGACAGCCATCAGCCCCACACCCGCCGGCGAGGGCAAGACCACGACCACGGTGGGTTTGGGTGACGCCCTTAACCGGCTGGGTCATAAAAGCATGATTTGCTTGCGTGAGCCCGCACTGGGTCCGTGCTTTGGGGTGAAAGGCGGGGCGGCCGGCGGCGGTTATTCCCAAGTCATGCCCATGGAGGATATCAACTTGCACTTCACCGGGGATTTCCATGCCATTGGCGTAGCCCATAATTTGTTGTCGGCGATGATCGACAACCACATCCATCAAGGCAATGAACTTAACTTGGATGTGCGTCGATTGCATTGGAAGCGTGTCATCGATATGAATGACCGAGCTTTGCGTGAAATGGTCGTTGCCTTGGGCGGCGCCCCCAATGGTTTTCCCCGTCAAGACGGCTTTGACATCATTGCAGCTTCCGAGGTGATGGCAATCCTGTGCCTGTCCAACTCCATCAAAGAATTGCGCGAGCGGCTCGGCAACATCTTGGTGGGATACACCTTGGGTGATAATAAAGCCATTTTTGCCCGTGACCTGAGAGCCCACGGTGCGATGGCGGCCTTGTTGAAAGATGCATTATTACCCAATTTGGTCCAGACCTTGGAAAATAACCCGGTGTTTGTCCACGGCGGACCGTTTGCCAATATTGCGCATGGTTGCAATACGGTTATTGCGACTAAAACAGCGTTGAAATTGGCTGACATTGTTGTCACCGAGGCAGGGTTTGGCGCGGATTTGGGGGCGGAGAAATTCATCGACATCAAATGTCGCAAAGCCGGTATCCAACCCGATGTGGTGGTGCTGGTCGCCACAGTGAGGGCGTTAAAATCCCATGGTGGGGTGGAGGTGAAAGATCTGGGTGTGGAAAATCTGGAAGCTTTGGAACGTGGCTTTGTCAATTTAGAACGACATTTGACCAATATCCAGCAACAATTTGGTTTGCCTTGCGTGGTGGGAATCAATCATTTTGTCTCTGACACACCCGCCGAGGTCGATTTGCTGAAACAGAAGGTCGAGGCGCTCGGTTCCAAAGCGATTGTTTGCACCCATTGGGCTGAAGGCGGCAAAGGGGCTGAAAACCTGGCCCATGAAGTGCTGTCGATATTGGACAAAGGCGAGACGGGTTTTCGATTCCTCTATGATGAACATGCCCCGTTATGGGACAAAATCAAAGCCATCGCCACTAAAATCTACGGAGCTGCCGACATTACCGCCGACATCAAGGCGCGTAGGCAGTTGGCGGAACTCAGCGAGGAATACAGCCATTTTCCTGTGTGCATTGCCAAGACGCAAACCTCCTTCTCTCACGACCCCACGCTCAAAGGCGCGCCGACGGGCCACATTTTACCGATACGTGAAGTCCGTCCGGCCCATGGCGCGGAGTTTGTTGTGGTGATTTGTGGCAGCATCATGACCATGCCGGGTCTGCCTAAAAAGCCTGCGGCGGAACGCATCGATGTTGACGAGATGGGGAAGATTAGCGGGTTGTTCTAATTATGCCCCGCATCGCCCTAGGCTTGGAATATGACGGATCGGCATTTGTCGGTTGGCAGTGGCAACTTAATCAGCGCAATGTGCAGGCTTGCGTCGAGGCGGCGCTGAGCAAAGTCGCGGCGGAGCCAATTACGGTTCATTGCGCGGGACGCACCGATGCCGGGGTTCATGCCTTGGAACAAGTGGTTCATTTCGACACCTGCGTCCAACGGGAAAGCAGGGCATGGCTACTCGGTGGCAATGCCAATTTGCCCGATGATGTACGGGTATTGTGGGCAAGGGAGGTGGATCAGAATTTCCATGCCCGTTTTAGTGCAGTCGCCCGCTATTATCGTTATGTCATCCTCAACCGTCCGATGAAATCCGCCTTGTGTCGCAAGCAGGTCACTTGGTGTTTCAATCCTTTGGATGAGGTTAAAATGCAGGGAGCGGCCAATCATTTGGTTGGCGATCATGATTTCACTTCCTTCCGTGCCCAAGGTTGCCAGTCGTTGAGTCCGCGCAGGATTATGCATTTCATCCGAGTGAGCAGGGAACATGACCGGGTTATCATCGAATTGTCAGCAAATGCTTTTCTCCATCACATGGTGCGCAATATCGCCGGGGTGTTGATGGAAATAGGCACGGGCAAAAAGGATCAAGATTGGGCTAGGGAGTTATTGGCAGTACGTGATCGAAAGCTTGGCGGTGTCACTGCGCCTTCGGATGGTTTGTATTTAGGCGGGGTGTATTACCCGCCCCTATTCGGGCTTCCCAAAGACCCCATATTCGATTTGTTGCCCCCCAATGCCGCCCGGTATGAGCACAAGGATGGTGATAGGGATTAGATAGTCAGATCGGCTCGATTAAAAAAACCGAGCCGATCTTCTGGAAAAATCAATCCAAATACTTATCCGTCACCGCGCCTTCCGAGGCCGAGCAGACCAATTTGGCATATTTTGCCAATACTCCGTGGGTATAGCGACGTTTGGGTTGTTGCCAAGCTGCCAAGCGCCGACTGATTTCCTCAGGTTCGACATGCAAGCTTAGCTCGTGGGATTCGGCATCAATGGTGATCTTGTCGCCATTTTCGACGATTGCCAAAGGTCCGCCGACATAGGCTTCCGGGGTGATGTGACCGACCACGAATCCATGGGTTCCGCCGGAAAAGCGACCGTCGGTGATCAATGCGACTTCCTGCCCCAAGCCCTTGCCCATCACCGCAGAGGTGGGGGAGAGCATCTCCCTCATGCCAGGTCCGCCTTTTGGCCCCTCAAAACGGATGACGATGACATCGCCCTTCACCACAGTGCCGTCAAGTATGGCTTTCAAGGCCATCTCCTCGCATTCAAACACCCGAGCAATACCCGTGAATTGCAAGCCTTCCTTGCCGGTGATTTTGGCGACCGCTCCTTCGGGGGCGAGGTTGCCACGCAAAATAACCAGATGGCTATCTTTTTTAATGGGCTGGTCCAAGGGTTTGATGATGGATTGGCCTACCGGATAATCCGGGGCTAGTGCTAAGTTTTCCGCCATGGTATGGCCTGTGACAGTCAGGCAGTCGCCATGCAACAAACCGGCTTTGAGCAATTCTTTCATCAGCGGTTGAATGCCGCCGATTTCAACCAATTCCGCCATGGTGTATTTGCCGCTAGGCTTGAGGTCGGCCAGCATCGGCACATGCTGTCCAACGCGGGTGAAGTCGTCTATGCTCAAATCGACATTGGAGGCATAGGCCATGGCGAGCAAATGTAGCACCGCATTGGTTGACCCTCCCAAGGCAATTACGACCGTGATGGCGTTCTCAAACGCCTTCTTGGTCATGATGTCGCTGGGTTTGATGCCTAGCTCCAGCAATTTAACCACTTGCTCGCCTGCGCGTTCACAATCCAATGTCTTGTCTTTGGAGATGGCGGCTTGTGCGGAACTGCCGGGTAGGCTCATGCCTAATGCCTCAATGGCTGAAGCCATCGTGTTGGCCGTGTACATGCCACCGCAAGAACCAGCCCCGGGAATGGCCTTGGATTCGATGGCCTTGAGTTCGGCATCATCTATCTTGCCATTGGCCCTTGCCCCGACGGCTTCGAACACGGAAACGACATCCAGCTTCTTGTCGTTATGGCAGCCGGGAAGGATCGTGCCCCCATAAACGAACACTGCCGGACGGTTAAGCCGGGCAATGGCAATCATGCACCCGGGCATGTTTTTGTCGCAGCCGCCGATGGCAACCAACCCGTCGAAACCTTGGCAACCGACCACGGTTTCTATCGAGTCGGCGATAACTTCCCGTGACACCAGCGAGTATTTCATACCCTCGGTTCCCATCGAAATGCCGTCGGAGATGGTGATGGTGTTGAACACCACGGCTTTGCCGCCATGCCCGTCCACCCCTCTTGCCGCATCGTCGGCTAGCCGGTTGATGTGCATATTACAGGGCGTGACCATGCTCCATGTCGAGGCGATGCCGATTTGCGGCTTTTTAAAGTCAGCGTCAGTGAAGCCCACAGGGTAGAGCATGGCACGGCTAGGGGCACGTTCCATGCCGTCTACGACGAGGGAGGAAAATTGGCGGGTTTTGTTAGTCATTAATATTAAATGCCTCAATGAATAAAGATTTTAATTCGATAGCTTAGAACGTTTCCCAATTGTTCTTTTTGCGCCAACTCAAACGAGGTAACACTACGCCGAGCGCGATGCCAGCCAACAGTACCCCAGCACCTATCATGAACCAGTTTTGTTTACCGTTGGTGTCCATGGCGTATTTTTCACGCTTGAGCATTTCAACTTCGCTGACCAAGGATCGTTTGTCTTCGGTCAGCTTGTCGCGCTCAATCTGTATTTGCAATGCGTTGGCGGATGCTTGGCGTATGGTGATGATTTCGCTGTTCAAGCGGGCGTTATCGGCGGTCAATTCCTCAACTGTCTTAGGTTTTGTTCCACTCGCCACTCCTTGTGGGTTGGCTTGCTGTGTTTCCGTTTTCTGACCGGTGAAATTTGGGGTTTTAGTTAGGTAACGGGTTTCCACCCAACCCACTTCGCCAGTTTCTGCCATGACCTTGGTGAATCCACTCTTCTCGGCACTGCCTTTGACAATGAAAAGTTCAGTGCCTACTTGCAAAGGTTTGAGTGGCTTGTTTTTTTTGCCTGGTCCGGCACGCATTTGCACGGTAATACTATCGGTCTGGTCAGCTTTCTCGACAATCCATACAGAGGTGTTTGCGACTGCTTCGAAACAGACGGACAATAACACGGCATACAGGAATTTATTCAAGCGGATACCCTTCAACACAGTGTGAGTTCCATCAATTCTACCAGAATCACCAATGTTCGTGACCGGGCAATTTGTGGATGAAAAATATATGCCTATGCGGGGGTCATCAGAAATTCCAGCAATGCTTTCTGGGCATGAAGACGGTTTTCGGCTTCATCCCAGATGACGCTTTGCGGACCGTCAATGACATCGGCTGAAACTTCCTCGCCACGATGGGCGGGAAGGCAATGCATGAACAAAGCATCTGGCGCTGCCGCTGCCATCAGTTTGGAATCGACTTGATAATTGGCAAAGGCTTTGGCACGCAGTGCCTGTTCTTCTTCTTGGCCCATGCTGGCCCAAACATCTGTGACCACCATGTTGGCACCCTCGACGGCTTCCATAGGGTCGCGGCTTAGCCTGATGCAAGAACCCGCTTGCTCGATCAATTCCGGTTCTGGGTCATATCCTGCGGGGCAGGCAATATTCAACGTAAAGCCCAATTGTTGGGCCGCATGAATATAGGTTTGGCACATATTATTGCCATCCCCCACCCAAGCCACGGTCTTGCCAAGTATGTCACCGCGTTTCTCAAAGTAGGTCTGCATATCTGCCAATACTTGGCAAGGATGAAATCGGTCGGATAAGCCATTGATTACCGGAACCCGCGAATGTTCGGCAAAAATCTCGACGGTTCGGTGGGAGATAGTCCTGAGCATAATGGCATCCACCATCCGCGAAAGAACTCTTGCACTATCCTCCACCGGTTCGCCGCGCCCCAGTTGGGTGTCGCGAGGCGATAAGAAAATCGCCCCACCACCGAATTGGATCATGCCAGTTTCAAAAGAAACCCGGGTGCGGGTGGATGACTTCTCGAAAATCATGCCTAAAACTTTATTTTTCAGAGGTTCATAAATGCCCTTTGACCGTTTCAACTCAATGGCCCTGTGGATCAGGCTACGGATCTCGGCACTGCTTAAATCCATGAAAGTGACATAATGACGCGGGTTCATAATTGCTTAATTGTATCTGTGGTCTTATGGGTATAGGTATTAACGATGTTAGCCAACTTCATCACTAGAAGTTCAGCTTGATCGTCAGTGAAAACCAAGGGCGGTAACAGTCTGATGGTGCTTTCGGCGGTGACATTGATTAGTAAGCCCTGTTCCAATGCCATAGCGACCAGTTCGCCGCAGGGTTGGTCCAATTGTATGCCGATCATCAAACCCTTGTTGCGCACATCAGTCACATGGTGGTTTTCCTTGAATTCAGCACGGAACTGTTCGGCAAGTGCCGAACCGAGTTGGTCGGCGCGTGAGATAAGATTATCCTCGCGCAAGCTTGTCAACACCGCCAAAGCGGCTGAACAGGCCAATGGGTTGCCACCAAACGTAGAGCCATGTTTGCCCGCTGTCAGAATTTCGGCAGCTTTTCCCCGGGCGAGGCAAGCGCCAATGGGGACACCGTTGCCTAATGCTTTTGCCAAAGTAAAGACATCCGGCAAACAATCTGCCTGTTGGTAGGCGAACAGCGAACCAGTGCGACCCATGCCAGTCTGCACTTCGTCTAGCATCAACAGCCACCGACGCTGGTGGCAAATTTCGCGCAAGCGTTTGAGGTAGTCAAGCTTGGGAATGCGCACACCTCCCTCGCCTTGCACGGGTTCCACCAAGATAGCCACAACATTAGGGTCATCTATGGCTTCCACGGCTTGCGCATCGTCGTAAGGGATGCGCACGAAGCCACTGACCAGTGGCTCAAAGCCATCTTGAACTTTGCGATTGCCTGTCGCGCTCAAAGTCGCCAGGGTGCGCCCATGGAAACTGCTTTCCATCACCAAAATGGCAGGGCATTCCACGCCCAATTCATGTCCATATTTGCGCGCCAGTTTAATGGCTGCCTCGTTGGCCTCGGCCCCGGAGTTGCAAAAAAATACATTGTCCATATAGCCGGCCAAGGTCAGTTCATCGGCCAAGGTTTCTTGCAGACCGACTCGGTACAAATTGGACGTGTGGACTAATCTTCCCGCTTGCGCTGCGATGGCAGCAGTCACTCTAGGGTGGGCGTGGCCTAGGTTGCACACTGCTATCCCAGAAAGGGCATCCAAGTAGCGCTTACCATCGGTGTCCCAAAGCCAAGCCCCCTCACCCCGTTCAAAGCAGACAGGGAGCCTAGCATAAGTCGGCATAATATGACTGTTCATAAGACTTCTCGAAAAAACAAAAGGCAGTCAGTTCGACTGCCTAAAAATCAAGGCGGTAATTATAGGGAAAAAATACTGGCACACAAGTCAAAATTCGCTGTTTTGGTTGCTTATTTCGGGCGATTTGACTGTTTATGGCAAGTCTCTTGGCTTGGAGGCTTAATTTGCCGGGCAGTTTCTGATATTTTATTAGGGATTTACCAAAGCCAGAAGAGAGGAATTGTAATGGATGTCATCGAACGCATCAAAAAACAAGTTGAGTCTAACCCAGTGTTGTTGTACATGAAAGGCACCCCTGATTTCCCCCAGTGTGGTTTCTCGGGAAGGGCCATTCAGATCCTTGAACAATGTGATGTTGAATACGCTACCATCAACATTTTTGACGATCCAGAGATTCGTGAAAACCTCAAACTTTATTCCAGTTGGCCGACATTTCCACAATTGTTTGTCAACGGAGAGTTGGTGGGGGGTTCGGATATCATGCTGGAAATGTTTCAATCAGGTGAATTGCAGGCCAAGCTAAAAGCCGCCAAGCAAGCTTGACACTCGATTTTGGACGAATCTTTACTATTTTGTGACAGCCGATACCAGATCTTCCCAGCGATTGACGATGCCACAGAACAGCTTTGCTGTCAGTTCGGCATCATAGGCCGCTGAGTGGGCTTCTTGGCTGTCCCAAGGTAAGCCGGCCGCCATCGCCGCCTTTGCCAGCACGGTTTGACCATAGACGAGTCCGCTCAGAGTTGCCGTGTCAAAGCTGCTAAAAGGGTGGAATGGGTTTCGCTTCAATCCAGTGCGGGTCACAGCCGCGTTGAGGAAGCTTAAATCAAAAGCGGGGTTATGGCCCACTAAGATGGCCCTTGTGCAACCATTGCGCTTCACAGCAGCCCTCACGGGCAGGAAAATTTTTTCCAGTGCTTCTTTTTCTTGCAAGGCAAACCTGAAGGGATGGAATGGATCGATTTTATTGAATGCGAGGGCCGATTCTTCCAGTTTTGCACCGGGAAAGGGCATGACATGGGCAGAATGTATCTCTTGTATCAATAGCTTGCTGTTTTCGTCCATTTCTGGTATGACAGCGGCAATTTCCAGCATTGCATTGCGCACGGGGTCGAAACCCGATGTTTCAATGTCAATGATAACTGGCAAATATCCGCGAAAACGCTTGGAAATTAGGGGCTTTTCGGAGTTCATTGACATAATGGTGATTTTTTCCTCGACTAGAGTCGACTCTGGAATTATATTTACAGGCATAAGATTTAGTTTAAACTGAAGGGTCACTGGGGTTGAGGGTTCTAACAAACAACACCACCTACCTTAACATCCTGACCTAAATTCCGGGGAAATCAAGCAGGAACAGAGAAATGACAAAATATTCATTCAATTTTAAGCTTAAATCAGCCTTTCTGGTTGGCTTGGCTCTCATCACATCCAGTTGCGCCACCACTGACAGCAGTGATCCACGCGATCCTTTGGAGACTTGGAATCGTGGCGTGCAAAGCTTCAACGATCATTTGGACGATTATGTAATGAAACCAGTCGCGAAAGGATATCAATTCGTCACCCCGAAATTCGTGGATCATGGTGTCTCCAATTTCTTCAGCAACGTGGATGACATCGCGGTGATTGCCAATGACTTGCTTCAGTTTAAATTAAAAGAGACTGGCATGGATACTGGTAGGCTCATCGTCAACACCACGGTCGGCTTAGGAGGGCTGGTGGATGTGGCATCCCAGCTTGATTTGCCCAAGCATAACGAAGATCTAGATCAGACTTTAGGTTTTTGGGGGATTCCCTCAGGTCCATACCTAGTGATACCCTTGGTGGGTCCGAGTACACCACGCGGTGTTGTCGGCATAGCGGGGGATACCATGTCCAATCCGATCAACTGGGTTTCACCGGCTGCTTGGCCTTACGCTACGGGATCCCTTAAAACCATCGACATGCGCGCAGATCGATTGACCGCTTCCAAAATTGTCGACGAAGCATCGGTGGATCGCTACGAATTCATTCGTAACGCCTATTTCCAAGATCGTAACTATAAAATCCATGATGGCAACCCTCCAAGAAGTGAGGATGATTTGTTGTTGGAAAAGGAGATGGACGAAATGGAAAAAGTGGACGCCAGCCCAAACGCTAAATCCAAATAGCACCAAAATCTAATAAAACCCGCAGCCATCATCAAAGATGGCTGCGGATTGTTTCTACAGCATTTTCCAAGTGATGGTTTCGGATGCCTTCAGGGGTGATACGCTGCCATCGCCTAGCGGATAGCTGGCAGGTATTTCCCAATTGGCTTTTTCCAAGGTGATGGTTTCCCCATTCTTGGGTAAGCGATAGAAGGCCGGACCATTGCAACTTGCAAACTTTTCCAAGTTTTCCAGTTTGTTGGCAGCATCGAATACTTCGGCATATAGTTCAATCGCGGCATGTGCCGTGTAACAGCCCGCGCAACCGCACGACGATTCTTTTAGCGACTTCGGGTGGGGTGCGCTGTCGGTGCCTAAGAAGAACTTGGCCTCTCCACTCGTGGCCGCTTCCACCAAAGCCAGCCGATGATTTTCTCTCTTCAACACGGGAAGACAGTAAAAGTGTGGACGAATGCCACCCGCCAGCAGCGCATTACGGTTGTAATGCAGATGGTGCGCGGTCAAGGTCGCGGCAACTTTGTCACTTGCTTCTCGGACAAATAGGACAGCATCGCGGGTGGTGGCATGTTCCAGTACGATCCTCAATGCGGGAAACCGCTTGATTATCGGCTCCAATTCCCTCTCGATGAAGACTTTTTCCCGGTCAAAGATGTCAATGTCCTGATCGGTGACTTCGCCGTGGACCAGCAAAGGGATGTCATGCTTTTCCATGGCTTCCAGCACTGGATAAATGCCTTGCAAATTCCCAACCCCTGCATCGGAATTGGTCGTTGCCCCTGCCGGATAAAGCTTGAATGCATAGGTATGCGGGTTGGAGGCGGCTGTCACGACTTCCGAAATCGGTGTGGTTTCGGTCAAATACAGTGTCATCAATGGATCAAAAGCTGTCCCATCAGGCAAGGCTTGCAAAATCCGCTGACGATAAGCGAGAGCCTCGTCTACCGTCGTGATCGGAGGCTTCAAATTGGGCATGACGATGGCACGGGCAAATTGGCGGGCACTATGGCTTACAATAGAGGCTAAGGCAGCGCCATCGCGCAAATGCAAATGCCAGTCGTCGGGACGAATGAGGGTCAAACGGGTCATAGGAGGGATTTCTATGTAAAATCTCTATAATACAAGGGCGTGGCGGTAAGATAAACTATACGACAGGAGCAAAAATGACATGAGCGAAATCATTAACCCTGAAGCCCCCAATTGGGCTGAATTGCATGAGATCATTAAAGAGTTGTCAAAATCTCAACAGGAAACTGCTCAGGAGTTGAAGGAAACCGGCCGATTTATCCGTGAATTGGGTAAGCAAATCGGTGCTTTGGGGAACAAATTCGGCAGCTTCACCGAAGGTTTGGCACTTCCAGCGATGAACAAAATCCTTAGGCAGCAGTTCAATATGGATGTCGTCAGCCCACACTTGCAAGCGTGGAAAAATGGCGAGTGTTTAGAGATGGACGTGTTGTCTTATGCAAATGGCGAGGTTAACTCGGTATACATTGTTGAAGTGAAGAGTCATTTGCGTGAGGACAGCATCACGCAATTGCTCGATATTTTGCGCCGTTTCCCGAAGTTTTTCCCCGAGCACAAAGGTAAAAAATTGTTTGGCATGTTGGCGGCAGTGGATATTCCTGAGAGACTTAAAGACAGGGTTCTGCGCCAGGGTTTGTATCTCGCCAGAATACAAGACGAAGCCTTTGAAATGGAAACCCCAATAGATTTCAAGCCTGTGGATTTCAGTGTTTAGGCAAACACATCAGACGGCCGGGGTAGCGTTTAAACTGAGTCAGTCTTCCTTAGACACTTGAAAAATCACAATTCGCTCTCCATGTTATCCTTATCGATTAATTTTTCATAAGGAGCGAGACTATGCCCATCTACGAATACCAATGCAAATCCTGCGGTCACGAATTGGAAGTGATCCAGAAAATCAGCGAGGAACCGCTCAAATTTTGCCCGGAATGTGGCAAACCGGATCTAAACAAATTAGTTTCCGCTGCGGGTTTTCGCCTGAAGGGTGGGGGTTGGTACGAAACCGACTTCAAGAGCGGGGGCAAGAAGAAAAATATAGCGGGTGACAAGTCGGATTCTTCCAGTTCATCTTCGTCTTCCGGGGAAGGGGCTAAGGCAACCAGTACGGAGACAGCCAAGGCTTCCTCATCGACAAGTGCATCCAAATCCTCAGCCAGCACCGAGGGCTGATTTTCCCTATCGATGGTGTTGCAAAAAACTGGCTGGCAAACCCTTCTGGCTAGGGCATGAATTGCTTAATTGCTGATATGAACTTGCACACAGTCCTGCCAGAACGTAATATTTCGGTTATTTTCCCGTAACAATAACAGAGAACAGCTTATGCGCAGCCACTATTGTGGAGAATTGAACGAAACCCATTTGGGGCAGGAATTGGATATTTGTGGTTGGGTACACCGCCGCCGAGACCATGGCGGGGTCATTTTCATCGACTTGCGGGACCGCGAGGGCTTGGTGCAGGTCGTGTTTGATCCCGATCAACCCGAAGCTTTCAAATTAGCCGAGAGTGCCCGCAGCGAGTATGTGCTGAAAGTGCATGGTAAAGTCCGCCGCCGTCCTTCGGGAACGGAAAACCCCAATATGCCTACAGGTGCCGTCGAAGTGTTTGGGACCGGTTTGGAAATCCTCAACAAGGCGGAAACGCCTCCTTTCCCGGTGGAAAGTGAAATTGAGGTCAACGAGGAGACTCGGCTCCGCTATCGCTATATCGACTTGCGCCGCCCCTTGATGCAACAGCGCATCAGGATGCGTCGGGACATCACCCGCCAATTGCGTAGCTTTCTCGATGATGAGGGGTTTTATGAGATCGAAACCCCGTTTTTGACCAAGGCTACGCCGGAAGGTGCGCGAGATTACCTTGTGCCTAGCCGAACCCACGAGAATGCATTTTTCGCCTTGCCACAGTCCCCTCAATTGTATAAACAGTTGCTGATGATTTCGGGGATGGATCGTTACTACCAAGTGGTGCGGTGCTTCCGCGACGAGGATTTGCGCGCCGACCGCCAGCCGGAATTCACCCAGCTTGATATCGAAACGTCCTTCATGAATGAAGACCAGATCATGGGTGTCATGGAGGAAATGATCCGCAAGCTGTTTGACGAAGTGCTGCATGAGCCTCTGCCCAATCCTTTCCCTCGTTTAACCTATGCCGAAGCCATGCGCCGATTTGCCTCCGACAAGCCGGACTTGCGCATACCGCTGGAATTGGTGGACGTGGCTGATCTTTTGCAGGCTGTGGATTTCAAGGTTTTCGCAGGGCCAGCCAATGACCCGGATGGTCGCGTGGTCGCGTTGAAATTGCCTAATGGCAATGAATTGTCCCGCAAGCAAATCGACGAACTGACCCAATTCGTCGGCATTTACGGGGCAAAAGGCTTGGCTTATGTCAAAGTCAACGATTTGGCGGCGGGTTTGGAAGGTTTGCAATCACCCATTTTGAAGTTCATGCCTGAAGCCGCGATCAATGCCATCTTGCAGCGTACCGAGGCCAAAACCGGTGATTTGATCTTCTTTGGGGCTGACAAAGCCAAAATCGTCAACGAAGCCATGGGTGCGTTGCGCGTCAAACTGGGGCATGACTGTGGATTGGTCGAGCGCGGTTGGAAGCCTTTGTGGGTCACTGATTTCCCCATGTTTGAATGGGATGACAAGGCGAATCGTTGGACTGCCATCCATCATCCCTTCACTTCGCCCAATTGTAGCCAAGAAGAACTGGTCGCCAACCCCGGCAAGGCGCTTTCACGCGCCTATGACATGGTGTTGAATGGCACGGAGCTTGGCGGAGGCTCAATCCGTATCCATCGCACCGATTTGCAAAGTGCCGTGTTTGACCTGCTCGGCATCGGCGAAGAAGAAGCCAACCGCAAATTCGGCTTCCTGCTGACCGCGTTGAAATATGGCGCACCGCCACATGGCGGCATTGCCTTCGGTATGGATCGCCTAGTGATGCTGATGACCGGTGCGTCCTCCATCCGCGAAGTGATGGCCTTCCCCAAGACTCAATCGGCCTGGTGTCCGCTGTTCGATGCTCCAGCCCCGGTCAGTGAATTGCAATTGCGCGAGTTGGGCATTAAGTTGCGGAAACCGCCGAAAGGACAGGCGGAGGGTGGGGAGTAGGTGTTGCATTAATGTTAACATATAAGGTTAGGTGGCTTTTAAGCCACCTAATTTTTCTGAATTACATCCTACAGAATATTGTTTTCGAAAAGCTACTTGCCTTAACCAAATGAATAGGTTAATTATTTGAATTAATAGGAGAACAAAAAAGTTGTTATCATCCCAGATTTTATGGGTTATTTATATGTACTCTATGTAAGTATACATTTTATTGCAAAAAATTTATGAAAAAGATATTCATAACTGGATTTATAATTATATTATTTAGCAATATAGCTTTGTCTGATGAAAAAAAAACAAGCATTGGTGTAGGTATAGATTTATTTGATAAGATTGTTGATTATTTTAAGAAAGATTCTTCTGTTAATCAAGTAGATGAAAATATGGAAGCTTGTAAAAAGTTTGAAGGAGATTGGGAGTTATATAATAGTTATCAATACTGGCCAGCGAAGCCAGGTGAAAATGTAGATTTAGAAGATGCAACCGCAACCGCAACTAAAGTTTCTTGGAAGCCGTTTTGTGTTAAAAAACAGGGGGTTGTTTTTTTGTCAGGAATTGATATTACTGAACACACCATTAAAGTTGGAAACATCACAGTAGCATCATCAACTAATGCAACAAGCATAGATATAAACTTCGAAAATGGTATCCCAAAAAGCAGAACTATAGGTTCAATGCTTAGTTTTACAGTGGAACCAATTAAAGAAATTATTGAATATGCTTTAGCTAATGCTAATTGCAATGATAATAATCAAAATATCACTATTGAAGATAAAGAACTAAACAGACAGGCTATATTGTCTGAAATCAAAGCGTACAAAAAATACATGAATAATAAGAAAAAAATTGGCACAGTACAAGATAGGCAATGTAGTATATCTACTGATTTTATTGATGGTAAATATGCATTAAAAGCGAAGTGTACTGGATATGAAAAAGTTTTAATTAAACAGTAGATCATTAGGTGTAAACAGCAATTGTAACGAATTATCATTGAAGTTACTCATTAAGTTATTGATGGGCAGACCTTGCATTGTTGGTCAAGGCATGCCTCTAATATTTAAGGGCATAAGTAGTCGTTCAACAGTCTTTTAAAGCAGGTAATTCAAGCATTGCTGGAAGTGTGAAGTAGCCAATGTTAAAAGAAATATGATCTAGTACTTACATCGTCATCTCCCTCCCGGCACCCTGTCCAATTTCCGATACGACACCGCCTCGCTGACATGGGCGATTTGAATGTTCTCCGAACCGGCAAGGTCGGCGATGGTGCGGGCTAATTTGAGGATGCGATGATAGGCGCGATGTGACAAGCCCAGCTTGTCCACCGCCCGTTCCAACAAGTTTTGAGCCTTGTCTTCTAGCGCACAGAAGCGTTTGATTTGTTGGGGGCTTAGTTGGGCATTGGCATGTCCGCCGCGTTGCACAGCCCGTTGTCTAGCTCGTATCACCCGTTCGCGCACTGTTGCGCTAGTTTCCTCGCCGCCGGGGCTACCGGCCCTCAATACTTCATGAGATACGCGCTGCACTTCGATATGCATGTCGATGCGATCCAGCAACGGACCGGAAATGCGTGCGCGGTAGCGCTGCACCTGCTCGGAGGTGCAATGGCAGCGGCCCGATGCGTCGCCTAAATAACCGCAAGGGCAGGGGTTCATCGCGGCGATCAATTGAAAGCGGGCAGGGAAGTCTGCTTGCCGCGCCGCACGAGAAATGGTGATGATGCCGGTCTCCAGCGGCTCGCGGAGCACTTCCAGTACTCGGCGGTCAAATTCTGGCAATTCGTCAAGAAATAAAACGCCGTTGTGAGCAAGTGAAATCTCGCCGGGTCGTGGGTTGCTGCCTCCCCCAACCATGGCGGGTGCAGATGCAGTATGGTGCGGGCTGCGGTAAGGAGGTTCTCGCCAGTGGTGAGGGTCGAAAGTCACATCGCTGACCGAAGCCACGGCGGCGCTTTCCAACGCTTCTTCTTCGCTGAGTAGCGGGAGGATTCCCGGCAGGCGCGAGGCCAGCATGGATTTGCCAGTCCCCGGTGGGCCTAACATCAACAGATTGTGGCGGCCGGCAGCGGCAATTTCCATGGCCCGCTTGGCTTGGTAATGACCGTGAACGTCGGCTAAGTCCGGTGTTTCCAAGGTCACGGCAGCGGGAGGGGTTTCCGGCTGGAATTCAATGCGACGCTGGCCGTTAAGGTGGGAACAGACCTCCAACAAGTGCATGGCGGGGATGACTTCCACATTGCCCGCTAGAGCGGCTTCTGCGGCGTTCTCACGGGGCAGGATCAATTGCCTGCCCATCTGCTTGGCTTGAATGGCGGCTGGCAATGCGCCCACCACAGGCCGTAATTCGCCCCCTAAGGACAATTCCCCCAAGCATTCCATTTTTTCCAAGGATTTTTTTTGTAGTTGACCGGAAGCGGCAAGAATGCCTAGGGCAATGGCCAGGTCGAAGCGCCCACCCTCTTTGGGGATGTCGGCAGGGGCCATGTTGACGGTGATGCGTTGTTGGGGAAATTCAAACTGGCAGTTGAGCAAAGCACCGCGAACACGATCCTTACTTTCTTTGACGGCGGTTTCAGGCAAGCCTACGATGGAAAAATTCGGTAGCCCATTGGATAAGTGAACTTCCACTGTGACCAGTGGGGCCGCGATGCCTTCACGGCCCCGGGTATAGACAACGGCTAGACTCATCGCATCCTGCCGCCCGTGAGGTTTACGGGCCTGGAATCCGTTGATCCAGTTCAGCTACTCGCGCTTCCAACTTTTCAAGTTTTTCACGAGTCCGGGCTAACACGGCTTTTTGCACTTCAAATTCTTCCCGACTGACTAGGTTCATTTTTTCAAATGCACTTTGCAGTATGGCGTGAAAAGTCTTGTCCAAGTCGACGCCCACAGCGGAAAGACCGGGGGGGACGGCTAATGACAGTCGTTTGGCGAGTTCGTCTAAGTTTATATCGGTAAGCATAGTAGAAAACTATAGCCGAAAGAGGCGGTGTTCGTCCAGTCATTCAGCCATTAACTTTTGCTTTAGCGTTTGAAGGATGGGGATTTTCGAAAGTTGCAGATTCGAAAATAGTTTGTCAAGCTTGCCGATGTAGAATCGACAAGAGCGTTTAAGCCTAATAGAATGACTTGTTTGGACGATTCGGCTTGCGCAATTTTCATTCAGGCCGCAAAATTCCATCACTTACAATTTATTTGGAGAGGTAGCCATGAGTTTTGATATAAAGAGAGCCTTGCACAAAGAAGTCAATATTGGACTGAAAGAGCGGCAAATGCGCTATTGGGGGGGCAGTGCATTGTTATTGATTTCCGTGTTTCTAGGCAATATTGCACTGTTGTTTTTGGGTGGCTTCGTGGTGTACACCGCTTTCTCCCGCTGGTGTCCTGCCTATTCTGGTTTGAACAAGAGTACAGTGGACCCCAACGAACCCCCGGCAGCTACCTGTGGTCACAGCCACGAGCATTGATTGTCACGGCTGGCCGCTTTGTTCTTATAGAACGTTTTGCGGAGGCTTAGGATGTCCTCGACCCAATCGGGGTAGGTCAATGCTGTTGCAATAACCCGTCATTCCGGCATGGATCGCCGGAATCCAGATTGCTTGAATGAAGTGGGAATGACCGTTTGTTCAGTCTTCGCGTTTGTATTCCCCTTCAATCACTTTGGGTTCATTGGGGGAGCTAGGGGCTACATTTTTTAGCCCCAAGCGGCTTTTCACCAGCCATGCGGCGATCAAGCGGCGGGTCAATGGAATTAGGCAAAGCAAACCGACGATGTCGGAAAGAAACCCCGGCAATAACAACAAAGCCCCACCGGCAACGATTACGGCTCCATTGACCAGTTCAGTGGCAGGCAATTCGCCCCTAGCCAGACTCTGTTGGAGTCGCATCCAAGTGTTCCAGCCTTGGGTTTGCAGCAAATAAGTGCCTAAGCCGGCTGCGCCGAAGAGTAGGATGAGTGTCGGAATGAAGCCGATCATCCCGCCTATCTGAATTAACAGATAAAGTTCAAGTATGGGAAGTGCCAAAAGAGCCACCAAAAGCCCTTGCGCTATGTTCATTAAAACCTCTCTACGTTTAAAATGATTTCAAAATTCCGTATTACCTTGAGTAAGGCATTCTGTTCAGTCCTTTTGTCAACAATTCCTTAGGAACTTAAATGGCACCTGCGACATTATTCCAAGTGTATGAAGTTTAGTAGGCTTAATTAATGGATGCAAATTATTGTTTGGTCTTATCCACCTGCCCTGTCGGTGAACCCGCTGAATCTTTAGCCCGATTCTTGGTCGAAAATCATTTGGCTGCCTGTGTGAATATCCTGCCTGGCGTGACTTCGATCTATCCTTGGGAAGGCAAAGTCGAAACCGGCTCGGAATCACTCTTGCTCATCAAAACAGAACGGGCGGTTTATGCAAAGCTTGAAACGGCCTTGCGTGAGCGCCATCCCTATCAACTTCCCGAAATTGTTGCGATAGACATCAATCACGGTCTTCCCGATTATTTGAATTGGATTAGTCAATGGCTTTCTTCCGCTACTTAGTCCTGATATTGAGTGTTTCGCTGGGGTTTGATGGTATCGCCCTAGCTCATAACTTGCGAGATGTTTTGTCGCCTGAACAAGCTTACCCATTGAATGTTCGCACCGGATCGCCCGACGAAGCGGTCATGGCCTGGGATATTGCGCCGGACTATTATTTATATCGAGCCAAGTTCAAATTTGTCTCAAAAACGCCGGGCTTGGTGCTGGGCGCTGCCCGTTTTCCCGAAGGCGAAAAAAAGCATGATGACAATTTCGGCGATATGGAAATTTATCGGGGTCACATCGAAATTGCGTTGCCGATCAACCGTGAACAATCGACCGTTCACACGGGTGATGTGGAGGTGACGACTCAAGGTTGCGCCGATGCTGGCATTTGCTTCCCTCCGCATAAGCAGGTGGTTCAGTTGAATTTGCCTGAGCCTGTAGCAGCCGATTCCTCGCCCACCGAATTTTCAGCAAGCAACCCGCTTGCTAGACTCAGTCAAGCTTTCCAAGGGCTGGGACAAGATAAACTATTGCCGCCAGACCAAGCATTCCGCTTCAATGCCGACGTGAAGGATGCCAGCACGGTTCATGTGGATTGGATGATAGCCGCCGGCTATTACCTCTACCGTGACCGCTTTCAATTCGCCTTGTTGGATAATGCCGGGGTGGAATTGGGGCAGTATGACATTCCACGGGGTGTGATCAAGCAGGAAGAAGAGGGTCCTAGGGAAGTATTCCATGATTCGATTGGCTTCGACTTGCCATTGATACGCACCGAGAAAGGCCCGGTGACTATCCGCTTGCAAGCTAAGTTCCAAGGTTGTGCGGAAAGGGGGGTTTGTTATCCGCCCATGGAAAAGACAGTCAGCTTGGCGCTTACCGCTGTGGATGCCAGTATGAAGCCAGCACCGGCGGTCACTAAGACGGAAACAAAAAAAGCCCCGGTGGCTGAACAAGACCGAATTGCCGCTTCGTTAAAAAATGACTCGATATGGCTGGTTGCCGCCAGTTTCTTTGGCTTTGGGTTGTTAATGGCTTTCGGCCCTTGCATTTTCCCAATGATCCCCATTTTGTCAGGCATCATCGTTGGGCATGGTCATAAGATCACCACGCTCCGTGCTTTCATGCTTTCATTGAGTTATGTGTTGGCTGCCTCATTGGCTTATACCGTGTTTGGCGTGTTAGCCGGTTTATTTGGTGGCAATTTGCAAGCAGCGTTCCAAAACCCATGGGTCATCGGAAGTTTCAGTGCCTTATTCGTAATCTTGTCCATGTCCATGTTCGGCTTTTACGAATTGCAAATGCCGAGCTTCATACAATCCAAAGTGTCAGAATTGAGCCACAAGCAAAAAGGTGGCACTTTGATGGGCGCGGCCATCATGGGAGCCTTGTCGGCACTGATCGTCGGCCCTTGCATGGCAGCGCCATTGGCCGGAGCATTGATTTATATAGGACAAACTGGCGATGCCGTGTTGGGTGGCTTGGCCTTGTTTGCGATGGGGCTAGGCATGGGTGTTCCTTTGCTGGTCATCGGCATGTCGGCGGGAAAGCTGCTGCCACGAGCAGGTATCTGGATGAATACCGTCAAGGCAGTTTTTGGCGTGGGCATGTTGGCGGTTGCGATTTGGCTGTTGGACCGTATTTTGCCAGCCAGAGTCACCTTATTCCTCTGGGCCTTGCTGTTGATTATTCCCGCAATTTATTTGAATGCCTTGGATGCCTTGCCGCCCGGCGCGTCGGGTTGGCGCAAGTTGTGGAAAGGCGTTGGTGTGGCGATGTTGGCTTATGGCGTGTTGATGCTGATTGGTGTGGCGAATGGCAGCGGCGATCCGTTGCAACCCATGCGTGGGACTATTTCCAGCGGGGCATGTTCTGAAACCAAGTCTTCCGCAATCTCATTCCGGCGCGTGTCCACCGTTGCCGAACTGGAAGCCACCCTGCAAGCGGTGAAAGCAGAAGGCCGTTGGGCGATGTTGGATTATTATGCCGATTGGTGTGTGTCCTGTAAGGAAATGGAAAAGGAAACTTTTGGCGATCCTAGGGTACGACAACAAATCGATCATTTAGTCTTGTTACAGGCCGACGTGACCGCCAATTCGGATGATGACCAAGCTTTGTTGCAACGCTTTGGTTTGTTCGGTCCTCCTGCGACCTTGTTCTTTGACCCTCAAGGTGAGGAACGAAAGGAATACCGTCTGGTCGGGTTCAAAGGGCCGGATGAATTTCTAGGGCATTTGCAACAGTTACTGCGCTAATGAAAACTCTCCTAGTAATATTCGTCGCTTTGTTGGCCTTGGCAGGTGGCATATACTTCAAACATGGTTTGTATACCCCTCCCGTTGCCAAGTCTGATCTGGAAATCGCGTTCCCCGATTTACAGGGTAAACCCCATCATTTGACAGAATGGAAAGGCAAGGTAGTCATCGTCAATTTCTGGGCAACGTGGTGTCCCCCGTGCTTGGAGGAAATACCCGAGTTCATCAAACTGCAAAATGAGCTTGGGACTAAGGGATTGCAATTCATAGGCGTGTTGACCGATGACGAAGCAGATGCGGCAAGGGATTTCATCAAGGCAAAGCCCATCAATTATCCCGTGTTGGATGGCAGTATTGGCGGTCGGCAACTGACCGAGAAACTAGGCGACTCAGCCGGTGTGTTGCCGATTTCCGCCGTGTTTGATCCTGAAGGTAATCTTGTCCATGTCGAAATTGGGATATTCACGCGGGAAGAGGTGCTAGAGAAAATCAAGCCTTGGATAAAATGAATTTGATGCCCTATTTCAAGAACTTTTGTTTTACCCGATTCTACGCCAAACGCTTGCCAGCCAAGGCTGTTGTTCCAAAGGCAGGCCACTAGGCCGGTAATAATGGCTTAATTCCTCAAACCCTGCTGCTGATAAAAAACGCCGCCAAGTTTCCAGCGAGTAATAAGCCCCATAACGACCCCGATTCCAGCCTTCTTCATCATTCCCCCTAGGATTGGAACTGAATAATACACCCTTAAGTTTTAAACTGTCCCTTAATTCCGTCAATACCCTAGGCAACTCAACGCTAGGCAAATGAAACAACGAGGCATTGGCGAAAATGCCATCGAAATAAGCATTCGGCAAATCCAGCGTCAAGAAATCCTGATGCCAGATTTCACAGCCAGTATAATGTCTTGCCATCTCGACAAAGCGCAAAGCCCCATCCAAGCCGATGGCAACATGGCCTAAATCGGCGAATGTCTTCAAATCACGCCCCGGCCCACAACCAAAATCCAGTATCGCATAGGGCGGTTCGCCTGCTAGGGTTTGCAATAATGCCTCGATATTCTGCCGCACATCATGGTCGCGAGTGCCTTCCCAAAAATCCTCCGCCCGTTGGTTGTAATGATCCAAGGTGATGGCTGAAATAATTGGCAAGTCTAGTTCGTCGTGGGGTGTGGTCATGGTCTTTGGTGGGTGAGCTTAGGTTGGTGATAGCATGTTGCAAAGCCATTATAAATCGAGTAGATTGAAACTCAATCTGGCGGAAAGATGAATATGCACAAATACGAAACTATCATATATTGGAGTAAGGAAGATGAATCCTTTGTTGTGGATGTTCCTGAATTGCCCGGTTGTATGGCCCATGGCGCAACTCCAAACGAAGCATTGGCAAATGCACAAGAAGCTATACAGCTATGGTTAGACACCGCCATAGAGTTTGGCGACCCGATTCCAGAACCGAAAGGACGACGTTTGAGGTATGCCTAATTCAAACGACACACCGAAGCGGTCATCAAAATCGGGCCGACGGGCAAGCTCTACGTCATTACCGCCTACCTCCTCTGAGCAACTCTGCGCTTCCTGTGGCAAACCGGGTGTGCATATGCGCCAAGTGACCCGGAGTTTCGGTCGGGGAAGTTCGTTATTAGTAATTGAAGAACTACCGCTATGGACATGTCCGCATTGTGGGGAATCTTACTTCACAGCGCAAACGATGCATGAGATAGAGCGTATCAAGGCGTTGCGAAAGTCCGTTGCCATTGAGCGCTCGATACCCGTAGCCCAGTATCAAGCTCCATGTGCTTAAGGAATCGTTCCATAGCACAATCGCCACGTAGCGAGGATGCGGTAGGATTATTCAAGACGCGAAAAACGTGATGCAGTGGTGTAAGGCTTGCTTTGTGAGGGTATGTTAAGGCGAGGCAAGCTTTGCTCTCGTCTTTAGGTTTACTGTCAGACAAATTAGGTGTAGCATGTACAAAATAATTTGCAAAGATTTTAAATCTAATTCATTGATTCTATATCCCGTTTTAGTCCTTCAATCAACACTGGGCGGCAATGGACAGTAATCTTTTCCCCAATCTTCAATCTTATTTCGCAAACCGCTTGCCTGACACGACAATGGATGGGGAAGAACGCGCTCAAATTGAAAATTTCCTGCTGGACGAACGTCTCGCGCCGGAAGGCCAAGCCCGATACAACCATCATTTAGGCAACAAGCCGATTGCCAGTCTCAACGAATGGCAGCGTCGGCACAACACCAATTACGTCAAAAAAGAATTGCAACTGGATCGGGGCAGAACCAGCCGACCTTGGACATTTCGTCCCGAAAACGATTTCAACCGCCTACGCCAAATCAAACCTGAGCTTTATCTGGTCCGGGTGGAAGATGCCGCTTGGCCGTGCAGCCTGATACCCGGTGCTTCGCCTGAGATAATCCAAGCCAAAATCGACGCCTTTGCTAAAGGCGATGACGCTGCCCGCGTTTATCTTGAACGCTTCGCCGAAGCTTGGAATCTCGAGCGCGACCAGCGCCCGCAATACGCCACGACCTTGCTGGAAGTGGAGGATATTCTCGATGAGGATGGGCCGGATTGGGCCGAGCGTCTGCGCGACCGCTTAGGACTAGGCGATTACGATCCCGGCGTTGGCGGCGAGCCGGTTGCCATTTTCCTGATGCGCTACACCGTTGGCGAAGTCATCGCCGCATTTAAAGGGCAAGGCCATCCCGCCGTGCCGACGGTTTTGGACGGTAAGATGTCGCAGTTCTTTTATCCCAGCCCCAAGCCCGCCGACGGCTGCGGTCAAAGCCCTTACGGCCACACGCTGAACCTGAGTCCGGTCGATGCGGAAAACGATTACCGCATGGGCGTTGAACTCTTGCATCCTTTGCTCGACTACAAACCCGAACATTTCTACCGCGTCGGCTATATCAAACAACCGGTCGCCATGCCTTTGGAACGAGCGCGGAGTTTCCATCTGCCATGGTTGCGGCTGCAATATGACCGCGAGGATTTCGGTGGCCAGTTAGCGAGTGTCGTATCGTGAATGCAATAGTCGCCGAAAGCCCGGCGGTGTTACGGTGGCGGCAAAGTTTCGCGGATGATGCCGCCGCCGCGCTGAACGATTTGCTCACCGAAAGCGTGTTCCTAGGCCCGTTCAACCGCGCACGGCCAGCCGAAGCTTTGCAGCGTCTGCTGCGCCCGGATGAAATCCACCTTGCCGATGCCGTGTTGACACAATGGCTGCAAGACCATCAAGACCAGCCCGTGCCGTCCGATTTAAGCGGTGAGGCTTATGCCGACGCCTTGGTGGAAGCATTTCGTGCCATGGTCTTGTTGCCGCTGCCGAACACCCGCGCTTGGTGCGCGGAACACTGCGCCAGCCTGCGCCTTTGGCTGCGGCAGTTTTATTTCGGCTCCAGCCGTGACCCGGAATCGACCTTGCTGGTGGCCTTGGCCCACGGCCAACTCAACCGCGACTTGTTGCCGCTTTGGCTGGGCATCGTCAAGCGCGGCAAGCCCTTGGTTCATGTGCGCCACGCCTTGTTGGGCTTGGCGCAGATGCCCGCCGACGATAAAGGCACGCTGGAGCATGGCCTGCCTAAAGCCTTGCTGCGTGGCGAATTGGAATTTGCCGAAGCCTTGGCGCGGCAAGGAGAGCAGAAAGGCAAGCTGTGGCTGGACGAATTGGATTTCCTCGCCGCCGTATATCCGATGAGCGAGATAGCATGGGGGCGGCAGTTCCGTGCGGTCTTGGGCGGTCGGGAGGTTTCGGGTCCGGTGCGCAATTGGTTGGATCAGCGCTATCCATTGGCGTTCAAGACGGGTGGGGAAATCCGTAAAGGCTTTTTGAAAGCGCCTCATGTTGATGAACTCAAAGCTTTGTTACCTCGCATCAAGACCGATTACCTAGGGGTACGTCCGCATTTGGATGCGCTGTTAAATCGCCATCGCCATTACTGCCATGAAAGTGGGGACAGCCGTGATTTGGTCTTGGCTTTTTGCTATCTCGGCGACCGAATCATAGACCACGATCCGGCTTGGGCGCGGGAACTGGCCCACGAAGCGGCATTATGGGCACCCAGCGATCCGTTCACTTGGAGCCTGTTGGCGGAAGCCTTAGAAAAAGAAGGTGATTGGCGGCGGGCCGAGGCGGTGCTATGGCATGCCCGCCGCCGCTTTCCCCAGGACGTTTACCGCCACAACAAATTAGCCCACGCCCTGCTATTGCATGGTCAAGCCGATTTGGGCGAAGCGGTCTACCGTGAAGCCATCCGCCTGTTTCCCAAAGACCCGGTGTGCTGGGTTGATTTAGCCCACGCGCTGCGCACCAGCGGGCAACTAGAACTGGCCGTGCAGGTGTATCGCCAAGCGCAGGGCTATTTCAACGACAATCCGGTGCTGAACAATGCCTTGACTGACACACTGATCGACTTGAATCGGCTGGATGAGGCGGAGCAAGCGCTGCTGTGGGCCGAGTTTGTGGCTGACCACGACGACCCGAAGAATGAAGCCATGCTGGACAAAATACGAGACCGCCTGCGCCGCGCCAAGGGCGGCCAACCCATCCGGTTGAAACAATTAAGACCCTACGAAGAAAAACCCGGCGGCAGCCTGTCCGCGCTGGCCGACATCAGCGGTATCGACCTGTCGCAATCCCCCGGCTTGGGCCGGACCACGGTGTGGCGGCGCAAAGCCAACGGCGGCTTGGCGCGGGCGCGGCAAGAACTGCATAACCTGCCGGATAGCAGCGCCAAACTGATTGAATCCGCCTTGTTGCAAGCTGCCGAGCAAGAAGATTGGCGGGCGGCGGCGGCATGGTTTGATGCGAGATGGGAACGCTACGAAGGCGACGGCGTGTTGCGCGTCCACCGCCTACGCGCCCATGCCCGTGCGGGTGAAATGGTAGATTGGTCGTGGGAACAACAGAACTACCCCGACCTGTCGTCAGTCATCCACACCGAGAAAAACGACAAAGCACCCTCGCTACACTTCAAACTCGACCATACCGAACTAGGCGAGGAGCAACGCCAAGAGCTATGGTTTGTCGGTTTAGCCGATCTGCCCGGCTTGCGCGACATGGCCGAAGAAGACTTCCTCACCGCCCGTCATCTCGCTTGATTTTGAGGGTTCTGGCCCTTATTGGACATGTTGAGACACGGAGGATTGGCTGAACTACTAAGCCCGTCAATCGTGAATGATGCGCCTTCTTCATCGGCACATCCTATACGGATTCCATAACAGATAGTCAGCGTAAGCAATCGGCATTATAGTTTGCCCAATCAGAAATGAAAACTCACTACAGCATTATTACTCAGTGGTCGGACGAGGACTGTTGTTATATCGCTTCCCTTCCTGAGTTTGGGCCGTATGCGCTCACCCATGGTGAGACGTATGAGGAGGCATTAAAGAATGGTAAAGAGGTTTGGAGTTGCTCATGGGTTCTACCTCGCCACTGCCACACCCGCAAACTTTTAAATCATCCTACGCAAATCCATGCCTAACCAGTTAATATGCCGGATTTGTCGTTTTCAAGCTGCAAAGGCTGTGAGAGCATTCTATACTTAGGGACCACAAGCCTCCTTCTTTCTTAACTTTGCGTCGTTGCGGCTTTGCGTGAGGCAAGAATGCTTCATTCATGTCACTATGCCAGTCGGCAACCCGTAACATAATCAGTTTAATGCACAGGCGCAAAGGGGCAACGAAATACCATAATGCACTGCTGCATAGACCTTGATGCAATGCTGCATAGACCTCAATGCAATGCTGCATAGACCTCAATGCAATACAACATAGACCTCGATGCAATGCTGCATAGACCTCAATGCAATGCTGCATAGACCTCGATGCAATGCTGCATAGACCTCGATGCAATGCTGCATAGACCTCGATGCAATGCTGCATAGACCTCAATGCAACCCTGCATAGACCCCAATGCAATGCTGCATTAAGCGGTAAAGGCGTATTCGTAACGCGGTAAAGCGCATTCGTGGGGGGAGCATTAGCGGCTCCGCCGCGTATTGCGCCGCATGGGAAAGTTGAAACATTCGGCGGAATACGCTATACCGCTATTCCGCCCTACCTGTTTTCAAGATAATTTAACAAGCAAATAGGAAAAACCCATGAAACCCCGGCCTTGCCTCCTTGCCCACCCG
>CAIOOA010000257.1 GCA_903859815.1 uncultured Methylococcaceae bacterium | reverse complement strand
TGCTGAGCGAGTTGCTTGGCGCTGTTCTTTTCCGGATTGTAACCAGATAACAATTGGCCCTAATGCAACAGATGCAACAAAGCGAATAAATAATGGAATTGCTGCTCACATACATGCAGCAGCGAAAAATGGACCTAGATATAGAGAAGAAATGTCGCCTAATGAGCGAAAGCACATTACCAATGGAATATGGATGTGTCGTAATCACGGAAATCTGATAGATGCTGATTTTGAAAATTACTCAAGCGAAACACTACTTAAATGGAAATATGAAGCTGAACGTCTTGCTGCCCAAGCCTTAAAGTGTTCAAAAAATCAATATATCGAAGATTCATCTACTTTGCTGCAAATTGGGTCGTCACTAATTTTTAATTCACATTGGAAGCGAGTCAGTCCACAAAAGTGGGAATTCAATATCAATAGTCCAGTTATTGGAAAAATTCAGGACTTAAGAGGATATGTTTCTTCTTTTGAAAATATGCCTTCAAGTGACAAATTTGTCGTAGTTGAATCACAGGGCGATGCTAGAATAATTACTAGTATAGAACTAAGAAGTGACATTGAATTTGGCAATACTCTAAGTTTTTCGATTAAAAACAAGCCAAAACCAACCGATCCCAATTTGATGGGATCAGACCTTGCATTAAATAATGTCGGGGGCATTTTTTCATCTAATGGTGATATAGCTTTAGTCGATGGACTAGATGCAGCAATACAAAAGTTATCAACATGCCTGAGTATTAAGAAGGGTGAAATGAAGTATTATGAAAGTCATGGGTCTTTGATTTCGCATTACTACAAACAATATAATACCGACCTGCGATTAATGTCAAAATTATTTAAGCTTGAAATTATTAGGCTTTCATTTATCCCTTTAAATGATGAAGTTTTAAATAGTTTTAACATCGCACCTCTTCATTTTGTAAGGCGAATTTTAAATCTGACAATTCGCTCCAATACTCTTACAAATAGCCGTTTGAATGTAGAATTATCTCTTGAGTGGGGCAATGGGCGTACTTGGTCTGGCATTATTCCAATTTTCGTAGATTCATGATGGCACATGGGATGCCATGAGGTATGAAGCGAATCATTCGAGTTGAATGATTTATGATAAACAAAGACCATGTGAATTTATCTTGATACCTGTTGCTTGCAATGACCCTTCGACGATCAGAGCCGACCGCATAGTGCGAACGTTTGCCAAGAAGCGGGTCGACACAACTTTTGCAGTCGATTCATAGGCCATGTCCCTCGAAGTATCCGGTTTGCGATCCATTGATGCTTTACATGTGGCACTTGCTCCGATCAAGCGAGTAGACTTCTTTGTGACTTGTGATGACAAGTTGCTAAACAAAAAGACCGCTTTGTCTGGCCTTGCCTGCAAGCTGGAATCTGTTCTTGGCTTTTTTCAAGAGGTTTTATCATGAACGCACAAATCCAACCCATTGCGGAATTAAACCGCCGTGCGACGAATGCGCTAGTACGGGAAGTTGGGATAGTCAACACTTTGCGCTTCCTCAAT
>CAIOOA010000256.1 GCA_903859815.1 uncultured Methylococcaceae bacterium | reverse complement strand
CGGGCAAGTATTTCGTCAACTCCAAAACCGGCGGCGACCGGTTGGAATTATCCTGCCGTGACTGGGATGCCTTGCTGGATCAACTCGCGGCAGTGGCGTAAAAAGGCCAAAGTCGAGGAAAGATTAGATGCCTTTTTTATGGCTGCATCAAAATTGCATCAATTACGGCAATAAAAAAGGCTTGCATCGCTGCAAGCCTTTGTCATGTTTGGTGCCTCGGGCCGGAGTCGAACCGGCACGCTTGTTAGGGCGAGGGATTTTAAGTCCCTCGACATGGAGTTTACCAGCGTCCAACGGTAGCCGGAAAATATCTCAAGGCATTGATAATTATAGTTTGCATAGTCCCTTGAAGTCCACTAAAATCCACCCCTAGCCGCCGACAAACGGCAACCGAACGGCAACGGGATTTTCACCGTTACCAATGGCAATACCAAGGGACTAAATGCATGGCGCGTATCACAGACAAACAGATTACAAACCTAAAAGCCGGGGTTTGGCTTTCCGAATCATTAGGCCGTGGGGAGGGGACTTTCCTTGCCCGTCGAATCAAAGAAGGCGGGGCGGTTGCTTATTACTTCCGCCATACCTTGCCGGATGGTAAGCGCGACACGCTGAGAATGTCCGGTAATTTGTCGCTTAAAGATGCGCGGGCCGAAGCCAAGCGGCTGTCTGGTTTTGCATACCATCATCCACACTTGCGGGAGTGGCTTGACGAGCAACAATTCTTAGAGGCCGAGGCATTGCGGCGGGAGCGCATCGAGCGGGAGCAATGCACTTTGGCTGCATTGCTGGACGGGTATGTTGCGTGGTTGGAGCGCCAAGGCAAGTATAGTGTCAAACTGGTAAGGGCTTCGATCAAGCGCGATGTGCTTGACGCATGGCCGGAACTCGCCGCGTCGAAGGCGGCAAGCCTGACCCGGCGCGATTTGGGAAAGATCGTTGCCAAAGTAGTGGCTGAGGGGCATGGGCGGCAAGCGGCAAAACTGCGGGCTTATCTGCGAGCGGCTTACGCGGCGGCGTTGCGGGCGGAAACTGACCCATCCATCCCGCCAGAACTCCACGGCTTCAATTTGGACACCAATCCTGCGGCGGATTTGGCTTCACTGTCCCAATTCAATCAGGTGCGTAATACCGCCTTGAACTTGCCCGAATTGCAAGCCGTTTGGAAAGGTATGCAAAGCTTGGGCGGGGTGAGTGGCGCGGGCTTACGGTTGTGCCTGTTACTAGGTGGGCAGCGTCCTACGCAATTGTTGCGGCTGAAAACCGCCGACCTTGATTTTCATTCGGGCTTGCTTGTGCTGCATGACCCGAAAGGCCGACGCAACCAAGCAAGGGAGCATGTCTTGCCCATTACTGATGCCGTGCGCCGGGAGCTTGAGCCGTTGATGGCGTTACACGCAGGCGGTTATGTGTTGTCCAGCACGGGCGGAACCAAGCCGATGCGGGAGGAAACCTTAGCCGCTTGTTTTCGTGAAAACATCGTCAAGCCCTTGGTTGCGAGTGGCGACGTGTCAAAAATGGTGCGCTTTGGCGATTTGCGGCGAAGCGTGGAAACCTTGCTGGCTAGTATGCAGACCACCGAAAAAACCCGTGCGCAATTGCAAAGCCACGGGCTTGGCGGTATCCAGAGCCGCCATTATGACATGCACGATTACCTGAACGAGAAGCGCCGCGCCTTGGCCTTGCTGGAAAGCTTGCTGGCAGGGCAAGATTCGGCAAGTAATGTGGTGCTGTTGTCACCCCGCGCCAACATGGCAGAAAAATCCTCATCATAGAACCAAACCAGAGGCACAACGATGGACTATCACCAAATTATCACCCTCGAACCCGGCAAGCGCGGCGGTAGGCCGTGCATACGCGGCTTGCGGATTACGGTGTCTGACGTGCTGGAACATTTGGCTTCCGGCATGTCGCCCGCCGAGATCGTGGAAGACTTCCCGGAACTGACCGAAGCGGACATTTACGCTTGCCTGAGTTTTGCGGCGGACAGAGAACGGACGCTAGGGCGTTTGCCAGCCTCATGAAGCTCTTGCTGGATGAAAACCTATCCCGGCGCATAGTTCCCTTCATCCTTGAAGCCTACCCCGGAAGTACTCAAGTTGCCTTGATCGGAATGGAGCAAGCCGACGACCAAGCGATATGGGAATATGCCAGGCTAAACGGCTTTGTGATTGTCACCCGCGATGCCGATTACTTGGATTTAAGCACCTTGCATGGGCAACCGCCTAAGATTGTTTGGCTTAGGACGGGCAACCAAACCAAGGCGGCGGTTATTCACCTGTTGCTCAAATCCAAGGAAGCAATTGAAAGGACGCTACAACAAGAGGGGAAGGCTTGCATTGAAATCTACTGAGGTTTTTTACGGCCTGTACCGATAGAAACGATTCAACCAATTGCCAAGCCTAGCCCGACGGGGCGAATAGCGGTCATCTCAACCGCGTGGCTTGGCTCCCATCTTGAGAACTGGCACGAGAGAGGTGCTTTATGTGTTCAAACCAAACGGATTCTAAGGAATGGCAACCAAAGCCCGTGATTCAACTTGCTGAGTTCCTTAAAGCCGTCGAGACATTCCACAACCGCAAGCGCCAGTTACCTCATTACGGCCTACCGCCAAAACAAGCGGTGTTTTTTATGTTGACTTGGCAAGATGGCATCTATGACTACTACCGCAAGCAATGGCTTAGGGAAACCATTGATACCCCACATGCGACGGCTGTAGGCAAATGTTGGCTAAGGTTAAAGCCGTGGCCTGTTACCAGCAAGCGGTGCTTTGATCGTGATACCGTTTTCAAGCCAATTAACCTACTTCCATGTTTTCACCAAGGCTGGAAAGTCTTCCATAGACGCATTAGAGGGGATAACTGGTTATATTACCGATACCTAAACCCGGATTATCGGCTAAAACTGTATGACTATGGTGGGGATGAAGTCCTCATGTGGCCTAAGTTCAAGCCGTGGCCTTCTGCCAGCAAGAATAATTTTGACTGTGGCAGCGTGTTCAAGCCGGTTATTCCCTTGTGGCTAGGTGCAGTGAATGACCCGGATTGGTGGGCGCGGTTGCTTAAGATGGGGCTGACGGTGCGGCTTGAGGATGCCATCATGGCCTACATGTACAAGGAAGGCTATTTTGAACCAGTCCGTTTCAATGTCATGCCTTGGTGGGGGGATGAAGGGCCAAAGGAATTGGAAAGCAAAGACGCACCAAAGTATCTGGAACGTACCTACATCACCTATATTCAGGCACGACGCTTGTTACAAAGCCTTTTCCCTGCCGATATGGAAACCGCCCAAGTCAGTGACGTGGAGATATTCCTATGGTTGAGGGATGGGTTAATCAATGTGTGGAATTGCCAGTATCGCAATGCAAGACGGTTTAAAGATAAGGGGATGGAGGTGGCAACCTGGCCTTATATGGAACACTTTAAACCTGACCCATCTTCGCCGCCCAATATATTGGACATGCTGCATAGTCTATATTTTTCGGCTGAGGAATTGAAGGCATTTAGCCGCTCGGAACCTGAGCGATACCGTTCTTACGAATGGGTCAAAGCGTATGCGGCAAGCCTAGGTGTTAGTGAAAGCGACTTGAAGTCAATCCTTGTCGTTAAATGCATCGAAATTGGTATTTTTTTCTGGTGGGATGACCCTATCGGGGCATCTTACGATGATGAGGAGAAAACGAAGGATAACGCATGGCGGCGGCAAAAATTGCCCGTGATTCTATACCGCGAGAGCCATATCAAGGAAATTCCTGAATTTTGCGCTTTGCAAAATAGCCAGAAGCATGAAGAAAGCCCGAAAACCCTTTCTAATCAAGATAGATTAGCCCAATTTATGTCAAATGGCATGGACAAGGAAAGAGTGGAGAGTTTCTTGAATCATTCTGACAGTGCTGAAGTCATAACTGGCATTGATGCCAAGTATAGGGCTAAGGTTAATGAATTTATACAAACGCTTAAACAAGAGGCGGATAAATTTGGCGGAAATGGAGGCGAATTGCGGGTAATCGTTGCCGGAGAATTGTGTGATTTTCTTGAAGAGAAATCAGAGGGCTATTTTGACATTTTAGGAAAAGCGCAATGGGAAACCTTTGCCTTTCATAATAAGATGAAAATGAGGTCAAAAGAGTCTGCTAAGAGTGGAAAAGAGAAACAATGCGGTATATATAGATTGATTGCGGGAGAATGGAAGCGGTTTATGGAACCGTTCACCTATGAAAGCCCTAGCGATACCCTTGTACAAGCCACGGGAGGGGCGGAAGCTGGGAACCGGCAACGGGAAGGCGGGGATACTGATAACAGGAAATACAGCAAAAGGTCTTCGCTAATCGAACAATTAAGCCCTCTTGTTACCAACACAGATCAACTTAAGAATTTGCTTCATAATGCCTCCAACAAACCAGAATTGAAAGCCTGTAAGCAATCTAGCGGGAGTGGGAGAGGATGGAATCGGGAATGCGTAATGCATTACCTTGCCAATCACACGCGGCTATTAACCAAGGATGCCACGCAACGCTATTCAAAGTCTTCGTTTGATGGTCTTTTAGTTGAAAATGAAACGAAAAAAAAGTCATAATTAAGTCGTTCTAATGTCATAGAAAGATCATAGTTTTGTCATAATAGATTGATTTTAAAGCGTTACACCAGCAATCGTTGACCATTTGTGACTAGAATTATCCGAAATCAACCGGAACTAGCTGTTTAGTTCCTTTTCTGTTCATTTCGGAGTTTACAAGTGGATACAAAAAATCGAAATCAAGTAGAAGCGCGGTATTACCGCCTTGCGCAAATCATCGGCAATCAAAAAGCCAAACCTCCCATACAACCGATATTTCCCTTCGGGCGTTCCAAGTGGTACGCCGGAATCCAAAGCGGAATATTCCCCAAACCCGTTCATGTTGGCCGCACGGCATTATGGCGGGGAAGTGAAATTGACGATTTGAAAAAAAAAATCGACCGAGGGGAGTTGGCTATATGAATATCGAATCCAATTCTAAAGTAAGTAATAGTTTCCGCCAAGGGTATTTGGATGACCTTCGTAACTTGCGAAATGCAACGGTAACGCTAAAGGATGATTTCTACTCTGCAACGGTATTTGATAAAGAAACTTGCAAGGCCGTTGGCGATTGTTGCCGCAATGCAGAAAATCAATTCATTCACGCCTTGCAAGTGATTGGGGAGCGATAAAAATGGCAACCAATATTATTAAACTTGATTATCAAGGCTTGGACGTGGGTTTCACCGGGGAGGGTTGGTTCAACGCCACTCTTGCCGCTGAAAAATTTGGGAAGCGTGTTGACCACTGGCTTGCAAACCAAGAAACGAAAGACTACATGGGGGCTTTATCAACACACTTAAATACCCGGAAAACCGGGGATTTAATCCAGACTAAGCGCGGCAAGAACGGTGGGACTTGGCTTCACCCTAAGCTTGCCGTGGCCTTTACCCGCTGGCTATCGCCTGATTTTTCGGTTTGGTGCGATTGCCAGATTGACGGCTTGATTCGTGGCAACCATCCCTATTATGACCGGCTAAGGGCGCGGGACATGTCGGCGGTGTCCTTTCGTTTTATGAATAATGTTTTGCGGATGGTGCGGCTAGAAGATGGCAAAGAAACCTCGGAATACCACTACCAGAACGAGGCCAAACTGCTGAATTGGCTTGTGATTGACGAATTCAAAGCCGTGGAGCGGGATACGCTAGACGCTGAACAATTGGCCTTGATGACCGCCTTGGAGGAACGTAACGCCGTTTTGCTGGCGCAGCGTGTCAACCGTGACGACCGAAAACAAAAGCTTGCACAATTCGCCCAAGAGTGGCGGAACTGTCAACCGCTTACACTTGGGAGGGCGGCATGAAACGCTTGACGATTCAACGCCAAAGGCCGCACAATGCCCATGCCTTCGACGCATCGAGGGTCGGGCGTGGAAACCCGATTGATATAGGCGCACTTGCGCCATGTTGGGCGTTTTTTTACGCCCAAAAACCATCTATGGCGGCTTGGGCGGGGCAAGGTTCGTCCTTGGCCGGTTCCTATGTCCCGGTTTTCCACCCCCGTTCAAGCCGTCACCCAATCGCCGTGGAAAGCGACCTTGACGGCTCCATTCAGCACATAGGAGCTATCCAATGAACACCCCTAGCCAAGCCACGGGCGAAATCCGCCCAAAATCTGCCCAAGCAAAAGGCGAGACACTTCCAAACCCAACCGAAACCCCAACACTAACAAACCTGTTAGCGATACAAAGCGGGTTGACCGATAGGCTATCCAGCATTGTTGATACGGTATATCTGATTGCCCAATATAAGCCGGAAGACCATAGCAACCTAAAGGGGGCGTTAAATCTCTGTAGTAGCGCCCTGTTGGAAATCTACGGCACTTCCCTTAGCGTTGAGGCAGGGATTAGGCGATTAGTGGGAGGAGGTTGCGATGAACGCGAAACCCGTTGAACATAAACCCCGCTTGGCTGGCGGGCCTTGCGGGGTTTCAGAGAGTCAACACGAAAACCGACAGCCCCATTATATCCCTCCTTTCGAGCTTTGGGAATTAGCCAAGGCCGCTTGTTTTGCCGAGCTTGGGCTTGAGATTCGAGACGATGTGAAGCATTTCGACGGGCGAGTTAATTATGTGGGGGCAACGGAAGACCGCAAAGGGCATAAACCCATTCGGGTTTTTGTCCATGCTGATTTTCCGCGAAACGTCCATCTAACCGATATGAAGCGGGGCAATCAATGGACATGGTATCCAGAAAGCCAGCAACCGCTAACCCCTGCCGAGCGTGAAGCGCGGCGGCGAGAGATTGAGCAACACAAGGCGCAACGCGAAGCCGAGACCCAAGCCAGACACCGCAAACGGGCGGAGTGGGCCTTGAAATTGTGGAACTCTGCCCGTCCTGCCGATGGTTCACATGCCTATTTAATCCGCAAGGGTGTAGGCGCGTATGGGTTGCGGCTGTTGCGGGTTTGGGAAAAACGAGTGTATCCCAACGACGGCGGCGATGGCACACACTTTGAGACTATCCGAGTTGAGGGCGTTTTGCTTGTTCCCATGCGCGATCTAAGCGGCAAATTGTGGAATGTTCAAGCGATCTTCCCCGGAAAAATCCAATTGGGCAACGAATGGAGGGACAAGGATTTCTTGCCGGGTGCGCGGGTTACGGGCCTTTTTCATTGGATTGGCGAGCGCACGGGAACGGTTTGCCCTTGCGAGGGCTATGCGACGGCGGCGAGTGTCCATGAGGCGACCGGCTACCGCTGCTTTGTGGCGTTTTCGGCTGGCAACCTTCCCCCTGTCGCCTTAGCAGTACGGGCGGCGTTGCCCGATGCGAAGATTGTCATCTGTGCGGACAACGACAAGCCCGATAAAAATGGCCGGTGCGCCGGAATCGAGAAAGCAGAAGAAGCGGCGGCATTAGTCGGGGGTTATGTGGCACTGCCACCAATCGAGGGCCAAGATTTCAACGATTACGCCAATGCCATTAGGGAGATAAACCATGCTGGATGAAACCGAGACCGCCAACCCAATCAAAACCATCATCGAGACGGCGCAACCGCCTAGCCCAACCACAACCAAACCGCAATCGCCTCACCCAACCAGACGCGAACAACCGCCGAAGACGGAACAAAACCAAGCGCAAGATGACCCATGGGGCGAGCCGGTTCTGTTCGACACCTTAAGCCTTACGCCAGAGATTGACTGCAAACTGCTTCCGGGGGTGTTTGGCGAGTATGGCGAATCGCTCACGCAAAACCTACAAGTGCCTTCCGCCTTGGTTGTG
>CAIOOA010000255.1 GCA_903859815.1 uncultured Methylococcaceae bacterium | reverse complement strand
GGCAATGGCTGGTTAAAAATGGCTGTCCACCAGAATAGTCAATCTTCGGAAGATGACGATTATACTTTCCTTCTGATTTCAAGTGGGTGAAACCCTCTAAAAACTTGAAGATCGAGTAACATCAGTTCCTAACTTTCGCCATGCTACCTCTGGGCGACAACAAAGACACCAATTGAATCAAGTCAGTTTACCTTCTTAGTCTTCCCCCATCGCCCAAAAACGATTAACCTTCTCTAGTTGTTTTGTAAACAAGCTGCACTGCTGTAAGCGGTGCTTTATCAACTATGAGGAGATAAACCATGCGAATAGGCATACCCAGAGAGACTCATGATGGAGAAAAACGAGTCGCAACCACGCCGGAAGTGGCGGACAAGCTGCAAAAGCTAGGCTTCACGGTCGCTATTGAGAGTGGCGCCGGCGCGGCATCCGACTATGACGACGAGGCATACAAGGCAGTCGGGGTTGAAATTGTCAATGACACCAAAACCCTGTACGACACTTCAGACATCGTACTCAAGGTCCGCGCCCCAAACATTGGCAAAGGTGAAGTGGACTTGCTACGTGAAGGCGGCAATCTGATTAGCTTCATTTGGCCGGGTCAAAACCCAGAATTGTTGGACAAACTGGCGGCAAAGAAAACTAGTATTATCGCCATGGATATGGTTCCACGCATTTCCCGCGCTCAGAAGCTGGATGCTTTGAGTTCGATGGCGAACATTGCCGGCTATCGGGCGGTCATCGAAGCCGCGCATCAGTTTGGTCGGTTTTTTACCGGTCAAATCACTGCCGCAGGTAAAGTGCCACCTGCCAAGGTCTTCATCATCGGTGTCGGTGTCGCCGGTCTAGCCGCCATCGGTGCGGCGAATGGCCTGGGTGCCATTGTTCGCGCTTCCGACACACGCCCCGAAGTCAAAGACCAAGTGAAGTCTTTGGGCGCTGAATTTGTCGATGTGGACTATAAGGAAGAAGGCACTGGCGTAGGCGGCTATGCCAAAGTCATGAGCGAGGGCTATCAAAAAGCCCAACGCGAAATGTACGCCAAGCAAGCCAAAGAGGTGGACATCATCATCACCACCGCGTTGATTCCCGGCAAACCCGCCCCGCGTTTGATAACTGCCGAAATGGTGGAATCGATGAAACCGGGCAGCGTGATTGTCGATCTCGCCGCCGAGCAAGGCGGAAACTGCGAGTTGACCGTGCCGAATCAAGTCGTGGTTCGTCATGGTGTGACGATCATCGGCTATACCGACCTGCCTAGCCGTCTGCCCCGCCAAGCCAGCAACCTTTATTCCACCAACTTGCTGCGCATGTTGGAAGAATTGTGCAAGACTAAAGACGGCATCATCGACATTAATATGGAGGATGAAGTCATACGCGGGGCCACGGTCATCAAAGAAGGGAGCATCACTTATCCCCCACCGCCCCCAAAACTCTCCGCCGCACCCGCCAAACCTGTCGCCTCGGCAGTACCCGCCGAACCAAAAAAGGAAGGTTTTAAGCTGCCTTCTGTGGTCAGCAATGGGTTGTTAATCGCCCTAGCAGCTTTTGCCGTTTACGGCATCGGCATCGGCGCGCCTACCGCGTTCATGGAACATCTGACGGTGTTTGTATTGGCCTGTTTCGTCGGTTACATGGTGATTTGGAATGTGACCCCTGCCCTGCACACGCCCTTGATGTCTGTCACCAATGCCATCAGTTCCATCATCGCGATTGGCGCATTGATCCAGATTTCATCGCCCGGCAAGATGCTCACCGCCTTGGCCGCGTTAGCCCTTGTACTAACCTCAGTCAACATGTTTGGCGGGTTCTGGGTCACTCAGCGCATGTTGCGCATGTTCAGGAAATAAACAGGAGATCACACCATGTCAGTAGGACTAGTCACAATTTCATACATCATCGCCACCATACTCTTCATTAAGAGTTTGGGTGGCCTTTCCAACCCGGAATCCTCGCGACAAGGCAATTACTTCGGCATCGCCGGTATGACCATTGCCATCCTTGCCACCGTGTTTGGCCCGCAGGTCTCGGGAATAGGCTCACTCCTCACCATCGTGATCTGCATGGCGGTGGGCGGTAGCGTCGGCATTTATGCCGCCGTCAAGGTCAAGATGACCGAAATGCCGGAATTGGTTGCGCTGATGCACAGCCTAGTTGGTCTTGCCGCGGTACTAGTGGGCTATGCCACTTTTATCGACACCAATACCGGCTTTGTCGGTGCAGAGAAAACCATCCACGAAGTCGAAATCTTCGTCGGTGTATTAATCGGCGCAGTGACCTTCTCCGGGTCATTGATCGCCTTTGGCAAGTTGGCGGGAAAAATCAGCGGCAAACCAGTTTTATTGCCCGCTCGACATTTCTTGAATTTAGCCTTGTTGATTGGCTCCATCGTGTTGGGCAAATGGTTCTTAAATGTTGAAGACATCGGTGTCGGCTTGATTCCGTTGTTGTTAATGACCGTGCTCGCCCTGCTATTCGGCATCCACATGGTCATGGCCATCGGTGGCGCGGACATGCCGGTTGTCGTCTCCATGCTTAACAGCTACTCGGGATGGGCCGCAGCGGCCACCGGCTTCATGTTGTCCAATGACTTGCTGATCGTCACAGGTGCATTGGTCGGTTCTTCTGGTGCGATTCTGTCCTATATCATGTGTAGGGCCATGAACCGCCATTTCCTCTCGGTCATCGCCGGCGGTTTCGGCACGGGAGATGGCGCTAAGCCTGCCGCAGCGGGCAGCGCCGAGCCACAAGGCGAAGTGCAACCGATCAGCGCTCAGGAAACTGCTGAATTGTTGAAGGAATCCCGTCACGTCATTATCGTCCCCGGTTATGGCATGGCAGTGGCCCAAGCCCAGCATACCGTGTATGAAATCACCAAGTTCTTGCGTGACCAAGGCATTGAAGTCCGTTTCGGCATCCATCCGGTAGCAGGACGTATGCCCGGACACATGAATGTGTTGCTGGCGGAAGCCAGGGTTCCCTATGACATCGTACTGGAAATGGATGAAATAAACGAAGATTTCCCAGAAACCGATGTCGTCATGGTGATTGGCGCAAATGACATCGTCAACCCTGCCGCACAAGACGACCCGAACAGCCCAATCGCGGGTATGCCGGTGTTGGAAGTGTGGAAGGCCAAAACCTCCATCGTCATGAAGCGGTCCATGGCATCGGGTTATGCCGGTGTGGACAATCCGCTGTTCTATAAGGATAATAACAGGATGTTGTTCGGCGATGCCAAGAAGATGTTGGATGAGGTGTTGGTGAGTTTGAAGGGATAATAGCCCCTCTGTTGCCGGGTGGGGTGGCAAACCCTACCCGGCTTATTTCTTTAAAGAATTTCAATCGAGGCAATCATGCAATGGCAAGAGGTTTGCGAACACCCAAGCTTGAAGAATCTGCCCTTCAAAATTGAATTAAACGAGCGGGGGGAAATCATCATGAATGCAGTTAAAGTCATTCACTCCCTATATCAGGGCGAGATTGAGTTTATTCTGCGGTCTTTGCTGAAAACTGGCAGGACGATGCCGGAATGTGCGATCAAAACTCCCCGTGGAACAAAAGTCGCCGGTGTCGCATGGGCTTCAAAAGAACGGGTTAAATTGATTAAAAATGAGATCGAGTGTTCAATTGCTCCCGAAATTTGTGTGGAAGTTCATTCATCAAGCAATACAGATGATGAAATGACCGAAAAACGAGAACTTTATCTTGCCTGTGGGGCTAAAGAAGTGTGGCTATGTAAAGACGGGAAAATGAGTTTCTTCAATTTTTCTGGAATCATTCAAAAATCGATATTAGTTCCTAACTTTCCTGAGCTAGTTGAAATAGAAAGTTGATTAATGGCAAAGGTTGGTAATTTATTTTAATGATTGAGCTTTAACCATGATAGTTGTAAAAGGGGCGACCTGAAGCCGTTTCATGTTTGCACAAGTATATGAACAATTATAAATTTACTGATTATTTTGAAGTGAAGAAACTTTCGAAACGTCCCTATCTTTCAAGTTCCGTGAGATTATAATTCTCCCCCCCTATTGAATTTTTGACGGTTAGACATGCTATTTAATTCTTTTGCTTATATATTTGTTTACTTACCAATAACTTTCATAACATTCTATTCCTTAGCAAAAAGAAATCATGAATATGCGATTTTATTTTTAGTTATTGCTTCTTTATTTTTTTATGGATGGTGGAATTACCAGTACCTATTATTGCTAAGCTTGTCTATCTTATTTAATTATACATTAGGGATGAAAATATTAACTTCAATCGCATCGGAAAAGCAATCTAATGAAAAATTATATTTAATCATTGGCGTATCAATCAACCTTATACTGTTAGTCTATTTCAAATACACGAACTTCATTATTTCCGAGTTAAATTTATATTTTGGAACAAGTTATAATAATCAAAATATTACTTTACCCTTAGGAATTTCTTTTTTCACCTTCACTCAAATTGCTTTCCTGATTGATACATATCACAAGAAAGCGAAAGAATATAATATCGTACACTATTCCTTGTTTGTGACATACTTTCCACACTTAATTGCCGGCCCTGTGCTTCATCACAAGGAAATGATGCCGCAATTTTCTGATAAGAAGATATTCCAGATAAATTACTATAATGTCGCCACTGGATTGACATTATTTTTTTTTGGTTTGTTCAAAAAAGTCGTTTTAGCCGACAATCTAACATGTTATGTCACCCCGGTGTTTGATGCGGCAAGTAGTGGAGAAAACATAAATACATTTGAAGCTTGGGGGGCTTCACTATCCTACACCCTTCAAATATATTTCGATTTTTCTGGTTATACTGACATGGCAATCGGAGCATCAAAAATGTTCGGGGTGGACTTGCCCATAAATTTCAATTCCCCTTACAAATCCAAAAATATTATCGAATTTTGGCGAAGATGGCACATGACGCTTTCCAGATTCCTTAGGGATTATTTATATATACCTCTTGGTGGCAATCGCAGGGGTGTTTTCAGAATGCATGTCAATCTATTGATCACAATGCTACTGGGTGGACTTTGGCATGGAGCGAACTGGACGTATGTTTTATGGGGTGGGTTGCATGGATTTTATTTAATCTTAAACCATGTATTTCAGAAAATGGCTTCCACTTATGGTTTGAAACAGCTTAAGCCATTTTTTTTGAATGCTGCCATCTCAAGGATTATTACTTTTTTAGCGGTAGTTTTTGCATGGGTTTTTTTTAGAGCATCGTCTATTGAATCTGGCATCATAATCGTCAAAGGGATGCTTGGCATGAATGGGACACTAATACCTCTAAAATGGGCGGAAGAGTCCAATCACGACTTTCTTGTCAGATGGATGCTTGAACATGGTAGCAAGTTCTCCTCCAACGATATTTTGTTTACCGGAAATAATGAGATATGGATTATTTGTATAATGCTTGTAATATGTTGGTTTATGCCAAATACTACAGAGATAGTTCTTTTATCGCAAAATGAAAAAAAACAGTTTTGGAGTTGGAAGTTAAACGTTGTCTGGCTATTATTTCTGATTCTAGTAAGTTTTATTTCAATATTATTCATAAGTGATTTAAGTGAATTTATTTATTTCCAGTTTTAAACTGATAAACCCTAAAGCTTACACGAAGGCATTTATACTGTCTTTGCTTGTATTGCTGTCAATCACCATGGCATTCAACAGAATAATTGACCCTTTTTGGTATTATAGAGACTTCTACATACCAAACATCAATGCAGTAAAGACAGAGTTCAAGAAATATGATAAACAAATGAAACCATTGATATTTAAAGAACTAAAACCTTCGGTGGTAATTTTCGGGAATTCCTTCTTTGAGGTTGGATTAAACCCGAAACACGAAGCACTCACACAAGGGGGTAAATATACAAGCTATAACTTTGGTGAGCCGGCTGCTGATTGGAATAAAGTTTATTGCAATGTTGATTATTCATTGAAAACAAGTAATCTTCAATTAGTGATTATAGGGATTCAAGCGGAGCCACTACCCTCGGTCAATTGTTCCCAGATAATGCAAAATAATTCAACCGTAGACACAAAGACAATGCTGCTTTCCTTTGATGCTCTACGAGGTTCCATTAATACAGTATTGCATCAATCTAAACCGCCGACGCATACCAGTGACGGTTTGTTTTATTATCACCGTGGAAACTCAGGAATGATTGAGCAAATATTTTCATCTTATACTCATCAATATGTTAGGTTTTTGGGGGATAGGATGAATAATCCTGCGATTGATTTGGTTATTCCAGATTGGAACATACCTACGCATAAGCATGATTTTACTGGATTGTCTGATTTGCTTCAAAAACTTAAACAGGCAAATGTGCAAGTCAAAATTATTGTTTACCCTGTCCATGCTTTAGGCGCTGAGTTAATTTTAAATCAAGGTAAAATAATTGATCGTTGGCATTATTTGTACGAAATTGCGGATTTAGTTGAAAAATTTAATACTCCCGATAACTTTATTGAATTATGGGATTTTCACGAGTATTCCGATTTGAATACTGAGCGAATATTAAATAACCATGTAAAATATTGGCAAGATCACGGGCATTTTAATTATGAATTCGGTGATTACATGTTAGATAAAATATTTCTTGACAAACCCTACAAATCCTCATTGACCAATATCGAGTTTGGAATCAAATTAACGACAAATAATATTCAAAATGCCTACGAATCATTCTTTGAAAATCGTAAAATATTTATACAAAATAATAAGTGGTTCCTAGATGATTATAATAAGTTTCTGAACTGACCGAGTTTCACTCTTACTTTGGTTATCTAAAAAAATATGAGGCGGGTTTACAAATCCCGCCCCACTTTGGAAACCAAAAAGCTTAGGTTCAGCTTCTGGAAATTAGTCTTTGTTTACGCTTGACTTGAAAGCCGACAATGCCAAAACCTAGCAACATCATCGCCCATTCTTCCGGTTCTGGAACGGCGGCGACGGTCAAGTTAACACCCATGAAATATCCGTAGTAAGTGGTTGTCTGCGTGAGAAACGTGATTTGCTCTCCCGCCGCCAAATTGACACCGTTCAGTGACTTGCCTGCCAGTACATTATTGCTGAACTGGGCGGCTGCATCATTACGGTATAGCCCATAAACCCCGTTGGTGTATTCTGCGACCAATTGACCGTTGACTGACAGAGTCCAATTGGCATTTCGACCCGAAAATTCTGCATCCCAAGCCTGTCCTGAAATGTTGTATAGTCCGGTCAACGGGCTGGTGAATGTCACCCCAACAAACGTGCTAGCTCCACCATAAGGGATTGACAGTGAATGGACGACAACATCTCCAGCTTGTGTATCATGAGTACCTACCCACGAATCGTCCAACTTCAAAATTGAACCATCATAGGTACTGTAGTTCCCCCATCCACCAGCGATGGGAGCGATGGGATTTCCGCCCTCAGTGTAAGACCATACCCCATTTGGATTCGAAGTAGTGCTAAAATCCGTGGCAAGATCCCAAACAGTCGCTTGGGCGTCGAAAGTGCTCATGCCCAAAATAGGCTGGCGGCTACTAGCAATTTCTGCATAATGTATCCTCTTTAAAAAAACGCTTTGTTTAAATTCATCATTTTGGCTTAAACAAAAGACTACACAAATGATGTGTTTTCAGTGTAAAAAAAAAAATAGAAATGCAAGCCCCCACAAACGAAATAAATCATCTAAATGCATTTGATGTGATTGCATTCCTGTTACTTCTTGCAACGTTTCCATCCGTGCGTAACAGCACTTAGTAAAACCCAAATAGAGAATCAACAATGAAAACATTGACAATATTTGCGATGATACTTGTTACAACCATCCTATCCGCCTGCGGCGACGGCTTAGCCCCACCCGAAGTTGAGCGCGCGGTACGCGAAAGCCATTCGGCCAAATCCCGCCAAAAGCAAATGGCGACTGACGCAAATGCTTCTACGGAACAAGCAACTGGCAAAAAAGGCCAAGCCAAATCGGGTAATACTGAGGATTCGTCTTCCGGCACTCCGCAATTTATGATTATCCCCGGCGGGGCAACTAAGACGGAATAATCCATACGTTCTATTTGGGAAGCTGATAACACTCTATCGCCAAGGAAATGGATCGAATTCGTTTCATTGATGGGTTGCGTGGTTTGAGTGTCATTTTCATGGTCTTAAACCACACGTCCCGTTGGTGGATGAATGGGGATATGGGTTGGAGCCGGTATTATTTCATATATTATACCCTCGCCTTAGGTGTGCCGATCTGGTTATTCCTAGTGGGTTTCTCCTTGTCCCTTTCCTTCACCAAAACCGTATTACTTCACCCCAACGCCATTCATTCCAAGATATTTCGGTATATATGGCGTGGATTGCTGATAATCCTTTCAGGTTATGCCTTAAATATACTTATATTTCCCGAAGACCCTTGGTATGGCACAACGGCCTTGCATACCATTGGTTTAGGAATGATTGCATCAGTACCATTACTATTTTTATTACAGCACCCATTAGGCCGAATCTTAGTCCTTGCATCATCCCCTTTTCTCTACTTATCCTTTATTGGGTTTTATCCCGATCTATATCAGTGGGTGACAAACCATCCTAAAGAATCCCCTGCCCTGTTCTTTGATTTTGCGCCTTGGCCTTGGATGGCAGCGGTGTTTTTAGGCTTGATACCGGGTTGGTTTTGGATCATTGGACCGTATAAAGGATGGTTTGAATGTTCACAAACGATAAGATTTTCAACAATTCTAGGTATGGCTTTAATTGTTATATTTATCGTTTTACAATGGATTGACAATCAGTCACTGATAGTGGACTTTCGAAGAGATCTGTTGCTGAATAATCACTGGATTCCAAAACCCATCACCACGTTATTGATGTATGGGACACTGTGTCTACTGTTTTCTCTACTCTATTGGATAATGGAGATTCAACAGATTAGACTGGAATGGTTGATGATACTCGGCAAAACCACATTTTCCATTTTCTTTATCCATCATCTGATTGGCCTAGTCATCATGAAACAATGGCTTGGGATAAATTTTGCAAGCTGGTGGGAATTTGTTCTGGCTGTTTTAAGTTTTATGGTTTTGTTGGTTTCCATCGGACAGATAATTTTACAGGCCAAAGCAAGCCGTGCAAAACAACCAGCGGTCACGTTCAAAACAAGCTTTTTGTCTCTGAAATAACCATACTCCTCCCAGATTGTTTAGTTAAGCTTCTAAAATACAACAAAATGATGCTTTTGGCATAAATATCGCTAGACTTGTCAGCATCAACCCTTGACAGGATAATCAAACATGTTAATAAAATCAAACGCAATGGCCTTGGCAACCCTAATCTTGTCATCCCTTGCCTTCAATGCCTCCGCCGACGAACTGACTCAAGATGCTGGAAGTTGGGCGCATATCGTCGCAGAAGGCAGCTTAATATCGATTGACCCAAGACTGGAAAATGTTCGTGTCTGGCTGGAAGGCCAATCCCGCTGGAACGATGACTGGAATCATTGGTATCAAGGAGTTCTGCGCGCCGCTGTGGGTTATTCGCTGAGTGATCGGGCCACCATTTGGGCTGGCTACACCTGGGTTCCTACTCAAAATCTAGGAAAATCCCCCGCATTTCAACAAGATGTTTGGCCCGGATTCCGCTACGTTTGGCCCACTCGCATAGGTATATTCACTTACAGAATCATGGTTGAAAGTAATTTTTTACCCGGCAACGGGAACGCCGTCCGAGTACACCCTAGGCAAATGTTTCGCTTTTTGCATTCTTTGGAATCCATCCCCGAACTCAGCATGATCGCTTGGGATGAAGTATTCGTGCGCGCCAATACGACACCGGCAGGTGGGCAGTCCGGCTTTGGTCAAAACCGCGCATTTGCGGGGCTAGGCTGGACATTCAATCCAAACTTCAGAACCGAATTGGGCTATATGAACCAATACATCGACGATGCCACCCATACCAACACAACCATGAATCATCTCATCATGGGGTCCTTGTTCGTCAACTTCTAATGCTTTTCCTGCCAAACCAATGAATTTTATAGGGCGCAATAGCGGCTCCGCCGCGTATTGCGCCGTATGAAGAAAAAGAGCAAAATCAATGACTATCTGGCATTGTCTCCCTGCCCACCCGCCTAACCCGCCGTTCCAGCCGACCCGTGTGGACGTTTGGCGTGTTCATTCCGGCTCCTTCCGCGCGGACGGCTGAACGGGGTCGTTAGGGGGATAAATGTCATCGTCAGATACCGTGTGTGGGGTGCTTCTTGTTGAAGAAGCGTATTCTCTCCTTGGTGAAGCTATCGCGCCATACGTTAGAGAAGGAATCATAGGTAAATACATTTATTGTTCATCTGCGTTTCAAAATGGCTATTTTTTAGATATGACATTCAAACCAGAGCAATGCGCGGGAGCCATTAAAGATACCATGGTAATATCAGCTCCATTGCGCTTCATTTAAGGATATTTACCATCCAGGTGATACGTTGTCTCTGTCAGGTTTCATTACTCCATCAAAAAATGATACCCCGAAAAAAATAGATGATAGAGGTGTGCTAAGCGATGTGTATGTCGCTGTTGTCACACCTGACGGATCTATCTGGTCACTTGATGGCAATCTTGCTTGGAAAGACACAATACCGCCAATACTCAAAGATTTTTCTCTAAGTGAAGTTTCGGCAACAAATTTCTATTCTTTAGTATTACCCTAAAATATGACCATAGGAAAATATACTTTTTATTTAGTCGCTGTTCCAACGGGTACAAATCCTCAAAATAGAGCAGCATGGCTTGGCTACGCAATAACACCAATCATTATCCAATGTAACTCATTGGTTGCAAACAACAACCCAGTTATTGGAAGTAATTCAAAAACAACTACAAATTTTAGTTATAACAATTATGCTCAGGTCATAGGTGCAACAACAAAAATAGCAATTCCAGTTTCAGACCCTGATGGTGATATTGTTACTTATACATGAGAAGGAACTAGTTATGCAGTTAATAACGTTGGCTATACTAGGTATTCAGCAGATATATCAGGTGATTGTAATAGCGCTACATTCAACAGATTTATTTCATGGGGACAGCCAATGGCAAGTGATATTACATTAACAGCGTATGATGAAAAAGGTGGCACTTCTCTTATTAAAATTAAATTTAGAAACGGTAACTAAGAGAAAAATCAATCGCCTAACGCGGGCGCAATAGCGGCTCCGCCGCGTATTGCGCCGAATGGGAAAAGAGAGCAAAATGCCATCAACAACACATCAGAAGGTTCTATGGGTTTCAACATTGAGCCTGTTAGATTGGGCAACGGATTAATCGTTGCCCGTTATTTCACATCAATAATTTGACTAGACCGACTGTCTCAATGCGGATTTACTTGGATATGTGCTGTCTACAGCGTCCAATGGACGATCAAACGCACCTTCGTATTCATTTATAATCTGAGGCTATTCTTGGCGTCTTGGCTTGGTGCGAAGCTGGTTATGCGGAATTATTGAATTCCGTTGCTTTGAATTACGAAGTCGATCATAACCCGCATCCAGCGAGAAAAGCCTTTGTTCAAGAAACGTTGCTGAAAAGCAAGCAAACCATCCGAGCTTCGGATTCAGTAGAACAACGTGCCCGAATATATTGCAACAATGGAATTAAAGTATTGGATGCCTTGCATCTAGCAAGTGCTGTAGAAGCACACGCAAAATATTTTTGTACATGCGATGATCGTTTTTATCGGCGAGCTAAACAGCTAGATACCGAACAGACTCTGGTTGTCTCTCCATTAGAGCTTATTGAGGTAATTGAGCCATGAGTGTACCTACAAAATCTTTAAGTGATATTACTAGCCAAGCCCTACATGTACTTGCCCGAGAAATCGGTGCTGCTGATACCATGCGCTTTTTAGGCCAGTTTTCTACCGGCAATGGAAACTACACCGAGGAACGAGCAGCACTTTTCGACCATCTCACTTTGGATGATGTTCTTGCCGAAATGCGACAAGACAAAGGCGGAGCAACACGATAGGCGCAATAGCGGCTTGACAAGTATTGCGCCGCATGGGAAAGTTGAACCATTCGGTGGACTAGGCTAAACCGCTATTCCTACCTACATGTTTTCAAAAAACTATGACATCGTTTCCACGGTCTCCGCTCGTCGTTAAACAAGTCCCATCAAGCCAAAAAAGCCGTCATACCGGCATGGATGGATGCCGGTATCTAGGCCATGCCTGTCCTGAGCGAAGCCGAAGGGGACGGTAACTTGACGCTTGTACAAGTGCTTAGTTTGTGCAATATAGTAAGTCAAAGTTTGCCTTCCCTGGACGCTAGATTGGCTCACCACATCCCTGTAGTTCGGGGTGCGCCCCGCGCCATGCGCGTCCAAATTCGTTCCCGTCGAATTTGTCGGCATCCATGCCGAAATGACGGGCTTCCAGCATTTATATACCGACGAGCGGTCTCCGTGGGAATGCCTTTAGGGACGCGGAGCGTGGGAGCGATCAAACAACACTATGAGTTTATATGAAATCAATCATTAGATTATCTTTTTTTTGTTTAGGTATATGGTTTGGGTGGATGGGAGTCCGCGATACTTATATTCCTGTGCATAATCGCTTGTTTGGCGTAACCGTTCAAGGTAAGGTAAGTGGATTTTTAGCGGGTCGCTATTCCCCTTCCGTACAGCCTGAAAATACTGCACAACGCAATGGTCGGAAAATTGCCAGACGACCCGTGTTTTACTATCCAACAGAACCCGGAAGCAGTCAGTATTTAAGCGGTCAAGCTAAAACCGCATTTGTTCCTTCTTGGTCGCCTTATGAACTCAATGAAAAAGTGACTATTGTATTCCCTAAAAACCATCCTGAAGAGTCTTACTTGTTCTCTGTTTCGGCGATTTTAGGTGGAATTACAATGTTAGGTTTCGGCTTGCTATGTGTTTACATTGGCTTGGGCGGTGGGCTATAACGGTGATGATCTAGCCCGGTGGGCAAACGGCTTTATCGTTTGTCCACGCGGAACTTTTCGGCGTTACAACTCCCTTCATCCTCTATACCCGGGCTTAAATCATCAAGCATGGTATAATGTCGTAATGTATGAAGAGGTATTCCTCTTAATTTCATTCGTTAGCCAAGACGGCACACAGGTCGCCCGTCACAAAGGAGTTTCCAGATGAATATTATCGTTAACAATAGTAGTTCTCTTCCAATGTCACCCAGGGTGGGGGCCTTCTTCACGAAAATCTTTCCGTGGCTGTTTATTTTGATCGGAGCAGCGTGCCTGTTCTTCGGGGCGAAAACCATTTTAGATGCCAATGCAAGCACAAAATGGCCCAGCACAGAAGGGGTCGTAATCAACTCATCGGTCGATTCACGCAGTGGCAAAAAAAGTAAGACATACCATGCCGATGTCTTATACGAATTCTCTGTGAATGGGGCATCCCATAAGGGAAATCGTGTCGCCTATGGCGACTACGGCTCCAGCGATTCCTCACATGCACAAGGCATAGTCAATAAATATCCAAAAGGGGCTCGGGTGTCCGTGTATTACAAACCAGATTCACCGTCTGATGCCTTATTGGAGACTGGTATTCACGGGCAAACATGGGCCTTACCAATTTTTGGTCTGCTATTTATGAGTGCCGGCGTTGCATTACTGAAATTCATGACGAAAGTTAACCCGTCAGTCACATCCGTCACTAGAACCTAACAAGCTGCGTAAAGTTATTTAAGGCAAAAACATGAAAACACTCTATCTGATTACAGTACTCTGGTTTCTAGCGGCAATGTCATCTGTATTGGCAGCGGACAACATGAAGGCGTTTCCACCGGCAGGTCAAGGGATGACTCGCCATGTGCTACAGTTGCCGAAGCAAGACGATGAAAGCGCATTCAAAGTGGAGCTGATTGTGGGAAAGACGGTTCAACTAGCTGAAGGGAACAGGTACTTTTTTGGCGGAAAGATCAAGGCCGTTAACATTGAAGGTTGGGGATTTACCCGCTACGTGGTAAGCGAGTTGGGACCTATGGCGGGGACGCTGATGGCGGTCGACCCAAATGCGCCGAAGGTGCCACGATTCATCACGCTGGGCGGTGAACCCTACCTCATCCGATATAACAGCCTTTTGCCCGTCGTGGTGTATGTACCCAAAGGTGTTGAAGTCCGTTATCGGCTATGGAGCGCTGCACCGGAGACCAAAGCGATTGAAAAGGGATGAACCGGGATAGCCCGCCGACTGGGCAAACGGCTTCATCGTTTGCCCACATGGAATTTCCGCTAAATAGCCCAGAACGGGGAAAACTACATGGCTATGCTTTTTATTGCTCTGGCTCAATCCAAGCAATAACCCACCATGAAACACCGTCTTGACCCCAAGATAGATTGCGTATTCCAGGCATTTCTCGGCTCGGAGAAAACCGCAATCTGCTGGTGTATTTCCTGAATGCGGTATTGCCTTGATGATTCATAAACTTTTATGTAATAACCGCCCAAATTCTTCGGCGGGGATGGGTTTTCCAAAGAAATACCCTTGACATTGGTCACAATGCAGCGCTTTGAGATACTGGAACTGTTCAAGCGTCTCGACACCTTCGGCGCATACTTGCAGCTTGAGTATCTTGCCTAAGTTGATAATCGCCTCGACAATGGCAGAATCTTCAGGATCATGGGGGACATTATGGATGAAGGAGCGGTCAATCTTCAGCTTGCTAACCCGGAATCGCTTTAAATAACTTAAGGAAGAATAACCCGTGCCAAAGTCGTCAATGGCGATGCTTATGCCAAGTTCATTGAGCGCGTGGATGGTTTCCGTGGTGTAATCCGCATCCGACATGGATACGGTTTCAGTGATTTCCAGTTCCAAGTACTCGGGCGCAAGTCCAATACAGGCCAAGATGTCATGGATTTTTTTCTGGATGTCAGCCTGCGCAAACTGGACGCTGGACAAATTGACAGCAACCGGTATGCACGGAAAACCACTGTCTTGCCAAGCTTTGATTTGCTTGCTGGCAGTGGCCAGCACCCACTCGCCTATGGGCACAATCAGTCCGGTTTCCTCAGCCAAAGGGATGAATTGTGCCGGAAAATATAGACCATCCGGTGTCACCCAACGGATTAAAGCCTCACAGCCGACGATTTGCCCGGTCGCCGTGTCCACCTGTGGCTGATAATGGAGTACGAAATCGCCATGATCCAAGGCATTTCTCAAGCCAGTTTCCAGCTTGAGCCGATATTGGGCAACAGAGTTCAATTCGGTGGTGAAGAATTGATATTGGCAGCGGCCTGAATTTTTGGCGGCATACATCGCCACCTCGGCATTCCTCAGCAGCGTTTCTGCATCAACCCCGTCATTAGGATAAACCGCTATGCCTATGCTGGGTGAAACCACTAGATGGTGACTGTCAATGTCAAAGGGTTTCGACAAATTATCGAGAACCCGTTTCGCCAGACGGGCGACAAAATCGATCCCCGCCCTAGGGAAAATCATCAAAAATTCATCTCCCCCTTGCCGGCCAACCGTATCATGCTCCCTGACGCTCCCCAGCAAGCGCTGCCCCACCATCGCCAATAAAGCATCGCCAGTGCTATGCCCCAAGGATTCGTTGATGACCTTGAACCGATCCAGATCAAGCAACATGACCGCGAGTTGATCGCGGGCGGTGACTGCCGAATGAATGGCCCTCTCCAAGCGTTCCCTAGACATGACACGATTGGGGAGCTTGGTCAATTCATCATAATTGGCTAGGAAATAGATTCGTTCTTGTGCGGCTTTGCTTTCAGAAAGGTCGGTGAACAACCCAATGAATTGAAGGAACTCGCCACTTTCATTTTTGATGGAACTGATGGATAGCCATTGCGGAAATATTTCCCCATTTTTGCGCCGGTTCCAGATTTCACCGTGCCAAGCACCGACCGTGCGCAGGGATTCCCACATTTCATGGTAAAAGTCAGCGTCATGGAGTCCCGAACACATCATCTTAGGGTTCCGTCCGACGATTTCTTCCTCGGTGTACCCGGTCATTTTCATGAATGAGGGGTTCGCACTGACAATCCGATTCATGGCATTGCATATAATGATGCCTTCAGCCGCATTATCAGCCACCAAGCCTGACAATCGCCTTTCCACACCTTCCCGATACCGGAAGCTAATGTCGTTATAAGCCTTCAGGGTACTGCGTAGTGTGTTATACAGACGATCCTCGTTTAGATCCGCTTTTTCTTTATAATCGTCTATATCCAAATGATCGATCATATAGCGTTCTGGCACCCTGCCCGTATCCTTGGTTAGGATGACAATCCTCATCAAGGTGTTGCCGAGAATCTTGCGAATGTAATCGACTAGATTCAAGTCATCTTCCAGCGTCTCCATCGCCACATCAATAAAAGCCACCGCAATATCAGGGTTTTCAGACAATACTTTCCTGGCCTCGGTCGTTGTGCAAGCCTCCAAACATTCGACCCGGCGCTGGTGAAAGGTATGGTTCCTGATCAACATCCTCGTCACCTTGACCAAATCCATTTCCTCATCAACCAACAGCACCTTCCAAGGTTGGTCTGCCAAGGGCGGCGACACCCTATCTTGAATTGGCTTGACAGAGGGCTGAATTTCCTCAATGTCGGACACGGGGTTCGATGTTGGGGAAGTAGTGGAATTAGCTGGATTGAACGGTGGCGTCGACACTTCTTTTACTCCTGATTTAAAATCGGAATTGTCCGGGCCAATCACGATAATTGAAAACTTGGCCCGTCTCCCGTACTTTGGCTATGGTGGACAGGTCAATATCGGCATAAACCCATTGCGCCTGATTCATTTCACCAATAGCCAAAACACCATTGTCAGGATAGCCATAATCCACGGGGGTATAAACCGCCGCCGCGCCGATGTTGACATCCACCGCCTCGGACCATGACGCCAAACCGACCGTGGGCGACTGCACCACATAGCATTGGTTTTCCAGCGCCCTTGCTTGGCAACCAATCCGCACACGATGATAACCGGCCACGGTGTCCGTGCAACTGGGAACGAGGATCAGATCAGCCCCGGACTCGACTTGCTTGCGGGCAATGATGGGGAATTCGCTATCGTAACAGATATTCACACCAATCTTACCGAATTCGGTGTCGAGCAACTTAATCTCATCACCCGCCTTAATCAGCCACTGCTCATTTTCAAAGCGGGTCATTTGCAGCTTGTCTTGGAAATCGCTCACGCCATCGGGATTAAACAACCAAGCACGGTTTCGATAGACCTCGTTTCCAATCTGGACAGGATAGGAACCTGCCAAAATGTAAACCCCATGCTTACGAGCCAAACCTTCGTAAAGCTTCAGAAAATCCGGGTAGAGGGTTTGTAATGCAACAAGCTGCTTGGATAAGGATTTGTAAATGTCCTCGGGGAACAGGGAAGCCAACTCCATGCTGAAATATTCCGGGAACAAGAGCATTTTCGCCCCCTGCCCTACCGCATCAGCAACCCAACGATTGATTTTATCCTCGTAAACCGACCATTCCTTCAAAAAACCAATGTCATATTGGGCGGTTGCCAGCCTAAATGCCTTGTTTGCGCTCATGACTGTGACTCCTGAATAGGCTTCAACCAGAACACCATGTCATGGACGGTTTCTCCTGCCTGATCCACATCCTTCCAATCATAACTGGCATGTAACTCTGGATGTTTGACATAACCGAATTTGGTCCAAATGGCATCCAATGGCACATAATCCACAGGGCGCAAAGGATGGTCGGTCGGGCGCTGCACACAGCAAAAACTCAACCAATCAAAACATTCCAACTTTCGGGCATGTTCTTCACGCCCCGTGAAAAATTGCTTGTAAACGCCCCGTCCACGATATTCCTTCAGCAATACGGATTCCGCACAATAGAAAACTTTGCCCGGATCGTAGCCATTATCGATGAAGGGTTGTTGAAACTCCGGGGTTTCATCCCTCATCGGCAAGCCTGTGGAAGCGCCAATCACCTTGTCCCCATCCAATGCCAGCACGACAATGCTGTCTTGCGACTGGATATAGGTCTTTAAGTAGTTTTCCTCGTATTCGGTAGTGCCGTCGTACAAATAGGGAAAATCTCTAAAGACGGTAATGCGCAGTCTTGCGAGATCAGGAATCCAAGGTTCCACCGCTTGACCGGACAAGTGCTTGATGGCAATCTCGCTCATGGCATCAACCTTGGCTGACTTGCTTGATCCAGTCTTCCAAATTGTAATAATTGGTGATGCGAGCAACTTTGCCATCACGAATGTCGAAAAAAGCACCCGCCGGCAAACGATATTTTTGGCCCTTGGCATCTGGCAAGCCTTCATCAGTGACTAAGTATTCACCCAGCACCACGAATTCGGCAGCGGCGCGGGTTCCGTCGGCGGTGCTCATGATGACCATTTCGACAAGTTGCTCCTTATAGTTGGTGTTCATCCTTTCCATGAAGGCTTTAAACGGACCCTTGCCAATTTCACGGGAACCTTGGTTGGTGTCGTGAATGACATCATCGGTCAATAGGCTGATAAATTTATCCATATCGCCAGCGTTAAAGGCGGCGTAGTAGGATTCGATCAAGGCATCTGCATTCTGGCTCATAGTGGCTCCGTAAAGGTTTTGGTAGATAGTCGAATTTATAAAATTCATGCCTCCGAAAGCGCTTGTGCTGACTCGGCATTCGGGTTTGCAATACAAGTTGGGCCGGGAGGTTTCCTGACTCTCACGAACAAATCGTATTTTGCCGGCTAGTTTACCGGAATAAAGGGCAGGTTTGAAGATTGGATTGCATCGAACGTTTTCCAAGGGAACTTCTGGTGTTTGTTTCACTGATGCCAAGCGCCAAAGTTTATTTGCGCGGGACGATCTTCGACCATTGGTGTATGACGACGAGCACCGGAGCGTGGGAACGACAGATACCAACCTTACTTTATTGCTGATCGCTCGGCTTCAATTCTTGCCCGGTCCGCCGAGCGCCCCATTTTCTCCATCAGCACGGCCTCGCCTGAGAGCATGGTTTTTAAATTGGCGGCGTTTTTTTCCGGGTCTGCCCGGTATAATTCCCGTTGGATTTCCAAAGCTTCACGGTAGGCTTTTTCCGCATCGTCGAAGTGCTGGCGGTCACGATACATGACCGCCATATTATTCAAGGTGGTGGCAACTTGTGGTTGGTAAGTGCCGGGATTGTCTTTGGCGAGTGCGCTACGAATCTCCAGTGATTCACGATAAGCCTTTTCTGCGTCGTCAAAGCGTTTGGCATCACTATATAGGTTGCCAAGGTTATGCTGCGTCGTGGCCAGAGTGGGTTGATAGCTTGCCGGATCGTTTTTAGCCAATTCTCGTTGAATATCCCTTGCTTCACTCCATGATTTTTCAGCTTCCGCCGGACGCTTGGTTTCACTGTAGAGACCGGCCAGATTACTTAAGACAGCGGCCATATCAGGCCGAAAGGTGTTGGGGTTGCCCTGTGCCAAGCTGCGTGCAGTGTCCAACACTTCCCGATAAGCTTTTTCCGCCTCATCGGGACGCTTGTCACTGCGGTAGATATTGCCAAGGTTGGTCAGTGTTGCCATCACCGAGCGTTGATAGACAGCGGGGTCATCCCTAGCCAAATTACGCCTAATTTCCAAGGATTCAGTATAGGCTTTTTCCGCTTCGTCCATTTTCTCATTGTCCCGGTAAAGGTTTGCCAAATTGTTCAAGCATAAAGCCAAAGCGGCTGGATCGGCTTTGCCTTGGCTGCGGCGGATTTCCACTGCCTCACGATAGGCTTTCTCCGCCTCGTTCGGGCGCTTGGATTCACTGTATAACAGTCCTAAGTTATTGAGCGTTGCAGCAACCGATGGAAGATAGGCATCGGGGTTTTCCTTAGCCAAGCCACGGTACTGTTCAAGCAGGGACAGGTAGAGGGATTCTGCCGAACCTTGAGAATTTTGCTCTTGCAAGGCTTTTGCATAGGCAAATCCATATTCGTTATTTCCCGGTTCCATGTCGCGGGCTTTTTCCAGCAGCGGCAGCGCGTTCTGCGGCTGAAATTGCAGTAAATAGATTTGCGCCTTTAGATAATAATATCCCGCATGGACTTGTTTTCCTTCCTCTGAAGCAATCAACTCATCCAACCGCCCCGAGGCTGACACCAAATCCAAGCTTGCCAAGGATTTGACCACACTGGTTCCACCCTCATCCCATTTTTCCATTTTTTTCAAGGACTCCATCAAGCTGTCATAATTTTCCTTCCATTGCACTGCCAGCGCCATCAAAGCAGTGGATGTTTCAGAGTTCATCCTAGTGGCAAGCTTTTGGCAGATGTCAATCACACCCTCCAAATTGACTTCCCCGGCATTAATGGCATCCAATGCAACCCCTAAAATGATGTTGTCGGCTGCCACTAGCCCATTCATTTGATCGAAAGACGGTTTTAGATCATGCCGGATTTGAAAGAATGCCTCTTCGATAGCCTTGGCATTTGGCCCGGAAAGTCCGCAATTGTCTTTAGTGGAAATGACGCCTTTGTCATCGACACGGACCAAGCCGGTGGCACATTCATTGGTGGTTTGTTCAGTTTGGTCTTGCGCAACCGCTGGCAGTTGGCAAAACAAGGCGAACATGAAAAAGAATAATTTTGGTGCGTCCATGGCTGACTCCTATTAATGAAAAAAAGGAATTGGAATTCATCAGAACACTATGATAATGCTAATTTTCAAGCAAACAAGCCTAAATGAAAAAAGGCCGCATAAGCGGCCTTTTTAATGGTCATTAACTTTTCTGGTTAAGGACGGTTATCCAAGGCGCCTTCCTTCTCCGGCGGCATCAAATCCATGCGGCTGACACCGAGCTTGAGGGCGAGGGCGCTGGCGACATAAATGGAGGAGTAAGTACCCACCACAATGCCGACGATCAGCGCGAGCGCAAAGTTATGGATCACCTGCCCCCCAAACAATGCCATTGCAATGACTGACAACAAAGTCAGGAACGAGGTCATCAAGGTTCGGCTCAAGGTTTCGTTGATGGAAATGTTCATCACCTCGACCACCTCACCTCGACGCAGCTTGCGAAAGTTTTCACGGATACGGTCGAACACAACGATTGTGTCATTGAGCGAGTAACCCATGATGGTCAGCACAGCAGCCAAAACGCTCAAGTCAAATTCCAATTGCAGCACCGAGAAAAAGCCCAGGATCATCACCACATCATGCAAGGTGGCGAGAATCGCACCCAACGCGAAGCGGTATTCGAATCGCAGGGCGACATAGATCAGAATACCGATGGAGGCATAAAGCAGGGCCAATCCACTATCCGTCACCAGGTCGTCACCGACTTGCGGCCCGACAAATTCGATGCGATTTAGTTCTGCGACATTGGACGGGTCTTTGTTTAGAATTCCCATCACTCGATTCTTCAGGTTGCTGCCACTGACCCCCTCTTGAGGGGCCAAACGAATCAACACATCATGAGTACTGCCAAACTGTTGCACCATCGGACTTTTGAAGCCGTCCGCCTCCAAGTTAAGGCGAATCTGGTTTACATCGGCAGGGTTATTATACTTGACCTCGACCACGGTCCCGCCCGTGAAATCGATGGCAAAATTAAGCCCTTTAACCCCTAATGAAACCAGCGAAGCAATACTGAGGATGATTGATGCCCATACCGCGATATGGCGCATGCCCATGAAGTTGATATTGGGCACACCGGGCAAGGACTCTTTTTTCGGGTCTGTTAGTTTTGTGTTTGCATTCATATTCTTTCCCATCAAATCCAAAGTTTGACGCCACGTTTTTCGCCATAAATCCAATTGACCATCATGCGTGTGCAAGTCACGGCAGTGAACAGTGACGTGATGATGCCGATAGTCAGGGTGACAGCGAATCCTTTGACCGGACCCGAGCCAATGCCGAATAGCATGATAGCCGCCAACAAGTTGGTGATATGGGAGTCGAAAATGGTCGCAAACGCCCTATCGAAGCCCGCATATATGGCCGCTTGTGGCGAATTGCCGTTGCGCAGTTCCTCCTTGATGCGTTCGTAGATCAACACGTTGGCATCCACCGCCATACCGACCGTCAAGGTGAATCCGGCAATACCCGGCAAGGTCAAGGTCGCTTGGAAGGATGACAAAATAGCCATAATCAAGGCCATATTGAACACTAGGGTGAGGTTGGCAATGATGCCAAACACCTTGTAGTAAACCAATACGACGATTGCCACCAACGCAAAGCCGATCAGGAATGAGCGCTCACCTTGGGCAATGTTTTCTTTACCCAGGCTAGGGCCGACAGTCCGTTCTTCAACAATGTCCATCGGTGCGGCCAAAGCGCCGGCTCGCAGCAACAATGCCAAATTGCGGGCTTCTTCAGTGCTGTCCAAGCCGGTGATTTGGAAGCGCTTGCTGAAACGGTCACGGATGGTCGCCACGTTGATGACTTCTTCCACCTTCCTTTTTGTGGTCACTTTCTGACCGGCGATTTCCTTGGTTTCACTCTTGTTTTCGATAAACACCACAGCCATTGCCTTGCCGATGCTTTCCTTGGTGGTATCGGCCATTTTCTTGGCACCGGTTCCGTTCAAAGTGATGAATACCGCAGGCGAGCCTGATTGCTGATCCAACCCAGATGAAGCATCCACCACTTGGTCACCGGTGACGATGATTTTGCGTTGCAGCAACAATGGCCTACCTGCACGATCATTGTATATTCTAGTGCCCAATGGCGCTTTGCCGTCAGGGCCAATCACATGCTCGCTATCCACCAACCGGAATTCCAACGTTGCGGTAGCTCCAAGGATTTCCTTGGCGCGCGCTGTGTCTTGCACACCCGGCAATTGAACCACAATGCGATCCTCACCCTGCTGCTGGATGACTGGCTCAGCCACACCCAACTCGTTTACACGATTGCGTAAAATGGTAATGTTTTGAGCCACGGCAAATTTACGCACCTCACGGATTTCCTGCTCCGAGATAGTGGCGACGATGGCCTGTTCGTTTTCCAAAACATTCAAAACCAAACCACGTACTTCCTTTTTAATCACTTCCCGACCTTGGGCAAGAGTCTGTGCGTCTTGGAACTTGACTATGATGGAAGCCTTATCCCGTTCCACCGATAAATAGCGGACTTTGGCCTCCCGCAAGTTGGTGCGGATATCCTCCGCATAACGGTCTTGAGCCTGCGTCACCGCCGCGTCCATATCCACTTGGAGCATGAAATGCACACCGCCGCGCAAGTCAAGGCCAAGATACATGGGCTTGGCACCAATGGCCCTTAACCAACCCGGAGTCGCAGGGGCTAGGTTAAGCGCCACACTATAGTTATTGCCCATGTTCGATTTGAGCAACTCTTCAGCCTTGATCTGTGTGTCGGTATCATGGAATCGCACCAAAATTCGCTTGTCATTCAGTTCGGATGCTTTCGCCTTCACGCCATTGTCAGCCAGCAGCTTTTCAATCTGAAGCAAAACGCTTTGATCGATTTTGGCGTTACGACTAGGGGATAACTGGACGGATGGATCCTCGCCATAGAAATTGGGCAACGAGTAAATAATCCCAAAAGCTAACACAGTCAGGATGAGTAGATTTTTCCAAACGGGATAGCGGTTGCGCATGTTTAACAGCCTGTCTCATCGTTTCTAAAAATAAAAGGCACCCGTTTCCGGGCACAGGTGAAGTGGGGTAGAAAGCTTATTTTTCCGTTCTCTTTCTAGCCTTGTAAGTCCCTTTGGGCATCACTTGGGTGATGGAGTGCTTTTGCACATTGAACTGGGTATTCTCATTCACTTCCAGCAATACAAAATTATCATCAACATCGATGATACGGCCTAAAATTCCACCACTCGTGACAACTTCAGCCCCTTTGGCAAGAGACTCAAGAAGCTGCTTCTGCTCCCTTCCCCGCTTCCATTGGGGTACGGCAAACAAGAAAAAAAATGCAATTAAAATGACGAAAGGCAGCGCCGCCTCCAAAGCGGATGGTGGGGCTCCACCCGGCGCTCCGCCTTCGGCAAGTGCTTCGGCAATGAAAAAACTCATCGGTTTACCTCTACTAGGAAATTGTAAATCCGCTTATTATTACACATCTGGACTGACAATTCTTCGTTGTTCATAAAATTGCCTGATAAATCGCGTCAGTTCCCCCTGCCCTATCGCTTCACGCAAACCTGCCATAAGCCACTGGTAATAGTACAAATTATGGATGGTATTCAAGCGAGTGCCCAAACTTTCCTTACACTTGTCCAAATGCTTCAAGTAAGCCCGACTGTAATGGCGGCAAGTGTAGCACTCGCAAGCCTCGTCCAAAGGCCGAGTGTCATTTTTATATTGGCTATTGCGGATGCGAACCACGCCTTCGCGGGTGAACAAATGGCCGTTGCGGGCGTTGCGGGACGGCATGACACAATCAAACATGTCTATCCCTAAACTCACAGCCTCCACAATATCCTCTGGTGTGCCTACCCCCATCAAATAACGCGGCTTGTCCCTGGGTAATTGGGGCAACAAGGTTTCCAGCACCCTACGGCGGTCTTCCTTGGGTTCGCCCACAGACAAACCGCCGATTGCATAGCCATCAAAACCTATCCGCTGCAATCCCTCTGCCGACGCTAACCGCAAATCATCGAAAACTCCGCCTTGGACAATGCCAAACAACGCGGCAGGATTGTCACCGTGAGCCAATTTGCTTCGCTCGGCCCAACGCAAGGACAACTCCATGGATGTCCGAGCCTCTGCATAGCTGACGGGATAAGGGGTGCATTCGTCGAAAATCATGACAATGTCCGCACCGAGTACACGCTGCACCGCCATGGACTCTTCCGGTCCCATGAAAATCTCACTGCCATTGATCGGCGAGCGGAATTTTACCCCGGCTTCGGTAATTTTGCGTATTTTCCCCAAACTAAACACTTGAAATCCACCCGAGTCGGTCAAGATCGGCCCATCCCAATGCATGAAATCATGCAAATCGCCATGGGCACGGATCGTGTCCATGCCGGGACGCAGCCATAAGTGAAAAGTGTTACCGAGGATGATTTCCGCGCCTATGGTGCGAAGTTCCTCCGGTGACATGGCTTTGACCGTCCCATAGGTTCCCACCGGCATGAATGCGGGGGTCGCAACTTTACCTCGGGAAAATAAAAGCTCCCCTAGCCTTCCATCATTGTCGGTTTTTTTTAGCTGGTAATGCATAGTCTCGCGAAGGGGGGCTTTCGATCAGAATTCATCATGGCAGCGACTTTAAATCCATGTATTATGGATGGCTATGGCTGTCTTAGCATTTAATATCCAGTGCATTGTGCCATGGGGGGATGTAAAGCGAAAGGCATTGCCTTGACTTTGCGAATTAAATAGTTTTCCATTATGAACCGTATGATTTCAAAAGTTAGCAGTCGCTTACAACTCATACGCTTCTTTTTCACAATCAATTATGAGGATTCTATGGAAACAAATGCCTTACTTGAACAGTTTTTAAGCGCCGGCAAGGAATTCATCGAACAAGGAAAATCCTATGTTGAAGGCAAACTGGATTTGCCGGCAGAAGGGCCAGAACGTGATGCAGCCCTTTCCAGCGCCGGCAAAGGCGCAGCCGTGGCCGGTGTGTTGGCCTTGTTGCTTGGAACCAAAACAGGCCGTGGCGTAACGGGTACCGGCTTAAAGCTAGGCACACTGGCCGCCCTCGGCAGCGTGGCCTACAAGACCTATCAAGATTGGGTGCAAAAACAAGGCGGTCAGGGCGAAGCCGCTCCTCCCACTGCATCACCCGTTGCACTCACAACCCCACAAGCCAATCAAAAAAGCTTGGTTTTACTGAAAGCCATCATCTCGGCAGCCAAATCCGATGGGCATATCGACGCAGCGGAACAAGCCAAGATTGAAGGATTGGTTGCCAAGCTGGGATTGGATGGCGCTACGGCTGCAATCATCAACGAAGAAGTGGCGAAACCACTTGATCCCAAAGCAATCGCCGATTTGTCCGACTCCCAAGCAACAGCGGCTGAAATTTATCTAGTCTCGGCTTTAGTGATCAATGATGTCAACGAACAGGAAAGGGCCTATCTTAATCAGCTCGCACAATTCCTCAACATTCCGAGTGACTTAGCCCTGCAATTTGAATCACAGATCAAACAAGCCACCTAAGCTGTTGCTAACAATAAAAACTCCTAGTTTGGGCTTTATATTCGACATTAGGATGGAAATTTCAAAAAATTCTAAGCTTGTCGAATTATGTGGTAGCGTTTTGCAAATGATTTAATCTATCATTTGCCCATGGAGTAACTCTCAAGGAAGAAAGTGCAAGTTTATTCTGGTCAGGGTAATGTTTAATTTACCCACAATGACCTAATGGAAATATGAAAAATTTCCAGTCTTGCCATTATTTTCTTACGTTTAACTTTCATGACCTTGAGGAAAAAAAAACATGAGTTTATTTAGTTTTGTAAAAGACATGGGAAGCCGTCTGTTCACCAATGATGCGGAGGGTGGAGATAAAATAGCCAAAGAAATCAATGCCAACAACCCTGGGATTGATGGCTTGAAAGTAGAAGTCCGTGATTCCACCGCTTTCCTTTCGGGCGAAGCCAAGTCGGCTGAGGCAGTGCAAAAAGCGGTTTTGATCGCTGGCAACACGGGCGGCATTTCCCATGTCAATGTTGATGGCGTAAAACTGCCGGGCGGCGTTAGTGCAAGCACCATCGAAACAGCCGATGGCGTTCAATATTACATCATCCAATCTGGTGACAATTTGTCGAAAATCGCCAAACATTTTTATGGCGACCCAAACAAATACCCGGTCATTTTTGAGGCCAACAAAGAAGTCATCAAAGACGCAAACAAGATATTCCCCGGCCAGAAAATTCGTATTCCAGCCGCCTAAATAAGCGCATCCTAAATAGTTTTTGATCTCTTGGCCCCCGCGAACACGGGGGCTTTTTTAGGTTTTTAACACTTACATTAAGAGTTGCAGCCATGTCAAAACAAAAATTCCCCATTGAAGAATCAAACATGGATGCTGTCAAAATTTATATCAATCAGCAATTTGCTCACTTGTCTTGGTGGCCAGCCGAAGAACCAGCAAAAGCTAAAGAAGAATTTGAAAGACTGAGCAACAGCCCGGAGGCAATAGCGGGCTGGTGTGAAAAATGGCTTGATGATGGACAATGGCGAAAATTGAAAAACGCCATCCCAAAAATTTAACGCTTATTTTAATCAAATTTTAAACAAAGGTGACAAGTCGCCTTTCAACCTCACTCTAAACTTTTGGAGGACTCCTCATGGCCGATTTATCAATTCTACATACCGCTATTGATTGGGTGCAAGCACGCATGAAAGAACGCACATCTTGGGACGGGCTAACGATTATCGTCATTAGCATCTTAGTGATTATCGCCTCACCTCTAGTGAAGATTGCCGCATGGGTTGGCCTCGCCTATGGAGTCTGGACGGTGTGGAAAAAAGAAAGAAAGTTCTTTTGATGATAGCTTCTAACTCTCGGTTTTAGCTTAAAACCGGGCGAACCAACCAAAGATGCTGAGGTATAATTGTGGAATAAAAATCGTCAACCGCCATTCCTAGAACCTTCGCCATGCCATCCGTTAAATTGTTCCGCTTGTTTTTTTGCATTTTGGGGATATGCTCGTCATACATCTTGACCAGTGGCTGTAGTGAACAGCCACTGAACGATCCTTACCCCATCAATCAGTCCGAGCAGAACATCCTCTACACCGCTTTCTCAGAACGCCCCAAACATCTCGATCCGGCTCGATCCTATAGCGAGGACGAAGCCCGATATATTGCACAAATTTACGAACCTTTGCTGCAATACAATTACCTGAAAAAACCCTTTACACTGGAACCCTTGACGGCATCGGACATGCCGAAGGTGGTTTACTATGACCGCGACATGAATGTCCTGCCAGAAAACGCACCCGATGCATCGATTGCATTTAGCGAATATGATATACAGCTAAAACCCGGCATTCGCTACCAGCCTCACCCCGCTTTTGCAAAGACTCAAGACGATCAATTTCGCTACCACAACCTGACAGCGGATGCCTTGGAAGGCATCAAAACCATCGCCGATTTTCCTGAAACTGGCTATCGCGAATTGACAGCAGAGGATTATCTTTACGGCATCAAACGGCTGGTTCACCCGCAACTGCATTCCCCGATTGGGGATTTGATGCAAGAACACATCGTCGGCATGAAAAAATTGTCCGATCAAGCGGCATCGGACTTCAAATCCAGTCAAGATAAATCAGGTTTCTTCGATATTCGAAATTATTCATTGGACGGTGTGACTGTCATCGACCCGCATCATTTCAAGATTCGGTTGATTGGCAAATATCCGCAATTCCGCTATTGGTTGGCAATGACGTTTTTCTCGCCCGTGCCTTGGGAAGCGGACCAGTTTTACAAGCAAAAAGGATTAATCGCCAAGAACATTTCCCTAGACTGGTATCCGGTCGGCACCGGACCTTACCTGATGGAAGAAAACAACCCCAACCGCCGGATTGTATTAGCGCGAAACCCTAATTATCACGACGATTTTTATCCAAACGTTGGCTCGCCTGAAGATGCCAAAGCGGGTCTGTTGAATGATGCGGGAAAGAAGCTCCCTTTCATCGACAAAGTGGTTTCCATACTTGAAAAGGAAACCATTCCCTACTGGAATAAATTTCTCCAAGGTTTTTTTGATGCATCAGGCTTGGCCTCGGACAATTTTGACCAAGCCATTAGTTTTGCCGGACAGGGCGGGCCGGAACTGACCCCTGACATGAAGGACAAGGGCATCAGGCTCGATACGGAGGTGGAAGCGTCGATCTTTTATATGGGTTTCAATATGCTAGATCCCGTCGTCGGCGGATATGGCGAAGCCCAGAGTAAATTGCGCAGGGCCATTGCCATCGCAGTGGATTATGATGAATTTATCAGTATTTTTGCCAATGGACGCGGCATTGTTGCACAAGGTGTCTTGCCGCCCGGAATTTTTGGCTACCAAGAAGGCGAGGCTGGCATCAACCCCTATGTGTTTGACTGGAAAGACGGTAGGCCAAAACGAAAATCCTTGGATGAAGCCAAAAAACTACTGGCTGAAGCGGGTTACCCCAACGGCGTGGATGAGAAGACTGGCAAGCCCTTGGTGTTGTATTATGATGTCACAGCAGCCGGTGCTGACAGCAAATCCTCGTTAAACTGGTATCGCAAGCAATTTGCCAAACTGGGCATTCAATTGGTGTTACGCACCACTGATTATAATCAGTTCCAGCAAAAAATAGCCTCCGGTAACATGCAACTGTATACCTGGGGTTGGAATGCCGACTACCCAGACCCGGAAAACTTCTTCTTTCTACTTAATGGACCCAATGCAAAAGTCGGCTCGGGCGGGGAAAACGCATCCAATTATAAGAATGCCGAGTTTGACCAATTGTTCGAACGCATGAGGAATATGGAAGACGGCCCGGAACGGCAAGCAATTATCGAACAGATGCAGGACATTGTTCGCAAGGATTCGCCATGGCTGTTTGGATATTATCCAATGAAATTCGCCTTGTATCATGACTGGTACAAAAACATCGCCCCGAATATGATGGCGAGAAACCGCACCAAATACCAACGCATTGATGCGGCTGAAAGGGCCACGCAACGGGCAGCATGGAACAAACCTATCTATTGGCCTTTATTGTTGGGATTGGTTTTGTTGATAGTCGTGGTAATGCCGGCTTGGCTGAGTTACCGGAAGCGGCAGCGGGGTAAGGCGTTGTAATATCAATTGATTGGAATAAAGCAATGTCAGCAAACCTTAAAGATCAATCCCCATTCATTACTGAAGAAGAATATCTCAAAGCTGAACTCATTAATGAGATCAAGCATGAATATATCGACGGATATGTATATGCCATGTCAGGTGCGAGCAAGAACCATGATCGCATCGCCGGAAATGTCTACCGTAAATTTGGCAATCATTTAGATAAACCGCCCTGCGAGCCATTCACTTCTGACATGAAAGTTAAAGTCGGCACAAAATATTTCTATCCTGATGTGACCGTGGTTTGCCAAGATGACTTGTCTTCTGACTACTTCACCCAATCGCCAACCATCATTGTCGAAGTGCTTTCAAAAACAACCAGGCGCAGGGACGAGACGCTCAAGCGTATGGCCTACCAAACGATACCCACGCTGAAAGAATATGTGTTGATCGAACAGGATTTTGTCGATGTCGAAGTTTGCCGGAGGTCGGAGGGATGGGTATCAAAACATTATTTCATGGGGGATGAAGTGACTTTTGAATCCATAGCATTGACAGTTCTGGTTGAGGAGATTTATGCGCGTGTGGAAAATGAGGATGTGAGGACGTATTTTGAAGAAAAACAATCGATCAGTGAACCAGAAATTTTATAACTATCACTAAGGAAAACATCATGCTACCGACACTCTTACCCAAACTCGGCATACTTGCCGCCACCTGGCTAACATTATGGGGCGGGGCCATTGTCGGCATTTGGAATGGCTTAGTGGTCGTCGCTGCATTGGTGGTAATTGGGGCTGTCCTATTGGCCCAAGGCATGATGTGGGGCGGGATGTTCATCGGCTTGGCCTTTCTGAGCTTTGGCTTGGGGTTTCGCAACGTCCCCTCCAATCCGCCGCACAAAGCTTTAGTCACATTTTGGGGTACACGGCGGAAAACGGTGTTGGGAGAAGGTTACACCGTCATCGCCCCGTATTTCCCATTTTTCTATGACATCATCCCAGTCAATATTGAACAGAAAAACCAAGATTTCAAATTTGACGAATTGCGCTGCAATGCCCAAGGTCAATTCCAAGGCAGTGCTAGTGTGAGCGTCAAAGTCGGCATCACTTGGCAACCCGACGAGCGAGGAGAATATCTCTACAACTATGTCGGTGTCGGCAAAGAAAATGGCACTTGGAGCATTTTGCGTGACATGATGGCAGAAGCGTTGCGCCAATATGTTGCGCCGAAAACATGGCAAGAACTCGCCCACGCCGGGCCTGAAATCACCCAAACCTTGCTGCAAAAACTCACAAACCATACCGGCAGCACCATCGCCCCCGGCGGTTTGCCTGATATATTAGGCTTGGGGATAGTCATCACCCGCCTCAATGTCGGTGAAATCATCCCCGAAGGCCGCACCGTCGAAGCCACCGAGCAAGCCTCCTCCACGGAAATCCTGCTACAAACTGCCGTGATGTTGAAAAAAGCCTACGAACAAGCTGGCGAAACCCGGACATTGGACGAGTGTATCGTCGAGGCGAGGCGGGTATTGGCAACACAAACCGGCGGGGGTAATTTTGTTGATGTGCCGGGTTTGGGTTCTATTATACAAGGGCTTGGCCATAGATAAAGAGGCAAAACGATGGGGTCCATGAGAAAAATTTTTATCGGGCTGGGGATGGCAGTGATGATTGGGGCTTTGGTTTTGGAGTTGATGGTTATAACTCCAACACGTAATTATATGAATTGGGATGGTGTTCAGAGTGAAAAACCAATAACTGAGCATCCAGACAGCATTACTAAATGGAAACAAGTCGGTGAAATTCGTATATCACTAAACCCAAAAACCAATAGCTGGGGGATAACAGGAAAGACCCCTGAAAAGGAGCGATGGCTAATAGTCCCACTCACTTCGGAATTGCCGATCAGATCTACTGAGACCGCCAATCCCAGTCTCATAGCAGGAAAGAAATATAAAATTAAACCAGTCGCATGGAAATTATTTTTCTTAGTAGCTGGAGACAAGGTTACGGTGACTTCTCCTTTCGGCGAGGTGCGAAATGACCCTAACGACCTTGATCAAACGCTGATTGCGAGTAACTGGGGTCGTCCTGTCTTCAGGCTGTCATCGGCAAGTTGGGGAGAAACTCTCCCTGAAAACTGCCGGATGCGGTCTGGAAGCTTAGGGACGTGCGAATGGGAATTTCTGGTTGTCAATCCAAACGACCAGATTGAATTGTCACTGAGCCTACCTCTGGCGGGAAGTGACATACAAAAACTTTTTAACAGCGTTGCAATGGACGCAGTGTTTCGAGTGTTTGAGGAAAATTAACCATAGCCCTAGCCTCTGTAGTCCGCAATTGGCGTTAGCCTTAGTGGTCGGGTTGTTTCCCCACGCTCCAGCGTCACTGCCATTAAGTTAAGGTGAAACCCGTTTAAAAACAATGCTTTTTCTGCCGCTTATGAAAATCCAGCAATCCCCTTGCGGACGTTTTGACGCGTGGCGGGTTTCGGCCTTTCCTTTCCAAGCAGGGATTGG
>CAIOOA010000254.1 GCA_903859815.1 uncultured Methylococcaceae bacterium | reverse complement strand
TGGAAAGGAAAGGCCGAAACCCGCCACGCGTCAAAACGTCCGCAAGGGGATTGCTGGATTTTCATAAGCGGCAGAAAAAGCATTGTTTTTAAACGGGTTTCACCTTAACTTAATGGCAGTGACGCTGGAGCGTGGGAACGAGAAAAAATATTTTGACAGTTGTATCGTGTTTGGATTCATGTTATAAGGCGCTATCCTATGGATGCCGATGTTCTACTTTTATCCTAGAAACGGCAAGTTGCTCGGTTCCAAAACCCGTTTGCCCTGAGCCAGTCGACGCCTGTCCAGAGCTTGTCGAAGTGGGGAAAGGGTTTTGGTACAGCAACTATTGGGTACAAATTGCCATTCATGCTTAGACTTCGCTTAGCACGAACGGCTATTTGCGTTCTAACAGCCGTTTTTAGGATTATCCCTTTGCCATAAAACATAACCAACGGAAAACTAAAATGAAAAAGACAAATAAGATAATGGGTGCGGTGGTGCTGACTGCTGCGGGTGCCTTCGCCAGCAGCCCGGCTTTTGCGGGGCTTTGTACCGGCATTCCCACAAACACGGGCTTCCTGTCATGGAGTTATTTCTCCAACCTAGGCTCGACGGGCTGCACCCAAAAGGACAAACTCTACAGCAACTTTTCAATCCTCAGTGGCTCCGCGCCAACCAGTAACTTCTTCGGGCAAATCACCAGCAACAGCACAACGCTAGACAGTTCAATGCTTTGGAGCCTGGGCAGTAACGTCGCTGGGCTGGATTTCACGATTGGGTATGATGTCACGCTGTTTAACCCGGCCGATCCCAATACCTATTTCTCAAAAATTGCCGGGGTTGCCGCTATACCCGCAGCCGGTGCGTTTTTTAAAGACACCGTGACGGGATTAGGCGGGCCTTATGTTTTAAACGCTATCACCGATGGCATGAGCGTGAGAGTGGATACCACCGGTTCGCCGAAAACGCTAAGCTTCTCCCAACAAATCAGCTCAGTTTCCGGAGGCATCAGCTCTGTAACCACCACACTCTCTGAAAAAGTTTCTCAGACGAACAACGTCCCAGAACCTGCCAGCATTGCGTTGTTCGGCATCGGCTTGGGGCTTGCCTTCGGCAGACGCAGCAAGTTGTAGGGGCGGGTTCTGACGGAAACAGTCGCTGCACGAACTCTCCGACTACGCCTAGTGTATGCAAACAAGTCCTGTCGGTCCAAAAATGCCGTCATACCGGAATGGATGCATTCAGCCATCTCCAAAGGCTGTGGCGAGAAGGCGGGCGGGTAGTAGTTCGATTTCGCGTAACTGCGCCTCGACATGGGTTTTCATCGGGCGAATTTCTGCCAATATCTGGCTGGCTTTTTGCTGTATGGCAAAAGGCGGAAAGGCGGCTTCGCCTTCGGCTAGACGGTTGAACAGCATACGCTCACGCACCGCACCACGCGCCAACGAGGTAATGCAATGCTCTCCTGCCGGTGAACGTAGCCAATAATAAAACCAACGCGAATCCACCAAACCCTCACGGCCTCGGATCGCCACATAATCGGGACTGGTAATACCGGGTTCATCATTATCATCAACCATGGCGATGGAACCAATCAAGATACGCATCGGGTTATAAAAAACCGTACCGTGAAACACTGGCTTGTAACGTTCAGGAAACTTACCGACGGGTTCTTTCGCGGGGGCAAGCCCTGAGCGGGTCGCACCTAACACGGGATAATTGGCCCACACCTTTCCGATTCCTTGCTTAACTTCGTCTAGCATATCGCCGAGCGAAACCATTTCCGTTTCGGGATGGCTTAGGCTTTCCCGAATCACCGCATTGGCGAGATGTGTCAATTCATCAATTTGATATTGTACCGCCTGTCGTGCCTCCTCGACGGCGGCAAGTTGGGCTTTTAATGCTCTTCCAATCGATTCCTGAACGCTTAATTCAGACGGAAGCCATATCAACATATCTTCGACTACAGATTTGTTTATATTTGGGTCTTTCCTATTTCCTTGACTGAATTGCATCCAATTCTTTCGTAGATACATAAGCTGAAAATGAAGAAAAGCAGAATTGAAGACTCTTTCATTCGGAAGAATCGAAGCAACCGCTTGGTTCGTAGCGGCAGGAACACCAAGTAAGCCAGATTTGCCAATGGTTCCAGCCCCACCGTACATGGCGACCATTACAGTACCGGGAGGATTAATCTCTCCACGAATTGATTTCAAACCTTCTTCTGTTATTTTCTCTTCCGTATCAACCACTGTACAGAGATTTAGGTCGAGTGTTTTCACCCAAGGTATTGTACCTTCGTAATAACTCTTAACTCCCCGCATAGGCGTACCCCCCGCTATTACCTTCGCAAAGTCAGCGATACGAACATTCCTATTCTTCATACCCCAAACAACCTCACCTTAGCCTCCCGGAACACCTCTGCCGGGTTGCCCAAGGTCCGCAAAGCATCGAAACCACCCACCCGGCGAATCTCCGGCACAATGAACAATTCCGGCGATGCCAAGGCTTCGGTTCCGCCCTTGCCGAATTGATGGCCTATGCCCTTCAAAACGATGGCGGCTTTGTCGTCCATCCCGGCAAACCACGGGATTTGCTGTTCCAAATAAGCCTCCTCGCGTTCAACCCGCTTCAAGGCTTTTTCCCGGTAGCCGAAATGGGCGAACAGGTCGAAATGGTCGCACTCGCCCATGTCCATCAGTTCGCGCACGGTGTCAGGGGAGTAATGCTCGCCGAGCAAATGGTTGATGAGTCTGCGCCGTTTTTGTTCCTCCACCCACAGGCCGCGAAAATCATGGATGGTTGCCGCTTCGCGCAACACCCGCTCAATCATTTCCCGGCGGTATTCCTCCAGCGGAATCGGCACATCCCGCCCTTCGCGCCGTTGCAGGATGAACCGGCCTTGCGGGGTGATGGTGACTTTTTCGCCATGCTTAAGTTCAGGCAGCGGGGACCGCTCTTCGCCATCGTCGCCACCTTCGTCCCCGCCGTCACCTCCTGCACTGGGTTTGCGGGGTTTGGTAATGAAATCCGTGCCAAACAAGGCGGTGACGCCGGTATAGTCGTACAGCCAGAATTTGTATTTCTGGGTTTCTTCGTGGATGCGGGTTCCGCGCCCGACCATCTGATAAAACGTGATGGAGGATTCCAAATAGCGGAAAAACACCACGGCATTCAAGCGTTCGATGTCCACGCCGGTAGCCAGCAAATCAACGGTACAGGCGATAAAACACCGTTCGCCCGAACCGCGAAATGTCTTGATGTTTTCCGAGCCGCCCTCGGCAGTGCATTTGAAGGCGTATTTCTCCTTGGGGGTAATGCCTTTGTCCCTACACCATTGGTCATAGAGGTTTTGCATCTGCATTTGCACCCGGTCGGCATGAAGGTCGCGGGTGCAGAAAATGATGACTTTCTGCTCCGGCCCGCCATGTTCGCACAGGCGTTTGAACAAGTCTGCGCACATTGTGGTGATGCGCTCAGGCAGAATCAAGTCATGGTCGTAGCGTTTGGCGGTGTATTGGTCTTTGAGTTCTTCTTCAGCAATATCCTTGCCGGTGCGGACATCAACCGGCTTGGCGACGACCACCTCGGCACGGGTGTAGGTTCTAAAGTCAACGGAAGGCTTGAGGCAGACGATTTCACAAGCCGCCAGATAGCCATCTTCCTGCGCCTGAATCAGTGTGTATTCGTAAACCGGTTCGCCAAAATACTTAAGGTTGTTGGCGGTGATTTCGGCATCGGCGGCGGTTTGCTTCTTGGCTTCGCGCAACTGGCGAGGCGTGGCGGTCAGGCCGATCTGGATGGCATCAGGGTTGCGCCTCAACACTTCCGACCATCGCCCCCAAGCCGAGCGGTGGCATTCGTCGATGATAATCACCGAGAAAGCGTTATCTGAATAATACTTGGTGAGGAAGCTGGCATACTCTTGGGAATCGTCGTCCAGCCCCAAGGTTTGATAGGTGGCGATATGAACCTTGGCGTTTTTGGCCGTATTCTTGCCTTTCTCGGCCTTGACGATGCGGACACTGCCTTTCGGGAAAGCCTTGGATAGCTTGTCCCACGCCTGTTCGCGCAATTCGTCGCGGTCACAGAGGAACAGCGCGGGCTTGCCTAGCCGCCCTGCTTCATGCAAACGCCATAACAGGTTGGCAGCGATGACGGTCTTGCCCGATCCCGTCGCCATCGACAACAGCACCCGTGCGGGTTCGCCTTTTTGTTCACAGAGTAGCACTTTCTCAAACGTGGCGCGGATGGCGGCATCTTGATAATATCGTGGCTTGGCAAAGGTGGCGCTGTCCGCTTGAAACAACATCGCCGCGCTGGATTGGGTGAGGTCTATGCCAGTATCTTTGGCATAACGGGCGGTCAGTTCGGCATGAGTGGGGAAATCCGCGAGGGGAAACGGCCCGTTGGCGGTTTGGTGGAATTTATCAAATTCGCCGTATTGATGCCCGTTGGACGCAAACACATATTGGATGTGGAAACGGGAGAAATCCGCGTAAGTCTTAGCCTGTTCCATGCCTTTGAGCGGATTTTTTTCGCTTTCGGCCTTGGCTTCCAGTTCGCCCACTGGCAGAGGTTGGGGGTGCTCGCCTATTTTTACGCAGATCAAATAATCCGTTCGCCCCATGCCTTTGCTGCGTCGGCCCTTGTTGCCGGTAGGCTCCACTGGGGCGGGGGTTTCTAGGCGCAATATCCAGCTTTCACCATAGCCTTTCGCCCGTAAAATCGGGTCGATTAGGTGAAAACGGGTTTCAGCTTCGTTGTAACTCACTGCAAACTCCTTGTTTAATATAGGCTTGTTTTTCGTGGAACCCCTGTAACAAGCATTAAGTTTAATTAAACCAGCTTAGCTAATCAAATGCTTAATTTTTATTTACCCAGTTGCCGGTTTATACTTATTCCCTCAATGCAATATGATGAATCTAACCCGTGCAAACACCTTCCCTTCCACCCCCTAAACAGGGTACTTATCTAGGCTTCGACTTCGGCGACAAGCATATCGGTGTGGCGGTGGGCCAACGCTTGACCAGCACGGCAACGGGGCTGGAAACAATACCGACACAGGGCCAGCAAGCCCGTTGGGAAGCCATCACTAAGTTGGTCGAGGCGTGGAAACCTTGTGGCTTCGTCGTTGGCTTGGCTTACCAGGATGATGGCAGTGCCAACCCCATCAACTCGCAAATTCAGAAATTCTGCCGACAGTTGGAAGGACGCTACGGGTTGCCGGTTTATACTATGGACGAGACGCTTTCCACCGTCGAATCTAAGAGTCTGTTTTATCAAAGTCGTGCCAAACGCTCGACTGGCTTTGGTGCGGTCAAGGACATCCTTGCCGCCCAATTGATATTGCAGACTTGGCTGGAACATATTGCCCAACAAGAAAGACAAGAAAAATGGTTGATTTCCAATTAAGTGTTGAAAAAATGTTGGATCGGTTGCATTCCGGTCTGGTGGCCGAAATCACCCGGCGTGAATTGCATGATCCTTTGATGATCGGCATCCATACCGGGGGAGGCTGGGTCGCCGAAAAACTGCATAAGCGCCTAGGTTTGAAAGAGCCTTTGGGTTTGTTGAACATATCGTTTTATCGTGACGACTTTTCACAAATTGGAATTCATCCTAGGGTTTTGCCGAGTAATTTGCCATTTCGCGTCGAAGGCCGCGACATCCTGCTGATTGATGATGTGTTGTACACGGGCAGAACCATTCGCGCAGCTTTGAACGAGATATTCGATTATGGCCGCCCTGCGCAAGTGGTTTTAGGTGTGTTGATTGAGCGGGACGGCAGGCAAATCCCGGTTCAGGCCGATTGCATCGGCGGCAGGATAGATTTAGGACCGGATGAAAAAGTCAAATTGTCCGGGCCAAATCCCTTGGCGTTAAGTATCCATTGCTCTTAATACGAGTCGAAAACTGTGAACACATCCATTCAATTCGACGCAACTGGCAAGTTGCGCCATTTTTTGACGATTGACGGGTTGAGCAGGGAGTTGTTGGTGCGCATCATGGATGTTGCCGAGTCATTTTCCAGTGTGACCGAGCAACAAGTCAAAAAAGTGCCTCTGCTACGCGGCAAAACCATCGTCAATTTGTTTTTTGAAAACAGCACCCGTACACGCAACACCTTCGAGCTGGCGGCCAAGCGTCTTTCCGCCGACGTGCTGAATGTCAATATCGCAACCTCGGCCACCTCCAAGGGGGAAAGCCTGTTGGATACCATCCGCAACATCGAAGCCATGTCGGTGGACATGTTCGTGGTGCGGCATGAGGCAAGCGGGGCTGCGCACTTTATCGCCCGGCATGTCGCGCCCCATATCAGTGTGGTCAATGCCGGGGACGGAAGCCATTCCCATCCGACCCAAGCAATGCTGGACATGTTTACCATTCGCCAATACAAGGGCGATTTTTCCAAACTCAAGGTGGCGATTGTCGGCGATATATTGCATTCGCGGGTGGCACGCTCGGAGATTCTCGCCTTGAATGCCTTGGGAACTGAGGAAGTGCGCGTGGTTGCCCCAAAAACCCTGTTGCCAATCCATGCCGAAAGCTTGGGGGTCAAAGTGTTCCATGATTTGGATCAAGGATTGGAAGGGGTGGATGTGGTGGTCATGCTGCGTTTGCAAAAGGAGCGCATGAGTGGTGCCTTCCTGCCCAGCGAACATGAATATTTTTCATATTTTGGCCTCACCCAAGAACGGCTTGCCAAAGCCAAACCTGATGCGATTGTGATGCATCCGGGTCCCATCAACCGGGGCGTGGAGATTGATTCGCGGGTGGCGGATGGTCCTCAATCGGTCATATTGCGACAAGTCAGCAACGGTATTGCCGTGCGCATGGCGGTGATGTCGATGGTGTTGGGTGGCTATGGCGAGACACATTCGGGGGGTGCGGTATGAACGTTGAAAGGATCGTCATTAAAGGCGGACGGGTCATCGACCCCAAAAATGGCTTGGATGCCATGGTTTCCGTGTGCATAGCCGGGGGTAAAATCATCACCGTGGGTGATGCCCCGCTTGGATTTGTGGCTGATGAGGAAATAGATGCAACAGGGCAGATCGTATGCCCCGGTTTTGTCGATTTGTGCGCAAGGCTGCGCGAACCAGGTCAGGAGTTTAAGGCCACTATAGCGAGTGAAACAGCGGCGGCGGCGGCGGCAGGAGTGACAACCCTATGCTGCCCTCCCGACACTCGCCGAGTCATCGATACTCCGGCAGTGGTCAACTTGCTCAGGGAAAGGGCTGATTCGGTTGGCAAAGCGAGAGTGATTCCCATTGGTGCTTTGACTAGGGGTTTGCTAGGCAAGGAACTCAGTTCCATGATGGCGCTTAAGACGGCAGGCTGTGTGGCTGTTGGCAATGCCTTTGCCCCTGTGGAAAATCTCTTGGTACTTAGGCGGGCGCTGGAGTATGCCGCAAACTGTGGATTGATCGTGGTCGTCCGTCCAGAAGACCAGAGCCTGCGTAACCGGGGCTGTGTCCACGACGGAGCAGTCGGCAGCCACTTAGGCTTGCCACTTTATCCATCATCGGCGGAAACGGTTGCCGTGGCCCAGACCTTGGTGCTTGCCGAGCAAACAGGTGCCAAAGTTCATTTTGGCCAGCTAAGCAGCGAACGGGCGGTGGCAATGATCGCAGAAGCCCAGCAACGTGGTATCGAGGTCAGTGCCGATGTTGCCATTCATCAATTGCATTTGACCGAATCCGCAGTGATTGGCTTCGATGCGCTTGCCCATGTCAACCCGCCGTTTCGCTCGTTGGCAGACCGGAATGCCTTGCGCGAAGGTTTGAAAAGAGGTGTGTTGGCGGCAGTCTGCTCCGATCATCAACCCCACGATCCGAATGCCAAGCTCGACGCATTTCCGGCAACTGAGCCGGGCATATCCTCGCTAGAAACTTTGCTTCCGCTCAGTTTGCAATTGGTGGAAGAAGGCGTTTTGGATTTGTCTGCCGCGATAGCCCGCTTGACGGAAGGTCCAGCCGAAATCATGGGTTTGGAAGCGGGAAGCTTGAGCGTTGGCGTCTCGGCAGATGTCTGTCTGTTCGACCCCAATCTACTATGGATCGCAAAGGGGGCAGACTGGCTTAGTAAAGGCATTAATACGCCGTTTTACGGATTGGAATTCAAAGGGCGTGTCACTCAAACGCTGTTGTCGGGGCGTTCAGTTCATTGTCTGTGAACGATAACCCTAAATCCAGCAATTAGATTTTAACTTGGGACTGCCTCGGCCCCTTGCCGAGCGGTTCCAAGCCTGGGACGAGCCAAAGTTAGGATTCCGCGATATTCTCGTCAGTTTCCGGGGTGAAGATGGCCTGTAAAATTTACTGAGCGGCATCCGACATCGGCGCATCATCTGGCATTTCGATGTTCGTCAACGAACAGGCTTTGAGTGAGTCCTCATCGAATACCTCTTCAACAACTGCATAGGGCGGACCATTGAGCCATGCAGGATCGTCAGTCATATACCGCCGCTCAATGTGTTTTGCTGGATCAGTTGGGTCACACTCTAAATTGACAACTTCGTGCGGTTCAAGCGAAATGGCGACCACGACCCGCGACCCAACATCAGTGCAGCGCCAGCGCTTTCCCCCGCACCAAAACTCCTGTCCAATGTGGAAGTCTTTGGTTGTCATGGTAATTACCTCAATCAGGTTTCGCGAGAATTAAAATACGTAGTTATGACTATCCAAGGATGCCTTGTTTCATTTCAAACTGTTAGGAGTCTAGTGGAGTTATCAACTCAATCCGTACCGATTTACCGAGAACAGCCGCTGCATTCGCTAAAGTCGTCAAAGTCAAGCTAGTGTCTTCTTCATCTAATAAGCGATTTAGGGCTGCGCGGTCAGTATGCATTTTTTCCGCCATATCAGCCTCGGTTAAATTCTGTTGTTTCATCCCCTCTACAATCTGCCAAGCTAATACACGCTTGATGGCGGTTGCGGTGGTTTCTTCGAGTATAGCGCATTCGTCAAGAAAATCATCGAAGCGACTACCGATATATTTTTCGTTCATCAGATGCCCCTTATTTGCTTAAGCCGTTTTATTGCCAATTCAAAATCGTCCTTTGGTGTGTGTTGTGACTTTTTAAAGAATCCGTGTAATAAGATCATCGAAAAACAAGACATCAAGAATGGGTGCGTTCATCTTATTAATTCATATACATAACAAAGCTATAGGTTATGCCGATGAAGGTGGCTTATCGATCCAATCAAGATAATGATGCGCTGAGTGGCATAGCACATCCTATGGTTCTACGCAGCTTTAACATGAATGTGATGTTTAGGTATTGGCAGTTGTAAACCTAGTTTATGCAAACTTTCAAGATGCACATCCAAAGCCTCGCAAGCATTGGAAAAAGCCTGCGGTAATGTGTCGCCGCTGGTAATGATTTCGGGAATATCGAGGAAATCGACCGTATAAGCAGGGTTATCCGCTTGATAGGCAATGACGAAGATATAATCTCGGTAAGAATGATGGGTTGTTAGCATAGTCCAAGTATCGCCAAAAGTTATTTCACGTTGAACCATGGGTTATTGTCCCGCCCAGAATTTGCTGGTTTCTTGCTTAAAAAGGATCATGCTCACTCATAGGCTTCAATCAAATCACCCACTACGGAAACCAGAGAATATAAGGGATGGCTGGCATCATCACGAACAATGTCGAGCAGACTATTCAATAAAGCCGTAGCCCGTTCATAGTCGACATCGGATTCGTTTAACTTTCCTATTTATAAGGCAAGTGTTCTTGCTGCAATCCCGGAAAATTTTCAAATTCAGGGTCTTTGTGTAACAGAATAGCACCCAACTGCAAAGCAGTTGCGGCAATCCAGGCATCGGCAAATGAAAGTGGATGCATAGCTTTAACCCTCGCGGCACGTTCCAACAGTGCGGGCGATTCATGAACCCATTCGATGGGAAGTCCAAGGCATTTTGAGTATGCTGTGAAACCGGCAGCCTCGCCTTCGTTTTTCCACACACGGTAAAGTACTTCCATGAGAGATATAAAACACCCATGGCATGAAGATTTACCCAACGCTGCATCTTGTAGTATTTCTTCAACCCGAAAAGCGCCGGGTTCGTCGCCGCGCAAAGTTAAAAGCGCCGATGTGTCTAACGCGTAGAGGATCATGATTCGCGTAGCCGGTCAGCTTGCCGGTCTTCCAATAATGCTTGAGTTGCTCCTTTAGGTCCACTGCCACGAAATGAAGTTATAGCCTGCAAAGCTGGCTCAGTGGCATCCGCTAAAGGTTGAGACGATGAAATATTCTCTCGCCAATAATGAATGATATTGAAAGCCTCTGGCAATCGAGATTCTGGTATCTGTCGAATTTCTTGGAAGATGCGTTCCTGTAATTCAAGGTGTGACATATAATTCTCCAATTGCAAATAGATTATTTGAAGCTACAGCTTTCCAAAAAACGAATTAAGCTGGAACGCGCAAGAAAGTAGGTACTTGAACAAGAGATTGGGAACCAGCTAAAATCTATATGGCTATTTGTCGGACGATTTTTCTTCCAGCAGTTGAATGATTTTCTGCTGATTGCTTAACTCTTTGCCAAGATGCTCAATTTGCAACTGGGCTTTTTCCAATTCGTGTTGCAAAGCAAATACTTCTGGGGAAACACCGCGATAATCATTATATAAATTGGATTGAGTATTACTGGTTCCATTGACATAGAATACAGCTTTATTATGTGAACCGACTAACTCTTCTATTCCCACTTCAAAGAAATTGGCTATCTGCACTAATCGAGATAAGTGTATATCGGTTTTGCCCCGTTCTATTTCCCCATAGGCATTTCTGTCCAAATGCAAGCCTTCAGCCATTTGTTCCTGCGTCATATCATTCACCATGCGTAGCCTTTTGATTTATTTGCCTATTTTTAATTGTAGTTCGTGAAGCTGCATAAAGAATTGTCCAAGGTGGCAAATTGAGGGGTTAAAAATGGTTCTCTCCAACGATAAACTATGTAAGGATAATTGGCAAGCAAAATGACAACATTGATGGCTCCCACGCTCCTGCGTCACTGCCATTAAGTTAAGCAAAAAACCGCCAGATTTGCGATGATTATACGATTTTGAGTCAACAATGGATAAAAAGAGCAGGCGTTGGAAACCAGTCGGACACTCATTTTGGGCAGTGCGTTCAAATCCCTTCACC
>CAIOOA010000253.1 GCA_903859815.1 uncultured Methylococcaceae bacterium | reverse complement strand
GCCGCCTGGCTCAAGGACACCCTGGACAAGCTCCCCACCTGGCCCAACAGCCGGATCGACGAATTATTGCCGCTGAAGTGGGATCAGGAAGCTGGCTGAATGGGAATATTGCCGCCTACGTGGATGCGCCGGAGGCATACTACTGACGTTCACACCACCCCGCTTCTGCGGCATGTTGGGCGCGAGCTTGTTGCCGTCCAACACGGCAATGTTGGCCCTAGGCAATTCGGTGATGCCTGCCTTGTCCAGAATGGGCGGGATGCCTTGCAAGTCTTTGGCTGGGGCATTCCCCTTGGCAAGATGGTAGACTGCCAACATGGTATGAGTCTTGCCGCCGCCAAAGGCTGTTTGGAGTTGGATCACTGGGTCTCCGCCTTGTCCTGTCAAGCGTTTCAGCACCGAATCCAACAGTAGGCGCATCCCTTCGGTGATGAAGGTTCGCTGATAAAACAGCACTGGATTTTGATACTCAGGCGTAGCCGTGCCGTCATGCACACGCGACAAGTCGGCGGCGAATTCGGCCTGTTGGAAGGTTCCCTTTAACACATCTTCGTGGGGTACGGCGATTTCTCGCCAGGGTTTTAGAGTCATTGGATTTCATCCTTTCCTGAAATCAATCGTCCGCCCAATTCTTCATAATCGGGAAATTTGGAATCGACGCTTAGCACTAGCGCGTCGTTGTGCAATGTGGAGGCGATAATAAGGCGATCCAGCGGATCACCATGATGAAAGGGAAGAAAGCCCGCTTGTTGCGCGATGGTGCCATTTACAGGCAGTATTTCAATATCCACCCCGCGAGTGGCCCGTTCAATCCAATCATCAATCTCCCGATTGATTTGGATACGCCCTCTTTTCGCCAAAATGACCAGCTCAAAGACGGAAGCGGCAGACACGGCCACGTCGCCGCCAAAATCCTCAATGAAATCCCGCAGCTTTCCGGGTAAACGTTCATCCTGTTCCATCCACCAAATCCACACATGGGTATCCAGTATCAGCAGCGATTTCTGGCTCATTTAAACGCCTCGGGGTCGCCCTCAAGCTGACGTGCCGTGCGCTCAAAGGATGCTTCCCATTCTTCCTCTGAAATAGCGGGTTCAAACGGATCGCCTATCCATGTGATACTTCCTTTCAGTTCAGGAGGCGGAATCCGACGCTTTCGAGTAATGGATACTACCTGGGGTGAACCGGCTTGGCCTGTCGCCACACCACTTCCATCATCGGACTTATCAGGTATTGGTATTAAAGCCTTGGTATCGGTGGTTTCAATAAGCTGGGGAATAACCGTCACAATCAAGCGGGCTTCTTCCACATCGGGGACTTCGCCTAACCAGCGAATGGCCCCATGGTCATAAACTGCTTCGTAACTTTTTAACATGGACTAAACCTTAATTAGAAGAGAAAACAAAAAAGCATCGAATTCCTCCATCAGCACAGAAACAGGTGGCTTGATCCCTATCATCGGGATTCCACTTCACGCATGGCTTGGGCGACGTCGAACTCGGAAAGACGCCTCTCCCCCGGTTGCTTGCACACCAACATGCCGTAGCCGTCTTCAATTCGGGCAGGCTGGATGCGCCGCCTGACTTCGACCCGCATCGTATTGCCTTCCAGTGAGAAATCGAGCTGGCAACCGGGCGTGATGCCCAATTGTCGGCGTATGTCGGCAGGTATCACGACCTGCCCTTTGTCTGAAACGGTAACGGTTGACATGACGGTTATCCTATTCTTGCTCAGTTAAGAAAAAACGCTATGGATAAAAACCCTTTTCAACATGACTTAAACCCTCATAAAAATAGATCGGGCTGTGAACCGACGTGGCCTATTTCATGGCTTGCCGCTTCGATATTGCCCCAAGCGGTAATCAGTTCGTTGTAACTTCTGGCATCATCGGCCCAGCCTTTGCGCTCACACAAGGTATACAACCGATAGGCCAAGGCTCGCATGGATTCGGCTCGTGTGGGCATCCGGGCGAGTAGCGCACCTGCCGCCGTTTCGCCTTGTTGGTTCAAGGCCAAGATAAGCTGATGCAAGGATTCCCAAATGGGGATGCGGTTGTCTTTCTCGGGAGACCAGTCGGCGGGGAGTTCCGCCCAACGCAACAGGCGCAGCTTGCCACCGCCGCTTTCCACCACACCGGCGGATTGCAGACCGCCGACACTGGTGCCTTTGGCACGAGCCAGCACATCGGCATCGCCATATTTGCCTTCCGCCCAGCCTTCGCCTTCAAACCAATGCAGACAAAATTGGGTGTCGTGGTCGAAGTCGTCCTCGCTGAGGAAGCGGTTGATAAGCTGCAAGGCGGTGCGGACGCTCATAGCCTTGCCGTCCGCTTCCAGCACGGCGGCATATTGGCTGAAAATCGCCATGCCGGGCCCGATGATAGCTTGGCTCAAGTCCACCGGGGCGACCGGCGAATTCACCCCGCCATGGGTCATGTCCAGCAGCGCATCCGGCAGCACGGCATTGAGTTCGCGCAGGAACTCACGGCGGGAGATTGTGGGGGCATCGGCGGCGCGTTTGCGGCAGACGAGGACGATGCTGGAGGCTAGGGCGTTGACAATCTTTTTAAGATTACCGATCAATTCTGTGCGCATTGGCCAAGTGCCGGTAATAGAGAAACCAGAGCGAATTACTGCTTCCAGAAATGTATCCCAGCCTGTGTTAGACGTGCCTGAATCTTCGGTTGTCTCCGACTGCTTGAAGGCATAGTAAATAGTCACAGGAAAGGCCGGATGCGCCAACTTCGCCAAATTCTGGATAGCGCGTGTCATCCCAGAGAGAAAGAAGGCTTCCGCTTTTTCTTTATTTCCATGACGATGCGGTGTAGCGACTAATTCTTCGCTCTTAGGCACAACCAAGGTAGCATAAATTTCTGGAAATATAGGTTTTAGATTCTTACGAAGCCAGACGTAAAAGTAATCAGACAAGTCTGCGTACCCAATATTATTATAATATGGTGGGTCTGTTGATATTACGCATCCAGCACGACGATTACTGGCAGCATCTTGTTGGTAAGCATATCCGGAATCACTAGGATTAAGGCGCAATAATACTTTTGCAATAGCGTCTGTTGTAATACCGAAACCACCACCTGCATCAGATAATGGATTCGCTTCAGCGAAATCCCAAGTCATCGCAATGGCTTGTCGGGCATATGCCTGAGTTAAACGATCCGGGTTTTTTTGCCATGTTGCTAGGGTTGTGTTTGTGAGCGTATTCTTGTCAACACAAAACGCCAGATATATCCCCACTGCCTGCGCATACGCAGTTGCGCTTGTGCCGCCAGAATCCAACCCTAGGTTGTCATCGGTCATACCTAATGCAAAAGCATCGACGTGAACTTTTTCTATGGCTTCCTGGACTAGATCACAAAAGGTGGTCAGCGCCACCAATTGGCGTGGAGTATAAAGGTCGCCCCATTCCTTAAGGCCATAAGGAACACAGGTTCCACCTGTGAGCCTAGATGGCACATCGCCCCTCGGCTTCCATGTTGGCTTAGCTTGTCTAGCCAAAACGAGGTGTTCTTCTGTGGGGGCAAGATAGACTCTCCCTCGCTGTCCTTCCGTTACAATTGCCATCAACTGTTCTCCTAGTCGGCCAAATTGCCCTTCTGCCTTGATATAGTCGCCACTAATAGGCGAGCCTGACAACAGACAGATAAAGTTCGCCCCCCGGCCATTGGCTTTGGTGCCATTTTCAGCGTCTTCGGTTGGAATACCCACTTTCACAGTAAAGCGATAACTATCGCCCTCAATCACCGGCTCTACATATACCTCTTTACCTTCCTTGCTGGACAGCACAAAAGTCGAAGCCAATGGTACTTCGATATGAGAATACGCCGGATTCGGGCTTTTGACAGTACGCGCCCACAGCCAAGCAATGACAGTGAGCTTTTGCCCGATCAACGGTTTCAGGTCAGCCCGTTCAATCGCCATTTCCTCCGTGATTTCGATTTTTGGATAAAGATGGCCTATGCGCTTTTCGGCCTCGGCCCGCATCCATGCGCCATAGCGGCGCACGTCTTCGGCTAAGCCTTCAGCACCTTTCCATTCGCGGGGGAAGAGTTGATAGGAACGAGTGGAGAGAAGTGAGGAGTGAGTTTTGGAGGAACGAGTAGAGAGAAGTGAGGAGTGAGTAACGGCTTCACTCACTTCTCTTTCCTCATTACTCATTCCTCTCCCCTCTTCACTGATTTCTCGTCCCTTCGCATTTTCCTTCGCAATGTCGTCAGAATCCGGCTTACCTCGTCTAACAACTTCCTCAATACTACCGTCTCCTCTTGCGGAAACCACCCTATCTGCTCGCAAAGGGTCAACAGCGTCTCCGCTTCCGCCAGCGAGCCTTGGGCTATGGCTAGAAAGTGCGCTTTCTCCCGTTGCGATTCCCTGGTCCATCCCTCCGCAATGTTCGCCGGAACCGATACGATTGCCCTCGTCAGTTGCGATCGCATCCCGTAAGTTTCCTCCCTCGGTAGTCTCGGAACCAAACGATACACCTCCCGCGCTGCCGCCATCGCCTTCTGCCAGACAATCATTTCCCGATAATGCATACTCACTTCTCACTTCTCCCCACTCTTTACTCTCCACCCCAAACTCTTTTCTCGCCTCAGGATGCACTGGTGGTCGATTGGCAAACTTGGGCGGAATTTCGATCATCGCCTTGTTGATGGTCACCGCCACCGGGTTGAGGTCCGAGGCGTAGCTTTCCAGACCTAGGCGTTGCGCTTCCAGCGGCAACGCCCCGCCGCCGGCAAACGGGTCATGAAAGGCGGGCAGCTTGTCGGGGTTGAATAGCTCGGCGGCTTGCGGATGGTTCTTGTTGAGTGAACAAGTCTCGCGCCACGATTTCCAGATTTCCTCGCGAGCCTCGTCCAACACCTTTTCGTTGTTGGTGTTCTCCCACAATACCAGCCGTTCGATGATGCCAAACAACCGCTCCCGCTCGATGGCGGCTTTTTCCTTGTTCACGCCCCGTCCCAGATGCCGCTCATAGCCGGGGTCGTTGACCATCTGTGCGAAAATCACCGCCCGTGCCGCTGCCAAAGGCCGTCTTGCCCACCACAGATGCAGCGTGGACGGATGCCCGTGGCGAATGGACTTCTCGCGAGCAGCGGCGACGTTAATGGCATCCAGCGGCAGCGCCACTTCGATGAGTTTTTTCGGGGTTTTGATGGTGGTCATACCAGTTGCGGGGCGTGATTCTGCAAAGTTTGCTCGGCGATTTGGCCGAAGAATTGGCGGGTCAGGGTGAAGAAGCTTTCCAATGCATTGTTATCTGGCAAAATCCTGCTCTCAGCCAACTTCTCAATGCTTAAATTTTTATCTTCAAATTCCCACAATGAACTCTCTAACTCCTTCCACCAGTTCTTACGTTTGACCCGCAAATACTCACAGTCAAGGTTGAGCAATTTTATCGTGTAATCCGCACATTCCCGCTCATACTGGGTTAATCCTTCACTGGGAACAATTCGACCATCCGACAAGTATGCAAAATAGCGGCTGCAATCCACTTGATGTGGAGAAATAAATCGGGACATATCGCAGCCTGCTTTTTTGCCGATAGCATGACCTCCAAACACTTCGTAACCTTGGTTTTTTAACACACTCTCGTCAGTAATTGCGCTAGCCACCAGATTAGTACAGTCAAAAGTGCGTTGTGGAATATTACCTTTGATCTCCACATGTTCAATGTGATAGCCAAGCCCTTCTTGATCGGCCCGCAGCTCACTATAACAGCACAGTCTGTACTGCTCTTTTAATAGAGCATTCAGAACGGACTTTTTGCCCCCGAATTTCTCCCATGCTCGGGTAGCTTGCTCACTTGTCTGCGGAGCTTTACGACCCTGTAATGGCTTGTATCCAACATTATTGCAATCTTTTTTTATGTTCCTCATTTTTAATTCTTTCCTGACGTTTTATACTGCGCTCAAGACGTTGCAATTGGGGATGTTGTTCACCTAGTTTAATGACCAGCCTTCTCTGAAGTTTTCGGGCTTCATCTTTATCATGGCAGCCTTGGTCAACCAATTCTGTCAGGCGCTCCAAATCGGCTTTCTCGCCATCCTGTCCAGGTGGTTGCGGATCTACCCGCATGACGCTTTGCATGACATCGCCGCTAGGTTGGCAATAGGTCATAGCCTGCGGCGGTTCTGCGATTATCTGGTTCAAGATGTTGGGGCCAATCACACGGATATTTTCCCGGCGAACAGTGGTTAATACCTGCGGACTATGGGTGGTGACAATGAATTGGATGCCGGGGAAAGTGCGCATCAAATCCGGTAGTATCGTTTGTTGCCATGAAGGATGTAAATGCAGGTCGATTTCGTCTATTAGCACGATTCCTTCCGCATTCAACACCGCATCCACATTGGGCGAAGCCGCTTCTGCTTTGGAATGCAATAAGGCAAGGCGCAGGGCAATATCCATAATCATTGCCAAGCTAGTCCTGAAACCATCGCTTAACTGATCTAGCCGCAAGGATTGCTTCCGGCTTTCATGTTCCCAATCAATCATAAAACGCAGAGGACGAGTCTTAGTTCGAGGGTTTGAAAAACCCGGCATCATGCGTGATATGGCATTTCGTATAATTACCAATTCAAATCCTTGATAATCCCAATCACGCCGATCTTTTTGTGAGCGTCTTTCTTCATCTTCTAGGATGTAAAAATCTTCAAAAAAATTGCGAAAGTTTGTGTTGGCTGATAGGGAATCTTTATAAGCATCAATTAGGCGTGCTTCTCCAACTAATTCTTTTCTGAAGTTCCGCCGACGTTGCGGCGTTGTAAAAACAGCCCGGCCAGTTCCATAATAAGCAATCAATGGAAATTGATTTTCCGCCTCCATCCATTTCTCATAGGCTGAACGGGCATAGTCTGAAATTTCTTTCTTGCCTACATCTTGAGGGATTGATCGTAAAGTTTTTGTGACCTTATCTCTAGGCTCTGTCTTATCCCATCGCATACCTTCTTTAGTCTCTAAGAAGATACGCATATAAGCAGGCTTATCGCCATTGTCATAAACTCTAAAGTCTGTGTCTTCAAAAGGTTTTCCAACAATTTTTCGCACGGGAATGGCAGACATAAAAACGCCTAAACCTAAGACGATAGACTCAAGTATCGCTGTTTTCCCCTTCCCATTATTAGCAACAAGCACTGTCAACTGCGAGTCAAATTTGACTGTCAGTGACTCAAAGCAACGAAAGTTAGTGACTTGCAGCGAATCGAGTTTCATGGCGTATATTTTCTTGAAGGTTCAATTGTAATCACGGGCAAGTACCGAATAATTGCGCCAAGGCTTGGCGGACATTCTGTTCATCAGTCGGGGACAAACGGCCTAGTTCGCCCCGCACCAAGCGATGGTCGAGCGTGAACAGCTTGAAGCGCACCTTGGAAGGTGAGGGTAAACCCGCCGTTACCAAATCTTCCAACGAACAATCCAGCGGCCAAGGCGCATTACTGGCTGAGGTAATCATTGCCATGACAGAGTGTCCGGCAATAGAATTAAACAAGGTGGCATCGGACAGGATTAGCGCGGGACGGTTTTTCGTTGCCGTCCGGTCGGTGAACGGAAAAGGTACGCGCACGACGGTGAATTGCTCAAAGCCCACGGTAAGCTTCCTCGTCGGCTTCGCCAGCCCATTCGGAGAGCGTGCCTTCGACGGCGCGCAGATATTCGATGTCCAGCGGTTGCACCCGGCGGACACGGGCAGTTCCATCCTCTACCATTTCCCAAGCGATCAAATCGCCGGCCTCAACATGCAAGGCGGCGCGGATATCCTGCGGAATGGTGGTTTGCCCTTTAGTGGTAATTTTGGCTATTGCGGTCATCGGTATTTTATCGGCAAGGTTGGCATTACTTCCTTACTGTAGGACTATAATTCCGATCTGGCAAGCAATTCCTGCAAATCGAGATTGATGCTGGTCACCGCCCAATCGGGTTCTTGGGTGAATGGGTTCCTTAGATAATATGGCCCTTCGTATTGGTCGCCCTCGACAAGGACGATGGCAAGGATGAATTTGTCGGCCTGGTTGAGTCCATAGAGGATTTCATTGCGGGATACGGTGATGGTGCTTTGCCCCTTGGCCCGGCCTTTCACTTCGATATGGCGGGTGGATGACGGCTTGCCGTCTACGGATTTTGCCAGGCTGGTCACGTCCCAGCCGCATTTCTGCGCCGACACGTCGAACACTTCGTAACCTTGTGCTTGCTCATGTTTCATCACAGCTTGCATCGCTATGTATTCAATGCGGGAGCGGGCATCGGCATCAGCCGTCCATTCTGGCTGGCCCTTGCGTTGGGCTAATAGACCCGCCGGAATGACCAATGCGCCGCCGACCACAATGGGCGTAGCCGAAATCACATCGCGCATGGCAAGCAAATCTTTTTCCCTTGCTTCCCGTCTGGCGGTTAGATCGTCAATCGTTCGGCGGACATTATCCAAGGTCAGGCGCACGTCTTTTCCCGCCGCCATCTCGTCTTTGAACTTGATGTAGCGGTCAGACCAAAAGTTGATTTCCTTCACCAAGCGCTCGTGGACCGCCCGCAAGATTTTATCGACGCTATGCTCACGGCGGTTGCGCACCTCCGCGAAATGTTCGGGGACTAAATGGGTGGATGCATGGGCTAGGGCTTGCTGTTCCAAGTTTTGCGTGATCCATGCCGCGTTAAGGACATCTTGAATCAATGGCCTGTCGCCTTCGTCCAAGGCTTCGAGGTCAAGATGCGGTGCCCATCCCGCGTTTTCCACGCTAACCCCCGGTTCATTTGGCTTGGGGGAAACACTGATGAAATGGATTTGCCGCGAAACGATGCGATTGTGTTCCGAGCCTTCCTTGACGGCATGGTCAATGATAAACAGCACTTTGGGTGACAGCCCCAAGTCACCCGGATCGACCAGTACCGTGCCTTGTTTGAGCTTGTTGCGATGCTGTTCCAACACAATGTCAGTGACCGATTGCATTAGGGGGTGGCCGGGGTGAATCAAGCTCGCCATGGGAGCGCCCACCCTGTCCAGCAATCGGACATAGTGCTTTTCAAAACAGACGCGCTCGTAGCGGCGCAGCACCGGGTCTGGATTACGGCGGTCGCGTCCGGTGATGCGCCGATCCCGTTCACGGATGGCGGCGGGGACATTGGTGATTTCCCACCGCCCCGGTTCCCGTCCGCGCAATTCGCCGCCCAGTTGTTGGAACGCTTGATTAAAGAAGGACCGGATAAAATAAGGTTGCAATTTGCGGGCTTCGGCTTTTTCCATCTCTTCTTTGACCTCAAACAAGCGCTTCTCGTCCATGACCTCTTCACACAAGGCATTGCGCTGGATGATGGATTCAAGGTGCTGGGTGTCGAGTGCGCCTTCAATCTTGCGTTGCAAGCGGGCCTTGACAGCCGGGTCTTCGCCGTAACGTATGGCCTCAATGAGCAAGTCTTTGAGGCTTTTATCTTCAAAGACTTCGCCTAGGATGTCGAATACCCGTCCGCCCAATGCCTTGCGCTCGATTTCAAGCTTGTCGAACAGACGTTGGAACACATCGCCCTCGCGGGTTCCAGCGGCAACCATATTCCAAAGGTGGCAGACTTCGGTTTGTCCGATACGGTGAATGCGACCAAATCGCTGCTCAATCCGGTTGGGGTTCCAAGGCAAATCGTAATTGACCATCAGGTTGGCATTTTGCAGGTTCACACCCTCCCCTGCCGCATCGGTCGCAAGCAACACACGCACTTCGGGGTCGTTGCGAAAAACTTCCTGAACTTTGCGCCGATCTTCGCGCTTGACCCCGCCATGGATCACCACCACGGATTCTGCATTGCCAGTCAATCCGCCAATCTTGACCGTCAGGTAGTTCAGCGTATCCCGGTGTTCGGTAAAAATGATCAGTTTGCGTTGCCGCCCGTCGGCATCCCGCATCTGCGGCGTGTTCTGAAGCAGCTTGGAGAGTTCGTCCCATTTGCGGTCTTGCCCGGAGTGGACAACTTCCCTGGCCTGTTCCTCAAGGTGTTCAAGGCTGAAAATCTCAGCTTCCAGTTCTTGAATGGTTTGGGCCGCCGTGGCCTGATCGACAACCGCCTCCTCAAAATTCTCGTAAGTCTCGGAGTCGAGTGATTCAGCCGATTCCCAAATGTCTTCCGGTACGCCGTTCATGTTGAGGGTTTCGGCAATCGACTGGCCTCGTTGACGGAGCTTTTCTTCCTCAACCCGCCGTTTGAGCTTGGCTCGACGGCGTTTGAGCGATTGGTAGATGGCTTCCGGGCTGGAGGCAAGACGGCGTTGCAAGGAGGTCAGGGCAAATCCCACCGTTCCCTTCCTTGCCCCGTCCTGTAGCTTGTCCGCCCGGTCCATCTCTTCCTTTACATACTCCGTGACCGCTTCATATAAAGCGGTTTCACGGTCGGATAGTGTGTAATTGGCAGTGTATGCCTTGCGTTCCGGGAATAAGAGCGTTCCATCGAAGCGGAACATGTCCTCTTTCACCATGCGGCGCATCAAATCGGAAACGTCTACTTTGTGCGCACCGTCACGAAATTTGCCATAGAAGCGGTCAGAATCCAGTAGCGAGAGGAAAAGCTGGAAGTCTTCTTCCTTGCCATTGTGCGGCGTCGCCGTCATCAGCAGGAAATGGCGGGTAATCGAACCCAGCAGTTTGCCGAGCTTGAAGCGTTTGGTTTCCGAAACCTTATTGCCGAACCATGTAGCGGATAGCTTGTGCGCCTCGTCCACTACGATCAAGTCCCAGTGACTCAGTTGCAACTTTTCTTGCAGATCGTCGTTGCGGGCCAATTGGTCAACACGGGCAACCATCAAGTCAAAATCATCAAAGGGGTTGCCACCGTGAGACTGTTCAACTTGCTCACGGGAGAACAGCGTGAAGGACAGGCCGAATTTCTCGAACATTTCGTCCTGCCACTGTTCCACCAGACTGCCGGGGGCAACGATCAGTACCCGTCTGGCATCCGCCCGCATTAGCAATTCACGGATGAACAAGCCGGCCATGATGGTTTTACCGGCTCCGGGATCGTCGGCCAACACATAGCGCAATGGTTGGCGCGGCAGCATAGCCTCGTAGACGGCGGTGATTTGATGGGGCAGCGGTTCCACGTTGGAGGTGTGGACGGCCATCATAGGGTCAAACAAATGTGCCAGATTGATGCGGTAAGCCTCGGCCACGAGTTTGAAGTCTGCACCCGGCGCGTCAAACCCCCAAGGTCGGCCTGATTCGGCCAAGGAAAGCTTGGCTTCCTCTGTACGAAACAGCATCCGCTCGTGCAAACGCCCGTCGGGAGTCTTGTAGTAGACTGTTAGGGCATCATCGCCGACGGGATCAGCGGTCACGATGCGTACTATCTGCCCAGGTTCCAAACCGGCTATGACAGCATCTTTTTTAATGTTTTCCAGCTTCAACATGCGTTTGGTGTATTTCCTTGGAATCACGGCTAGGGATTTAGGATTAACTCAATATGGATTCCTAGGGCTTGATCGGGTAATCTGTGAGTATAAACATACCGCTGATAAGCATAAAGAACCTGATTGGCTATGTACAGTGTTATGTATTAGCGCGTTTTCTGCACTGACCCTAAGCAGTACATTGCCACGCTTGTGAACGGATACAAAACTATCGATTTGTCGCCTGTCATCCCCGAAAACATTCACTCTTATTCCCTAGTGCCGCTTTTTCGCTGATGCAAGCAATGGTAAGCTTTGCGCACCAATGGCCTTAAAACATCCACCTCACAGCGAATAATCACCATGAACAAAGCCGAATTGATTGCAAGCCTTGCCGAACAAACCGGGCAGACTAGGGCCGAGGTTACCGCCACGCTTGACGCGCTGATGGAAACCGTCTCAGCAACCCTTGCCCAAGAGGGCGGCAGGGTGGTACTGGTGGGGTTCGGGACCTTCGACACCCGCAAGCGCGCGGCCCGCCCAGGTCGCAACCCGCAAACTGGCGAACCCATTCAAATCGCCGAGGCGACCCTTCCCCGATTCACCCCCGG
>CAIOOA010000252.1 GCA_903859815.1 uncultured Methylococcaceae bacterium | reverse complement strand
CGGTAACTTGTCGGTGCATAAGTGTCTGATTAAACATGACTGGCAAATCCTAGTTTCACGTCCATGTGACTGGATTCCTGCTTCCCGGCAGGAATGACGGGTTATACATCAACGCTTTGCCTCATAATGAGAATTGCTGAACGCACGTTGACCATTGAAAGTTTCTTTCTCCTTGGAGCATACGGACTGACCCGATCTCCATGGCTTGACTATTGCTAAACAATTACACAAGTTTCATGAATCATTAACCTTTCGAGTTCAAACTCCTATGAAAATCGGAATACCTAAAGAAATCAAAACCAACGAAAATCGCATATCGCTCGTCCCCGCCGCCGCCGAAGCGCTGACCGCCGCAGGCCATGATGTCGTTGTCGAGCAAGGGGCTGGGGTGGGCAGTGGGTTTCCCGATGAACGCTACACCTCCGTGGGAGCGCGGATCGCACCTGATGCCGACGAGGTATGGGCAAGTGCCGATCTCATCGTCAAGGTCAAAGAACCCATTGAACCCGAATGGGGGCGGATAAAACCCGGTCAAACCATTTTCACTTACTTCCATTTTGCCGCCAACCGAAAACTAACCCAAGCGCACATTGACTCGGGCGCGACCTGCATTGCCTACGAAACCGTCGAATTGCCGTCACGGGAATTGCCCCTGCTAACGCCAATGTCGGAAGTGGCAGGCCGGATGGCGGTCCAAGAGGGGGCGAAATATCTGGAAAGAGTCCATGGCGGGAGGGGGTTGCTGTTGGGCGGCGTACCCGGTGTCAAGCCAGCCAAAGTTGTCATCCTCGGCGGCGGCGTGGTGGGAAGCAACGCTGCAAAAATCGCGGCGGGCATGGGAGCGCGTGTGGTGATCCTCGACGTGTCCTTGGAACGACTGCGCTACCTAAGCGACGTGATGCCCGCCAACGTGCAGCTCATTTTTTCCAACCGCCACAATGTGCTAGAGCAAATCGCCGCCGCCGACCTAGTCATCGGCGGGGTGTTGATCCCCGGTGCGACCGCACCCAGGCTGATCCGCAAGGATGACCTCAAAATCATGCGGCCCGGTGCAGTGATCGTGGATGTCGCCATCGACCAAGGGGGCTGCGTCGAGACGATCCACGCGACTACCCACGAGAACCCGATCTACTTGGTTGACGGGATTATCCACTACGGTGTCGCCAACATGCCGGGCGGGGTTCCGCGCACCTCCACGCTGGCGCTAACCAACGCCACCTTCCCTTATCTGATGGAGCTTGCCAACAAGGGCTGGAAACAGGCACTTCGGGACAACGCGGCATTGCGTAAGGGGCTTAACATCGTTGACGGCAAAGTGACTTATCATGGGGTCGCCGAGGCTTTTGGATTTGATTTCCACGAGCCGGAAAATTTTGTCAACTAATACCCGTTTTTAGCATTTTGCAACAGAGTGCAATTCTTTACACTCTGTTGCAAAAACTACTCTTAGGGGTTTAGTATGCCCATTAGTTCTAGCCATCTTATAATCCAAATCTACCGCCTTCCTTAAGCTCATCAAATGCGAAGCTATTTTGAATAGCTTTATGATCGTCATAAGCTTTCTAAACTATAAAGTTAAGACCCACAAAAGTAATTAACTTATGCATATTAAATCTAAATGCATAGGATAATAAACCTTATAATCCAACTAATAAAACTTTAGTTGGAGGACAAGCATGACACATTGGTACGAAGACAATTCCCGCTCTATCGGCCACACGCCCTTGGTAAGGCTCAATCGGGTCACGGATGGTGCCGACGCAACGGTGTTGGCGAAGATCGAGGGCCGCAACCCTGCCTATTCGGTCAAATGCCGGATCGGCGCGGCGATGATTTGGGATGCGGAGAAACGCGGATTGCTGGGTCCGGGCAAGGAACTGGTCGAGCCTACCAGCGGCAACACCGGAATTGCCTTGGCCTTTGTTGCAGCCGCCCGTGGCATCCCGTTGACCCTGACGATGCCCGAAACCATGAGCTTGGAACGGCGCAAGCTGCTGATCGCCTACGGCGCCAAGCTGGTGTTGACGGAAGGGGTCAAAGGCATGAAGGGCGCGGTGGCGAAGGCCGAGGAGATCGCCGCCTCCGACCCGAACCGCTATGTGTTGCTGCAACAGTTCAAGAACCCCGCCAACCCGGCCATCCACGAAGACACGACCGGGCCGGAAATCTGGAAGGATACCGAAGGTACGATAGACATTTTGGTGTCAGGCGTGGGTACGGGAGGGACGATTACTGGCGTATCCCGCTACATCAAACTCACCCAGCGCAAGCCTATCGTTTCCGTGGCGGTCGAACCCGCAGCAAGCCCCATCCTGACCCAGTACCGGGCGGGTGAAGCCTTGCAGCCGGGGCCGCACAAGATACAGGGCATAGGCGCGGGCTTTGTGCCGGATGTGCTCGACTTGTCCTTGGTCGACCAGATTGAGCAAGTCAGCAACGAGGACGCTATTCTGTACGCCCGGCGGCTGGCTCATGAGGAAGGGATACTCTCCGGCATTTCATGCGGTGCGGCGGTGGCTGTGGCCGTGCGGCTTGCCAAAATACCCGAAAATTCAAGTAAAACCATTGTTGTCATCCTGCCAGACTCCGGCGAGCGCTACCTCAGTTCCGCACTGTTCGAAGGCGTGTTTGACGCCAACGGGTTGGCATCATGAGCAGTAATGTCAGAGACATCAGCAAACACTTTCACCACAAGCAACTGCATTTTGAAATCGACTCGATCGTCGCCGAATTGGGGGTGTTGAGGCTAAATTCCCTGGAAGAGCGCCAGCGCAAGGACAGGCCGCCGTGGCTGCCGTCCCGCAAGGGTTTGGCCAGCATTCTGGAAGGCTTGAGCGCAGTGTTGTTCCCGAACCGCTTGGGATTGCCTGCCTTCACCGAAGGCGGAACCCATTATTTTGTCGGTCACACCCTGGATGTGACGCTGAGCAAATTGTTTGAGCAGATTCGGTTGGAATTGCAGTTCGTCTCCGGTCAGGATGGCTTGAGCAAAAACGAATATGACCGTGCCAAAGAGATTACTCAGGCGTTTGCCACGCGACTGCCTAAAATCCGCGCATTGCTGGATAGCGACATTTCCTCGGCCTACGAAGGCGACCCGGCGGCGACCAGCGTTGACGAAGTGCTGGTGTGCTATCCCGGCATCACCGCCATCCTCCACTACCGGATCGCGCACGAGTTATTTCAACTAGGTGTGCCGCTGATTGCCCGTATGATTGCAGAGCTTGCCCATTCGACTACCGGTATCGACATACACCCCGGCGCACAAATTGGGGGCAGTTTCTTCATCGACCACGGCACGGGCGTTGTGATTGGCGAAACGGCGGTCATCGGTCAGCGGGTACGCCTGTACCAAGCCGTCACCTTAGGCGCGAAACGCTTCCCGACCGACGAGAACGGCGTATTGATTAAAGGCAACGCCCGCCATCCTATCGTCGAGGACGACGTGGTGATCTACGCCGGGGCCACCATCCTAAGGCGCATCACTATTGGAGCCGGTTCAACCATCGGCGGCAATGTGTGGTTGACCCGCAGCGTCCCACCCGGCAGCAACATCACCCAAGCGCAAGTGCGCAACGAGGTGTTCGAGGCAGGAGGAGGAATTTGAAAGGATGCCGGACAAATCGGCAGGATAGCCAATTTGTCCGGCAACTCGGGGTGTTTGCTCAACGCCCCAGTAAGGTTACATTATCTGACTGGAATGGTCAAAGTCGGGCCTATCGACTTGGCGGCACCCGCTTGAAGACGGAAAAGCTGTGTTAGAAGAAGAAACGTGGACTTAGATTCCAAATCATCCTTGGTAATGTAATACCAGTGTGACTCATAAGGAATCGCGACAAACGCATTCTCCGGCTTGTCCTCACTTACCTTGATGTGAAACAGTCTGCCGGCAGGCGTTTGACCCCAGTCGAATGTTGATCCGTCTTCGTTTTTAGTGACGATGACCCAGCCCGATTTTTGATGTTCTTCAGGCGCATCGACACGATGAGACAGGTAAAAAAAGGTGCTCATGAGTGGCCTAGTTATTATTCGGATGGTATTGGCGTTTCTTTCAATTGAATCGCCTTCTATATTGAAGACACTCAGCTTTTGATCCAACTTGAGGAGGGACTTGATTTCCCGAATGTCTGCCTCATGTTCAGGCGTAGACTGAAACTCGACTTTCAATGTCTTCGTCTTTGGGTCCAGCCTTGCCTCAATGAGGTGGTCTTCCTCCAGCCTATTGAACACCTCAATCAAGTGGTTCCACTCCTGAAAATACTTTGGGGCTTTAGCCGGAGTGGGTCCGGAAGCAGATGGGGCGTTCTGAATGCCGTTAATGCGTTCTACGCAAAGTCCAAAAACTCTTTTCAGTGACCATCCCGAACCCGTCAAGGCGAGCAGGGCGTCAATGGAAATCGGGGACAGAAGACTCTTTACAAAGTCCTCTCCCTGCAAAGGCGCGTAACTAATGGTGGGATAAGTCTCGTAAGACGTGTCGACTCCCAATGTGAGAGGGGTATCTGTGTCCACTTGACCGGCTATTGAACCGTTCACGCTCAGTTTCACCGTTGCGGCAACATTTGCAACATCTAGGAAAAAGGTAGGGTCCCGGTAATGTAAACGCACCAAGTTGTTCAGGAACTGTTCATTAATACTGTCAACGATGGCTGCGTTATAAAGTGGATGGGTGCTTCTGAGATAATTCGGGCCAATTGAGTTGCAACCGCTGGTCAGCAATATGACCAAAAGCAAACTAGAGGTTTTGCGAAAAGTGGGCATCATCGAGTCGTTAGTGGAGAAATGAATCAAAAAATTATCCAAAATAATCCGTCAAATTATGTCCTATTATTGGTCCGATTTCCCAAATTCAATCGAATTGGATTCGGCGATGTCTCCAATCGCATTCATGATTTGATCCATTATTTTAGTCCGTTCCCGTTCGTCCCTTGCGGACAGGGTATAATCGACTATCAACTCAAAACCATTCAGACCGATTTCATTGAGTGCCACTTTGACGGTTTCGGCCTTAATGTCTTTATCGTCCAGAAGCAAGGCTTTAACTTGAGACTTGAAGTCACGAATGTTTGACATAGCCGTGCCGAACTTTAGATAGATAGTCCGTTTAACACGCCAAGACTTCCTGAGTGTGAGATTTTCAATGGTGCTGTTGACCAACGAGGCACTTGGCACAATGACCAATGTGTTATCAGGTGTTCGCATACGGGTACTTCTAAACCCGATGTCCTCGACCCGTCCTTCAATACCGGATGTTTTAATTGAATGACCCACCCTAAAGGGCTTTTCCAGCATGATGATGAGCGAGCCAAGAAGATTCGCCAAGGCTTGTTGACCGGCTAAGGCCATCGCCAAACCGCCAATGCCTAATCCGGCAATCACAGAATAGGACGGTAGACCCACACGATTGGCTCCCTCAATGATGATGCCAATAGCCAGAAGAATCGAAACCAGGCGAAACCCTAAGCGAATCAGTTGAGCATCGATATTTTCTGTCGGAATACGTTCATTACCAATAATCCATTCGGCGAAAACACCTCCGACAATCCAAATAACCCAAGGCAAGGTTAGATAGAAGATAACCCAAAGCGCAAGGGTTATCCCCGTGAATAGCGTCGGCGATAGCCGTATGACTTCGCCCAGAAGATATTGGGTGATGGGTATCAGTATGAGTATCATCAGACTGGGAAGAACGGTCCAGAGTTTTGTTTTGGGGTCATCCCTACGCGACCGATGTTTGGCATAGTAGTGTAAAGACCAGATCGCAGCGGCAAAAAACCCAAGAACGACAATAACGCACAACCACTGCCAGAAGGGTTGGCCCAGAATCGGGGTGCGTATCCATTCGGGAAGTGAAAAGAACCATCTGGGCGGAATGATTTTGCGCAGTGCAAGCGCCACCCCTGTAGGGTGACCAAAAACCATGTCATACATTCCCTCTGTATTGCCTCCTTTGTAGGGAAGATCCTTCACTCGCTCGTAGAAAGCGGGAATTTGATTGACGGTGTCTTGGGTAAAGACAAATTCGCCCACTCTAGGACCAGACTCAATGAGTCCAATTCGAATTTCAGTTCCTGGAATAGTCCACCTCTTGATGGGTTTGGATTCAAGCGATGCGTCATCTGGAACGTTGTTGAGGGGAGGCAAGTCGATGCGATCCAGTATCTCTTTAAGCTGGATACATAACCGCCAAGATGCCTCGTCCACGGTGGCTGGAGGGAGAGCGGATAAATCGAGATACTGGGTACTCAGTGCTTTAGCCCTGAGCATTTCGGCAATGGCTGGCTGGAGTTCCCGTTCGTCTGCATAAAGATTTCCTGAATCCAGATAACGGCGCAGGACCCCACCTTTCCCAAAAGTGACATTGAAGCGCTCATCCATGGTACTCAAGAATCCTTCAAGAGTGCTGCGCGGGCTTTGGGTGTGAGCCGGTTCTAGTGGATTGGTAACGATACTGGGGTCAATAGCCGCATGGCTTGGGAGTGCGCTAGTAACTAAGAATAGCAGCAAAAACAAGTTAACACGTTGTCGGTTAACTCCATCCCTCACTGGGAAAAAAAGGAAACGTACACAGTATCTGAAGATAAGGCTAAATTCTTGATTAAATTGGTGCATAAGTACTGAGTTAGGAATGTTCTTTTGTTTGTATGTAACAAAAGTGACGGGCAACAATGCCGGGTATTCATAGAATTTGCTCTTATTATCCATTCGGCGGATCACATCCCTATATCCTCAATGGCCCTAGGCGGTTTTTTGCAATTGGTGAAAATCTTGAATTGAATCCAATAAACTTTTTTCTGTGACTTGCGTATTAAAAATATCTCGCCTAACTTGTAAATTGAGCCAGAATTCCGCTGACACACCGAAGAATTTGGCCAAGCGTAATGCGGTGCTTGGAGTTATACTGCGTTTTTGGTTTACAAGTTCATTTATATGCTGATAAGGGACATGGATTGCGTTTGCAAGAACACGCTGACTTATATTCATAGGAATAAGGAACTCATCACGAAGCATTTCGCCAGGATGCGTTGGTTCTCTGTTGGTTGGAACACGGAGCATAATGTGTCTCTAATGGTAATCGGTTATTTCTACGTTGCATGGGCCTGATTTACCCCACATAAAACAAATTCGATATTGAATATATCTTCACTGGCTTGATCTTTAAACGATTCTATCATCAAAACATATTAGCACAGATTTCATGCTATTAAAAAGAAGATAAAATTAGAGCTTAGCTAGACTTTCGCCTGTTTCGACGGCCTTAAGAATGCGTCTTACCGAGTTGGCTTAGGGTGGGTCGATACGACCTTGCGACCATCATGTCCTTGCTTGCTTCGTGCATCGTTGCATATTGCTTTAAGGTCATTGTCAAAGCGCTTGGCGTATTCTTCACGAATTTTATGAATGTCGTCGATAATGGTATCGGTAGTCCTTTTGTTATGCCTCTAGCAATTCTTGGGGTGTGCAAATAATGGGTGGTTCGTATCCACAACCGCATCAGAGTATATCTTGCCAACTTTATTGCCTACCCCCAATTTTTTTACCATGCTAGAATAACATAATCGCAAAACCCACAGAGTTCGGAGAAAACACATGGCAGACAGCTTGTCTCTTCATTGTATCGCTAAGCGACATTCCGGTTACTGGTCAGCCCGCTGCTTAGACTTTACCATTTACGCGATTGGCGAAACCTTTGACGAAGCTAAAGCCAAGCTTGACGCGCAAATCATGGAGTACCTATATGATGCCATTGAAGGCGAAGACAGGGAGTTTGCACCGCAACTGCTGCTTCGGCGCGCACCGTTGCGCGAATGGGTTGAATATTACGCCATCTTTGTGATGACACGCTTAAATTGGCTGAACCGCATCGCCTATCCAAAACTATTTGACCTTGCATTGCCGACGCCTCCTTACCGCCACGCATGAGCAGGCATCATCCGCCGCTGACTTGCGCCCAAGTCAAGGCCATTTTGAAGGCGCTTGGTTTTGAACCAAGGCCGCAAAAAGGTACATCCCACGAGCATTGGGTGAAACGGCAGGATGGGCACTATTCAAAGTGACCGTGGATTGCCCGAAACAACCGTTTGGTCAAGACCTGATACGCTACATGGCCCGTCAAGCTGGGGTCAGTGTGAAAGATTTCTACGCCGCACTGAATTAACCTACTGACTGATGTTACGCAGCAGCATTGGATTGGAGCGTCAAAGCTTGCTTTGACAGGCGAAGCAATATTCTCATTTCCAATGCTCTTGTCAAAGCAAGCGTTGAAGCTCCCGTTTCGCTTGAAAATAAACAACTTTTGCGTCCCTGCGTAACATCAGCTACTGAGTGTTGTTTTACAGAGTACCCACTATAAGTTTAAAGCGGACTTTCATGAAACTCCCTCCCTACCCTAACCTCCTCCACAATTTTCGCTCTTATCACAAAATCCCCAAACGGCTCATCCTTCTCCCGCTCTTTGCCATAGCGTTCAATTAGCGGGGCGAGTTCGGCAATGATTTCGTCTTCGGTCAGACTTTCTTTGTAAAGTTTGTTCAAACGTTCCCCGACGAAGCCCGCGCCTAAATATAAGTTGTAATGGCCCGGTGATTTGCCGACGAGGGCAATCTCGCCTAGATAGGGTCGGGCGCAGCCGTTAGGGCAACCCGTCACCCGCAATTGAATCGTTTGTTGTTCCAATCCTGCTGCTTTTAATAGTGGCTCCAAGCGATCCAACAAACCCGGTAAATAGCGCTCGCTTTCCGCCATCGCCAAGCCGCAGGTGGGAAAGGCCACGCACGAAATCGCATGAAGCCTGAGGGCTGACCACTGTTCATCGGGGACGGGAATCCGGTGTTCTTTCAGCAAGGCTTGGATTTTCGGTTTATTGGCTTTGCTGACATTGGCGATAATCAGATTTTGGCTGGCAGTCAGGCGAAAGTCTCCCTCGTGAATTTTGGCGATCTTGCGCAAGCCGGTTAACCAAGCGATTTCTTCAGTGTCCTTGATCCGGCCTGACAGGATGCTCAGATTCAAATGCCAACGCCCTTGCTTGTCCTTGACCCAACCGGCGCGGTCGCCACTTTCTGTAAACTTAAAGTGCCGAGGCGATTGCAATGGAAAACCCAATCGACTCGCCAACTCTTGCTTAAACCATTCCGTACCCCGGTCGTCCAGCGTGTATTTGAAGCGGGCATGTTTGCGAACGCTGCGGTCACCGAAATCCCTCTGAATGGCGACGACTTGCTCAGCCACTGCCAGCAATTGCTCTGTTGGGCAGAAGCCAATGACTTCGCCTAGCCGTGGATAAGTGGCTTTATCGCCATGGGTCATGCCCATGCCGCCGCCCACCGACACATTAAAACCTATAAGCTTGTCTTTTTCGACAATGGCTATAAAACCTAGGTCTTGCGCAAACACGTCAATGTCGTTGTAGGGAGGGAGCGCCACGCCAATCTTGAACTTGCGCGGCAAGAAAGTCTTGCCGTAAAACGGTTCCACCTCGGTGGGGAAGCTGGCAACGGGTTTCTCGTCCAGCCAGATTTCATAGTAGCCACGGGTTTGCGGGAGGAACAGGTCGCTTAAACGCTTGCTCCACTCGTAAACTTCCTCATGCACGGGCGACAAATAAGGGTTGTTATGGCAAACCACATTGCGGTTGATGTCGCCGCAAGCCCCAATGGTGTTTAACAAGGCATGGTTGATTCCCGCGATTGCCGCCTTGAGATTGCGCTTGTACACCCCATGGAATTGGAAGGTCTGCCGGGTGGTGATGCGCAAGCTGGCATTGGCATATTTACGGGCAAGCTTGTCCAATTGCAGCCATTGTTCCGATGTGCAGACACCACCCGTCATGCGGAGGCGGATTAGGAATGAATGCAACGGCTCCAGCTTTTGTTTATGGCGCTCGTTGCGAAGATCACGGTCGTCCTGCTGGTAAGTGCCGTGAAATTTGAGCAGCTTGGCATCGTCCGCCGCCACTGCACCAGTCGCCGCATCAGCGAGGCTTTCGACAATGGTTCCGCGCAAAAATCGGCTATTTTCTTTGAGCGCCTCGTCCTCGCTCAATGCTTTGGTGTTACTTGTCATATCAGTAAATGTCTCGTTGATAGCGTTGATCCGCTTGCAGTGCCTTTACGGTTTCGATGGCGCTCTCATGGGACTGCCCACTTTCCTTGGCAACCACTTGGATGAGCGCATCATGGACATCTGCCGCCATGTGTTGTGCATCCCCGCACACATAAAAATGCGCACCTTCTTGCAGCCACGAATACACTTCCCGGCTGTTTTCCAACAATCGATGCTGCACATAGACTTTTTCGTCGGTGTCGCGGGAGAAGGCCACATCAAGCCGTGTCAACAGTCCGTTTTTTCGATGCTCCAACCACTCGCGCTGATAGAGAAAGTCAGTGTTGAAGTTCCGGTCGCCGAAAAATAGCCAGTTCTTACCCCTAGCCCCACAGGTTTCGCGTTCCTCCATAAATGCCCGGAACGGCGCGACTCCTGTACCCGGCCCAACCATAATGATGGGGGTGTCGGGGTTTTGAGGTAAGCGGAAATTCGGATTATCTTCCACAAACACAGGGACTAGGCCGTCTTCTTCCACGCGCTCGGCAAGGAAGGTGGATGCCACGCCCTGACGAACTAGCCCATGGCTTTCATAACGGACCACAGCAACCGTCAAGTGAACCTCGTCCGGGTTGGCCTTGTAACTGGACGCAATCGAATATTGCCGGGGTTGCAGCTTGCGCAACAGTGAAACGAACTGGCTGGCGGCAAGCCCCGGAATCGGATAAGCGCGCACCACGTCGATGATTTCACGACCAACCAGATATTCCCGCAGTTTTGCCTTATGCTCTTCTTTGAGCAGATGGGCAAGTTCGGCGGATTCGGACAGTTGAGCGTATTTCTCCAGAAATGGGCGAGTAAGTGTGGTGATTTCGTAGTCCTTGAGCAATGCCTGTTCAAGGCTGATTTCCCCACCAGTTGCACTAGGTACGTTAGCTTGGCTGTCAAGCCCAAGCGATTCTATTAATTCGGCAACCCTTTGCGGCCAATTGCTAGCAACCACGCCTAGTGAGTCGCCGGGTTCGTAGGCTATCCCGGAATCGGCTATAGACAATTCGATGTGTCGCACGTCTTTGCTGGAACCGCGACCGGTCAAGGCTTGGTTGGTCAGCAGACGGGCCGGATACGGGTTTTTCTTGGAATAAGAAAGTAGCCCGGATGGAGCCTCCGGCGTAATCCGGGGCGTAAGGATCGAAAAAGCCGGATTCCGCTGCACTTCATCCGAGTTGCTAGTATCCTGCTGAAGCAAAGCCAGCACATTGTCCATCCAAGCTTCGGCGGCTTCCTCATAATCCACGTCGCACTCCACGCAAGGCAAAAGGCGACTTGCACCCAATTCAGCCAAGCGTTCATCAATGTCGCGCCCGGTCTGGCAGAAATGCTCGTAGCTTGAATCGCCCAAGGCCAGTACCGAAAAATGCGTCCCTTCCAGTTGAGGAGCCTTTTTGCTGAACAAAAACTCATGAAACCCTAAGGCATTGTCAGGCGGATCACCCTCGCCATAAGTGCTGACAACAACCAACAGATGGCGGTCTCGCTTGAGTTGCGCGACTTTGTAATTGCCCATCCCTTCAACCTTCGCAGGAAATCCATTGACGATCAGGCGGGAATGTAGAGCACGGGCCAGCTTCTCGGCATTACCCGTTTGTGAGCCAAATAAAACGGTAATGACTGGTTTTCCCGGTAACTGCTCAACAGGCACACCTTCTGCCGTAGCGACTAAAGCCGGGGTTGCCGCACTGGGTAAGCTCCGCGCCTGTTGAGACGCGGCAAACCCTGCCATATACCCGCCTATCCAAGCGGTTTGTTCTGGGGTAATACCTTCCATCAACCGACCCAAGGCTTCCTGCTGGGCTATGGTTAATGGATTTCCTAAGTTAATCATTTGAAGTACCGAATGGATGCTGAAATTGCAAGACTAAATATAACATAGCCTGCTCATGCTCTGGATTGATATAACTATGGGCCACGCTGGCGGGGAACTCTAGCACATCGCCCTCAGACAGTCGATAACGGAAGTTCCGCATTGCAATGATTGTCGTTCCCGAACTCACCGCCAGATTGGCCATGGTTTCAGGAGGATATGGTTCAACCGTTTTGATGCCACCGGCACTTAATGTGATTTCATAAAACTCCATTTTGTTCCCTCCTTTGTTTGTCGTCAATTGACGCCAAGCACATTTGCCTTGTGCCGAAATCTGTAATGGGGTTTCCTCAGCACTCAACAGGGTGGGTTGAACCTCGTTAGCATTTTTCAGAAAGGTGGAGATTGGCACATCAAACGTTCGCGCGATCTTGCACAACACCATCACGGAAGGAACACTTCTTCCGGTTTCCATCTGGCTTAACATGGATCGACTGACCCCGGACAAACCTGCAAGATCATTCAATGAAAGTTCTCGTTGCTTGCGTAATCCGCGCAACACCTTGCCGATGTTTTGAGCAAAGGAACTTTCTTCTGATGATATTTTTTCTTCTTGGATAACCACCGGACTGATATAGCTTATGGAGGGTTGTGAACTCATGATTATTATTGGGTGACCTAAGGTGGCTTGGCTTGTGATTACGTAACTGATCTTACGCAAGGACGTGAAAACGGAGCGTTAAAGCAAAAACGGAGCGTCAAAGCAAAAAAGGAGCGTCAAAGCAAAAAAGGAGCGTCAAAGCTTGCTTTGACAGGCGAAGCAAGCTTCGCTTATTCAAATTCATGTCAAAGCAAGCTTTGACGCTCCAACCCTAAGTCAAAGCAAGCTTTGACGCTCCAATCCTAAGTCAAAGCAAGCTTTGACGCTCCACTCCTTAGCCGCTGCTTAACATCAGCTACGCAAACTAATTTAGCATGACTGATATAAACAATCATGACCGATTAATTACATAACTATTCCATAATCGAATAAGAACAGATGGGTTGTAGGTTGGCTATGTTATTCCTAAATGGAATATGCATTGAATGAATTGGTCTTTTAATGAATAAAGTTGTCTCTGTATAGTGTTGCTTAGAAGATCGTCATTTGTAGTGAGTGCATTGGCGAGCTAGTTAACTAACAATTTTAAGGGTTTTTCATGAGTCTCCTGCAAAAGCACAGTGTCCTGCCCGGATTCAATCTGACCTTGGGCTTCACCCTGCTCTACTTGAGCCTGATCGTGTTGATTCCACTGTCCGCCACCTTTGTCAAAACAACTAGTTTGGGGTGGAGTGGTTTCTGGCAAGTCATCACAACCCCTAGAGTTTTGGCCTCGTATAAACTGACCTTTTCTGCGGCTTTACTCGGTGCAGCCATCAATACGGTGTTTGGTCTTATCGTGGCTTGGGTGTTGGTGCGTTATGAATTTTTTGGCAAGAAAATCATTGATGCCATTGTGGACCTACCATTTGCTTTGCCTACGGCAGTGGCGGGGATTTCACTGGCGACGATCTACTCACAAAAAGGCTGGATCGGTCAGCTATTTGCCCCAATGGGCATCAAAATCGCTTATACCCCGCTCGGTGTGGTGATTGCCTTGACGTTCATAGGCTTGCCCTTCGTCGTGCGCACGGTGCAACCAGTGCTGGAAGAATTTGAGGTGGAACTGGAAGAAGCGGCGGCAAGCTTGGGCGCAAGCCGTTTGCAAACCTTTCTAAAGGTCATCTTCCCTGCCATTTGGCCAGCCTTGCTAACCGGTTTTGCCTTGGCCTTCGCCCGTGCAGTCGGTGAATATGGATCGGTCATTTTTATTGCCGGCAATATACCGATGGTGTCAGAAATCACGCCGTTACTCATCATCACCAAACTGGAACAATATGACTACGCCGGGGCGACCGCGTTGGCAACCTCAATGCTCATCGTTTCTTTTATTTTGTTGTTAGCCATTAACGTGTTGCAGTGGTGGGGACAAAATCGCCACAGCAAACGATAATGACAACAACGACTTATACTTAGCTCTGGAGCGAATTCTATGACTTTTGCCGTTGCGGTTCCACAATCGCACCACGCCCACGGAAGCCGATTGGCTAATCGCGAGCCTTTATGGGTCCGCTGGACCCTAATCAGCATTGCCTTGTTGTTTTTATTGGGTTTCCTGTTAATGCCGCTGGCCGTAGTATTCAGTCAGGCTTTTAGCAAGGGCTGGTCAGTTTACGCGTCCGCACTGCTTGAACCCAATGCATTGGCCGCCGTCCGGCTCACCTTATTAGTGGCTTCGATCTCCGTGCCGCTTAACGTGGTGTTTGGCCTTTGTGCCTCTTGGTCGATAGCCAAATTTGAATTCAAAGGCAAAAGCTTGTTGATTACCTTGATCGACTTGCCATTTTCAGTGTCGCCCGTGGTGGCAGGCTTAATCTACGTGCTGATGTTTGGTCTGCAAGGTTGGTTTGGCGGATGGCTATCTGAACATAACATCAAACTGATTTTTGCGGTCCCCGGTATCGTCATGGCAACTATTTTCGTGACCTTCCCGTTTGTTGCCCGCGAGTTGATTCCATTAATGCAAGCACAGGGTACGGAAGAGGAAGAAGCCGCCATTGTCTTAGGTGCATCAGGCTGGCAAACCTTTTGGCGGGTGACTTTACCCAATATCAAATGGGGTTTGCTCTATGGTGTCATTTTGAGCAACGCCCGCGCCATGGGCGAGTTTGGTGCAGTCTCGGTGGTTTCAGGTCACATCAGAGGGCTGACCAACACCATCCCGCTGCATGTGGAAATCCTTTACAACGAATACAATTCGGCGGCAGCGTTCGCCGTAGCATCCCTGTTGGCTCTACTTGCCTTGGTGACCTTGGCGCTAAAAAGCTTTCTGGAATGGCGTCTCCAAACCTCCGTTTCCCAACAAGACGATAGTTAATTCAATTAGCAATACCGATGAGCATACAAATTCGCAATATCAGCAAAAACTTTGGTAGCTTCAGTGCTTTGAAAAATGTCAATTTCGACATCAACCCCGGCGAACTGGTAGCCTTGCTCGGGCCGTCCGGTTGCGGGAAAACCACTTTATTGCGCATCATCGCCGGTTTGGATACCCCCGATGCAGGGCAAATCCTTTTTCACGGGGAAGATGCCACCAACCGGCATGTACGTGAACGCCAAGTTGGCTTTGTATTTCAACACTACGCCCTGTTCCGACATATGACGGTGTTTGAAAATATCGCCTTTGGTTTGCGCGTCCGCCCCAAAGCCGCCCGCCCAAGCAATGAAGAAATTAGGGAAAAGGTCACTCGCTTATTAAAATTGGTGCAATTGGAATGGCTGGCTGACCGTTATCCGCCCCAACTCTCCGGTGGTCAACGTCAGCGTATCGCCTTGGCCCGTGCCTTGGCGGTGGAACCGAAAGTTTTGCTGCTTGACGAACCCTTCGGCGCATTGGATGCCAAAGTGCGCAAGGATTTGCGCCGCTGGTTACGCAATCTCCATGATGAACTGCATGTCACTAGCGTGTTCGTCACCCATGACCAAGAAGAAGCCTTGGAAGTGGCCGACCGCATCGTCGTCATGAATCAGGGCCATGTGGAACAGATTGGCGCTCCTGACGATGTCTACGAACATCCCGCCACGCCTTTCGTTTATCAGTTTTTGGGGGATGTCAATTTATTCCACGGGCGGGTCGATGAAGGTTGGGCAAAGATCGGCGAAAGCGACATTCGTTTGCCTGAGAATGACAACAAGCAATCCGACCGGGCTTTGTTTTTTGTGCGTCCACATGAAATTGAAGTGAATCGGCGGGTCAATGGCGCAAGCGGGATCAGCGCCCATGTCCGCGACATACGCAAATATGGGGCTGTAGTCCGATTGGAATTGGAACGTGCAGACGGCGAAGGTTACGTCGAAGCGGTGTTAAGCCGTGATGAATTCAAAGCCAATACAGTCCACAAAGGCGATGAAGTGGTGTTGCAACCCAAACGCATTAAAGTCTTCCCGCAATCAGCAGAACAACCGTCGATTGATTACGTCATTTAACACTCCGTTTAGATATACGCACCGAATATCATCAGCAAGTTAAATTGGAGTGCAAGGCTTGCCTTGCATAAGGGCGCAAGCCTTTTAAAATCAACGCAAGGCAAGCCTTGTACTCCAACAATCAGCCAGTCAACCATTCCGAAGCAAAGCTTGGGAACCAGCCAAAATCACTCGAACCTTCTAGTAAGGGGACATGACCTTTCTAGCAACCTGCCTCGACCTTGCTAACAAGGTGGCATGACCTTGTTAGCAACCTGACCCGACCTTGCTAACAAGGTGGCATGACCTTGTTAGCAACCTGACCCGACCTTGCTAACAAGGT
>CAIOOA010000251.1 GCA_903859815.1 uncultured Methylococcaceae bacterium | reverse complement strand
TTTTTCTCATAGTTGTCCAACTCGCCCGCCAAATTGTCGATCAGCGGCGTGAAGATTTGCAGGAAAGCCGCATCGGCAATGGCGGCTTCCGGGTCGGGCAAACCCAAATGGAACGGGCGGTCAAAGATGAAACTCAGGAAAAAGGGTCGGGCTTTGACTTTGGGAATCTCCCGGTTGTAAGGGTCTCGGCAGTAAACAAAAGGCTCTTCAGTGCGGCCTTCGTCCTTGACTTGTTTATAATCCAGTTTGGTCAGATGCTCCAATTCCTTCAATGCGGCATAGGTGTTGGCATGAATGTCGGAATGCAGTTCCGGGCCGACTTTATCCAGCATGATCGTGGATAGCAACAGATTGCCGATGATCCTCGGTTGCCAGTTCTGCTCCCTGACCACGGCGTCCACCAAATAAGCCACCGACAAGAAACTGCCCGAACCCGTGCCGCCGGCCAAGGTGCAGAAAATGTAAACATTGAACTTAGGCGGGGAAGATTGCCGCCAAGTGACACCCGGCCTGAGGCTGGCATCGACCAAGTCCTTCAAGCGTTGGCGAATCTCCTGCGAATGATAGAAAAACCCCAAGCGGGATTCCACCCGGATTTGACCCGCCCCCGGCCTGAAGCCGGGGCGTGGGCGGTAGCCCTTGTCCAGCCATTGCAATGCCTGATCCTCTTGGGATCGGCGGAAATTTTCGATCACCACCGCCTTGTCGAAAGCGGCGATGTTCAACCGATTGCCGGTAGGGATGAATTTAAGCTTATGCTGGTCCAATTCATTGGTGTCGATGGACACGAAATGGGTCAAGGGCCGCAACTGGCTTTCCCAATTCGCCAAACGCGCCGCCCGCCCCGCCAAGCGGTCCACAATCCTCGAACCCGTCCCGCCAATGCCAATAATCAAGGTGGGGATGACGCTGCCTTGGCCTGTTCTGTAATCTTCGCTCATGATGTGCTTCCTGTGGTGCTTTGGCTGGTTTATGGTTGGGATTATATAAGCAGCCAAACTCAATTGCTGCACTACCCATTCCTAATCTCAAAAAACAATCCCCCCATGGCATCTTTATAGACCATACCAAAATGCACGGGAGTTTCTTCCGGTGCGAGCGGTTCCCAGTCGCCGTCCAAGTTTTGGCGCAAAAGTTGAGAACCACCTGTCGGGTGGATATAGACTCGCTTGCCACTGGCGCGTAGGCAAGCAATACTGCCCTTGCCACTGCCAGATAGTCGGAAATCTTGGCGTATGTGGACACGGGCATCCCGGTAGAATCCGCTGCCGGTTCCGCGTTGCGCCCGTATCGGGTGGAAAAAGCCTTCGCCCATGTCTTCTTCCGGTGAAAGGACAACACCTAAACGGGGCGAAAACCTAGACGGCGACCAAAACCCATGGATGATGATCCCCGCCAAAAGTCCGCCGGCGAGGGTCGCCAGCAACGGCCACCAACAATGCAGCCAAGGGTCTTCGATAATTTCCAGCTTAAGCGGGGCGGCGTAGTGCAAAGGCCGGTCGTCGGCATCCAATCCTTTGAGTTGGATGCTGAAGCCTTGGTCGGGGGTGACACCCGTTGGGCAATCGCCCGTCCGCAACCGGACAGGCCACAGCCTAGTGCCGGTCTGTTCTAGCAGCAAAAGGCGGGGACTGTCATCCAAAGCTACCCAACCAGAACCCAAATCGATTTCCAATACACTACCGGGGGCGGCGAAATCGCTACTCAGTTCCAAGGGGAATTCGCCTTTGACGACGGCGGCGGACAAATCCAAGTTCGATTGGCGTTCGCCGTGGCTGCCTGTCCGACCGAGTTGCACGGGTTCGGCGGGCGGAAACTTGATGCTGCCGACGATTTTCACGGTCGCCGTGGTGGGGAGTCCGCCACTGCCACCTTGAGGCATGAAGCTCAGGCTTAAGTCGCCGGTTTTCAGCGGTGTGAAAACGCCACTAAATAGGCCATCGCCGGCTTGCTTGTCGCCTTGCAGCCCGTCGTCGTGCAAACTAGCCAAGGTAACCCCTGCGGGGTTGTTTGCTTCAATCACCCGCAATGGCACGGGCGAGGTCGCTGTTAGATTAGGCTTGGCTTGCACTGTCAGATTCAGCGGGTTGCCCACTTCGGCTTTGGCCGGGACTTGGGCTTCCAATAGCCAGCCGATTTTATCGACTTGAAATTCAATCTCGGTCGAGCGATCCAGCGTATCGCTTTGCAAACGCAGCGGGGCAGTGTGCTTGCCGAGTTGGTTCAACGTCACTAAAGCGGTCAGGATGCCGTCGCCGGCTTTGCGGTCGCCGTCCTGCCCGTTGTCTCGAAACGTGAAGGTTTGGCCTTCGACCGACAGGTTGGCCTCCAAGCCCGGCCAGCGCGAGGTGTCAGCCACCCGTTGCCCGGTATCCAGGTCATAAACCTCCACCTGTAACGGGGCGGCGATACCCTGTGCCAATTTCGGTGGCGACATCAATCGAAACCCGAGTGCCGAGTCTTGCAATAACATCCAGCCCGCTGGGTCGGATAGGCCGGTTGCCTTAAACCGCCAACGTCCCGCTTCGGGCCGTTGGAGGCGGACGATGCGGTAATCACGGCGGCGACCGTCTAGCCCTAGCGCTTGGCCTCCGCCTTGATGATTGAGTTCCACCTGCTCGGCGGCAGGATTGCCAGTCACGGCTTCCACGCCCGTCATCGCCCCATCTGCCGCAATGACCAGAAAGGCTTGCCGGGCCAACGGGGCGATGTCCACTTCAATCGTCTCTTCGACCCGTCCGGTTTGCGCTTGCTTGCCGCCGATGAAATGCTGATAAACTTCGGCCACGGATTCAACCAATTCCTCGGCATTCATGGCCCCTTTGGTGAAGGTGAATGCCGGGTTGTGATCGAAAGCCCCCAGTCCGCCCATGTTGATGGCGGCGATCATCACCCCTTGCGCTTTCAAGCGGGTCAGTTCTGCGGAAAGTTCGGCATTACAGTTTCCCAAACCGCCAGAATCCGCAATAAACAGTAGCAATCGGGATTTTTCTGGGTACTTTTCCAACTCCGCTTCGGCTGTATGGATGGGTGCGGCGAAGAAATTATCTCCTCCATAACTGATTAAAGCATCCAAACTCTGTTGAAAACCGTTTCGGTCGGCCTGATTCATGGGCCGTGAGAGTCCGGCATTGGCAGCATCGGCGCAGCTATGCTCGGACTGCGGCAAGCGGATGATACTGAGGCTGTCTTCCTTGCCGGATAAATCGGCCAGAATTTGCGAAAGTTGCAAGGTATAGCGTCGCGGGTCACTGCCCAGCATGGACCCGGACGTATCGACGATGATGCTGATATGCCGTCCAGTGGCCTTGGCCTCGGCTAATGACGCCATTCCCAGCAGTAGGCCATAAATCAGCCAACACGCCATCCATCCATTCCCTCTTTTCATGCCTTAACAATACTCCAACCGAAACAGGTAGTTGCCGTTAGGTGTATGCAAGCGGTAAGTCAGTTGCACAGCCACCGTCACTAAGCGGTTTTGGGCAGGATTGACCGCTTCGCCGCCATTCACTGCTTCCATCCGAACCCCTTGCGCCAACCGCAATTGGTAAAGTTCGCCCTGATCCGGGCATAACCAAGCCACGGGTCGGGTTGTGCCATCGGGGATGATGGGTTTTTCCTCCTTGAGTCCGAGTAGGCGGCTAAGGCCAAATCCAGCCTGAAATGTCTTGGAAACCCAGTTTGCCGATGGGGAATCCGGGATGATGGCATAGCCTAGATCGGCAGGCAGGGTAGGTCGGTCACGCAGATGCCAGAGCAGGGCCAGGGCCAGCATCGCCAAGGCAGGCAGCAACCAGAGTGTCCAGTCAAATGGCGAGGGGGATAGTTTGATGCGGACGGTCAAAGGGGCGATGACATCAAAATCGTCGTAAGGGGATTTGGCAAGGATGAAATGCACTGGTAAATCCACCGAAGCGGTGGTTTGCGAGAATTTAGGGTCGCCTATTTTGATGCATAACTCGTGGTGTTTGACGAGTAATGCCTCGCTGTCCAATAACCGGCCTTTTTGCCAGTCGCCGGGGATTGCCCCTAGCTGGTTTTCCACCTGTAACGGGTAGCCATCCAAGGTGAACGAGGATTTTCTCAATTCATATTCCATGGTCTTTGCATTGACCGGGCGCAACACCGCCCGGACGGCATAAGGAGGGTGTTCCGGCAATTCTCCTGCATCCAGCTTCAATTCAAAATCCACGCAACGTTTATCGCCCTTTTGCAATACCGAGCCTTGCGGGTCGGCATCCACCTGCCTCGGGTAAGGGGTGATGGCGACAAACGGATACACATCGACCGAATGCGGGGAAGCCAATTCACCGACGGTTTTCGCACCACGGCTGGCTTCGACCGTCACCGAGCCTTGATACAGTTTGTTCGGGGGATTGTTTTCAGCAAACTTGACTGGCATATCGTACATATTGCCGCTGGCAGGTGGGGTTTTGTAGCCCAGACCCGGTGGTGCATTGGGCAGTTTGTCCACCTGACTACCCGGCCCATGCAACCAATATTTGACGTTGACATCGCCGGGGTTGCCACCATACTCGGTATTGACCTCCAAGGCCAAGGGCAGCACGGTTTTTGCCATGGCCCGGTCAATATTCACACCGGGGCGCTTGGGGTCGCGGCGCACGTTCAGCCGCACTTGCACAGGCCGCAACACCGCAACCGAGCCTTGTTTGGCATCCGTGGTCAATTCATAGGGCGATGGGGCAGGAGATAATGCCCAAGCAAGGGTATAGGCCGCTCCTTGCGCCACGCCTGACGGATTGGTTTTGACCGTGCTTTCACTGACGATGACGGGCTGATTGGGCGGCGGGGCAAGCTTTAAGGTGGGGAATCCAATCGCGCCGGGGCTGAGGACGACGACGGCTGCTCTGGGCAGCTTGCCGCCTAGGTTGAGTTGCAATGAAGTGGTTTGGGGCAGGGGTTTGGGCACATCCACATCATAGCCCAAGCCGGTGGCGAATAATTCCAGCATTCCTTCCAGCAGATGGTCGCCCTTTTCGTCAAAAAATGATTTGCCCAAGCTGTCGCTTTTCGTCAAGGCATCAAAAAACGGCTTATTGCCGGTGGCTTCTTTGCTAAATGCCAGCACGTATAAGCGCATGTCACCTTTTTCGAGCATAGGCAATAATTCCTTTTGGATGCGTCCGGCTTCTTGATTCTTGGTTTTTTCCTCCGGCATCCCGTCAGTCACCAATACAATCGTGCGAGTGTCGCCCTTGGGTGTATTTTCCAAATCCAGGATGGCTTCACGGATGCCGGGATAGAAATGGGTGCGTGTGGCGTTGTAGTCCAATCCCTTGACCTTGTCGACAAATGACTTGCGATTCAGCGAATCCACTTCAATCACCGGGCCGTTGGTCGTGGGGATGGCCTTGGCCCAATCCCAGCCTTTTTCTTTGAATGGAATGACTTTGAAGCTGTCGCCTTGGGTAGGGTTGGGTTGGGCTAGGTCATAAAGCAGTAAGGTGGATAAAATCGCCATCCTGCCGGGATCGTTTTTAATCATCGACTGGGACAGGTCCAACACAACCCTTACATGATTGCGCGTATCGGCATGGACTGACAACGCCAAGCCCATCCAACAGAGCAACACCCCAAAAAGAGGTTTCAACATCGTTTTATCCCCTAGTGGCTATCCGAAAATAAGGCCCGCTCCCGCCAACCCTGAACACATCGCCAGCACGGCATCGACTGCCTTGTAGTGGAACCGCCTCCCAATCCCCGTCGGCTGTTTCGCGGAACAGGCTGGCACCGTTGCAAGGCAGGACACGATTGCCGGCACGCTCGGCCAGCAGTTCGGCCAATGCCCCCCGTGGTTTGCCGGAAAGCCGGTAGTCGGGATGAAGGTACGCACGGGCGTTGCGGTAAAAACCTATGCCAACCCCTTTCCATTGCTTGACCGGTTGTGGCGATTGCTCATCCAAATCTTCACGGTCAGGCACGAACACCACCGCCAAAGCGCCACGGAAGCGTTGCGGCAAAATAAAGCCTAGCAGCACTAAGATTACCAGTAATGCTGCCAAGATCGTCCATACCAGCCACCCCCACAGCGCCCAGAACGACAAACCGGACACCTGCCAGCGCAAATTGAGCATGGCCCGTTGCTCGGTTTGTTCGCTGCCGGCCGCTTGCAAAGCCAACCATGGCTCGCCATCGGCTTGCGAAGAAGCTATTCGGGATGCCGTTTTGAGACAAATGCTTAGGGGTTCTCCAACGACCATTGCCAAGTGATTATCATCGGGGCGCAATACGCCAGACTGCATCCGCACTTCTAGGGAATGTCCCGATGGCAATGCCTTGAGGCTTCGCAACTCAACCGCCACGTCACCTTGTTGTTCGACCCGCAGTTCTAGTGGACGGCAAGATTCCGCGCCAACGCCCAAATGACCGAAGTCGATGTCCAATGGCCCCCCGAGATAGCGGAATACGCCGCCGACGGTCACGGACGCATCGGCATCGCGGCTGACAATCGTACTTTGCAAATGTAGCTTGACTGGAATTCGCCCAGCCGTGGGAAAGCTGACGTAACCGCTATAGCGTCCGTCGCCGGCTTTGGCATCGGCATCCTGACCATTATCGTTCAAGCTGACATCGCGTCCTAGCACGTTGGCGGTAAGGGTGGCATCCTTCAATATTTCAGGGTCGCTGATCGGTTCTTTACTGGTTCCGCTGGCAATGCCGACCACCAAGCTTGTCCGCGACCCGGCCAAAGCTTTTTCTGGTTCTAATAATAGGGGTTCCAGGTCGGAGCGTTGGATGACGGCGTAGGCCGCATCCTCCCCCCCGCCGCGCACTTTGAGTGACCATAGTCCAGGCGGTGGGTTTTGTAGGTGAGCCACTTTATAAGCGCCTGCCGAAGGCCAGTGATCTTCTGCATAGTCGGCTTTTAGCGCAAGACCGGGTCCGTTGACCTCCACTTCGCCCAAGGATTTGTCGCCGTACACCACGATCCAAGCTTCATCGACATTCCGCTTGATTTCAAAGTCGGGCTTGTCTGCATAGCGATTGTCGATCCGGTAGGGGGCTTGCACAATACGCCGAAAGACATTGGCAAAGGCATACATCATCTCGGCTGGATTGGAGACTTTGACCGTTTCCACGCCGGCCTCGCGGGGCAAGCGGGTATCCCCCGCACCAAACACGACGGCTTCGACAGTGGCACCTTGGGCTTGGACTTCTGCGATGGACATTTTCAATTGCTCTTCGTGTTCGCTCCTGCCATCGGACAGCCAAATGACCATGCGCGGACTGGAGCCGGGATGCCCGTCAAAAACCCCCAAAGCTGCTTGAAAGGCCAATGTGAACATGCTGTTGCCAATACGTTGATCCAAGTGGCTTTCCAAACTTTTTTTAAAGTCAGGGTCGGCGCGGCGGGTGCGTGGCAAGGCACCGAATTTGTGTTGACGGGCTTCCGCCTCCCAATCAGAAGCTCGTTCCACCCTTCCGCACTTTTCTTGAGGGTTTTCCGGGCATTGCCCAAATTCGCCAGTTGGGCGGCTGGGCAGGAGATGACTGTCGGGGTTGACCCCCAACAGGCGGACCACTGCCAAATGGCCCGGCACTATGTCTGCCAGCAGCTTAGAGACCAATAAAGAGGCTCGTTCCGGGTCCATGCCGGGCTCTTTCATGCTGGTGGAGGTGTCGACGATCACCACAACATCGGCATTTTCGCTTGCCGATGTCTGTTTAGCGAAACCATCCACAAAGCCTATCAAAACCAGCATAAGCACTATCAAATATTTCATGGCATCGTATTTCCAGCTTGGTCCTTCACGCCCTAGATAGGACCAAGCATTGGCGTGGGATGTGGCAGCACCGTCGAGTAAGGGCGGAATAAAAGGGGAGCTTAACAACAAGCGCATCCTCATAGATTGGCGGTTAGCCACAGCAGTCAGCAGTTTAAGACTTTGCCGCTGAGAAAAAGGATACCATAGCCGCTTAAAGGAAAAACCAATGCTGTAGGAATACAAATGAAAACAGCATATTGCTATGATAGAATAATACCCACAAACTTTATCGGCAAGGGTGAAAATTATGAAGTCTACTGATTTTTCAGAGGTTAACAACTTCCTCACACAATCTGGATTGGATTTGCGAACCATTGCCATTATTTCGATGGCAATATTACTAACCTTAATTGTTGTTATATATCTGCTATTAAAAAATAGAGAGCACCCTGTTGATGCAGATAATGCCAGCGAACCCACTGTCGCAGATAGCGTCATAGAAGCCACTGTTAAAGATAACACCTCCAATCAAACAATTTCGGATAATACAAACGAAATAAGGTCGATGGAAGTCGAACCTGTTGCAGTGCCGCCTATAGAAGTGGAACCTGTCGAAGCGCCAACCGCGCCAGTGCCTGCTTTTTCGCTTGAACCAAAAGCAGAAACAGTCAAAGCGGCTCCCACTCACATTCCGCAAGACACCATACTCAGACGGCACTACCTAGCCCATATCAAGTATATGCTAGAGACAGTGACCTTCCCCCGTCCGACTGAAATAGTGCTGCGTCGCCACTACGACCATTTAATCGCCAGCCAACTGGAAGCCTGTGTGGAGGATGAAGCGGAACTGAACAAGCTCATCAGGCGTTATGAAGAACACCGAAGAGATGCGGCGATCAAATAAGGATACTTTGGAACGAGCCTAGGAAAAGTTTCCACATTAGGCGCATTACGCGGGGTATCGCGAATGCGCCTAACGGCCTTGATTCAATTTAAGCCTGATAAATGACCAGTCATTTAGCTTGGGTGGTGTGTTTGGCCTTTATCAGGGTAGCCAGCTTTTGACCAATAGACTGTCCCAAGCTTATTCCCATGACAGCGGCATGGCGGCCAGTCCATTGTGTCGCCAACTTGCATTCCTCCACGAAATCATCGGCTGAGAGTTGGCGCTGTTCCATGCCGATTCGCCCGACAATCTGCCCTGCACCGTCGAAAATAACATGCTCCACAGCGGATGCTTGCAGAGTTTCCGTTGTGACAGTCCGAAACTGACCCAAAATCGCATCGCCTATTGCAATGGTCCCAATCAAGGAACCCGATGGGGCGGGGGATTGAAATCTTCCGAACTCAAGCACGTGATCCACCAATAAAAGCCATCTTGGAGAGGGACAGGCATCCACTGCAACAGTCTTCACCAAATCCCCCGAATCAGACCAGCCACGAAGAGTGAGTTTGATTTCAACAGGCGTGTTCGCCGGTATTGCCGCCTCGCCTAACAGCAATAAATCGTGAACGCAGACAGTAAAATGCGCATTTTGAGTAGGAATGACGTTGGGCAAGCGCCAGCCCATTGCCGCTTCCCTGCGTAAGCTTGGGGCAAATTGTTTAACCAAATGAAACTCCAGCGCAGAGGCATGAGGGTCCCACGCCCCATTCAGCCGATAAAACTCGGTAGGGTCTGGCATGGGTGGCAACTTCGGTTTGCCATTGGTTTGAGTGGACTCCGCAGCGTGAGCCAAGCTTCTTAGATCATCCAGCTTCAGGCTGGCCAACAAATGGGGCAATTGGGCATTGGGTTCGGTGAGAAATTGCCGGGAAATAGGCAAAACCGCTTGCAGGGCAGTCAAAATAGCGGCAGTGCCGGGAATATTGTGCATCGGATCGGCTGTTTCCGAATCGACCGCAAAAAACGTATCTGGCCCGCCAACAAAATAACTGGGATGGTCTTTAGTCCAATCTTCCAGTAACAAATCGTAGACGCATTCATCCACGCTATTCGCCTCATGGGTTGCCAGTTGCGCTAGTTTCACGTTCTGATGAGTGCCGTTGGCCCAACCCGCCAATTCAACGCCTTCCTGTAAAAGGCCAATGCCATCCGCAATCATTGTCGGTATGCCTTCAAACAATGCCCAAGCATCAATCGCAAGGCGGAGCGGACCCTTGCCTCTAGCCGATCTGAACGGATGCGCGCTGGTGGCGAATAGCTGCTGTGAGTTGATTTGGAATAAATGCCGACCGCCCCGCTTGGGTGTTTCGATCAATACGACCTTTCTAGGGCCGAGACTCGATAGCACTGTGTCCCCCAGTTGAATCGTTTCGATGGGCTTAACCGACCCGTCGGCCATCAACACGCCGGTTCCCTTGCCAAAGCAACTGTCAGGAGGTGGGGGCAGGTACACATTGAGGGCTCCCCAAGTACAGAGGCTCTGGGCAAATCCATTGGCTACGCTGGTGTTATCTGTCGATATTAGGTAACCTTCGCTAATGTAGGAACTGGTTTCCGGCATAGTCGCCGTGATAGTACTGCTTGCGATGCCAACCAGATCAGAGCCTGACAAGGGTATGTACCAACTGGCATAGCCGCCATTCCACCAATTGCCAGGACCCACTTCATTGGGTACGGTAAGCCCGGAAGTTTGCGCTTGTTGTATGGTCGTGTCCACATCTGCGGAACCCAAAGCCTTCAGCGTAACCCAAAGGTTAAACAGAAACCAAACTGCCGCATCGGCGCTTTCGCCGCCCATGGCAATGCACTGGTTAATATTGGCGGTGAACTGACCCGCTTTGATGGCTGAACTCAAAAGCACGTTAGCCGCTTGGCCCTGTCCGGCGGCGACGATGGCATTGAGTGCCGTGGCTGTCGGGTTGAAACCCGTCTGAAAAATAGCAAGATAACTTGCGGTTAGGGCGGGCGATAAGCCACTGTTGTAACTGGCAAGGTCGGCAGTCAGCTTGGCAGTGTTTAAAGAGATGGGGAGTTTTAGGCGAACCGCATCCGTCAAGGCGGTAATGGCATAATTCCCCCACCAAGTGCTATTCAAGTTGCCGTTTACACCCTGCACCAAACTGCTGACCTTGCTGGCAGGAACCGTCAGCCCCACCCCGTGAAAAAATGCATCCCGGTAGCCTGAAAAAGGGCCGCTGTAAGCGTAAAGGTAATAGCCGCTGTAACCCAGTAACGTGTAGGGTTCAGCGGTTATCAGGTTATTCGGCAAGTTGGTTTGTAATAAATTACACAATGCACCGCGATGGCAAGCGTCCCAATCAGGGTTGCCATAATAAGGCCAGGCATCAATCAAGGCCACCAGCAAGGGGTTTAAGTCCTCATTGGCTGATGGGATGGATGCTTGAGAAATACCGATGACCGCTTTGAGATTAGCGGCAAGCTGCTGTTGATATTGCTGAAAAGTGGTCACCTAAGATTCCTTTTAAAGCCTATGGAATTTAACAAGACCGCCAGCGGGAAAAGGAATGCTTCCCTAATCCCGCTAGCGATCACCAGCAGAGTTTTACGCTCAGGCAGGTTGCAGTAGAGCGGGTGGTTTAGTCGAGGCCGCCACGGTGATGGTAAAATTGGCTATCGCTTTACCGGGCGCTGAGTTGCTTGCCGTGATGCTGTTGTTGGTCAGCGCTGCCGTGTCCGCACTGTTGCCATTGGGGGCCAATGTTCCGGTTTGCTGGTCGAAAGCCAGGAATCCCGGCAGATTGTCACCCGACAAGGCAAAACTGAGCGGGGTGCTAGGCGGCACGCCAAAGGATACTCCAAAGCTTTGGAATGTTCCCGGCGTTGAATTGAGCAAGAAACGAAGATTAGACATCCTCATGAAGTTAGGCGCCATGGCTGACATGGCAAGCGTAAAAACGGTGCCTTGGTTTGGGTTGATGCTGACACCGTTGGTCGTTTGAACCAGCCAACCCGAAGCCTGCGAGGGGTCAAGATTTCCCTTTGCATCTGGCGGCACAGCTTGAAGTGTCAAGCCCAGTGACACGAGGTTCCCATCGCTGGTGACGCTCGCATTGCCTTGCGGATGGCTTAGCCAAGTTTGGGTCACCACGGTCGGCCCGTTGGTGTTCGACGGCGTCGAACCGGATGCCGAAGTGCTGATTTGCGGTTGAAAAGAAACCGACTGGTCGCTCATCAAACTGAGCATCAAGACCACAGGCGCTTGGGTGGCATCGGGTTGGGCGACGGTCAAGAACCGCGTCATGCCTAGGCCATCGGTTGCAGCCTGCCAGACATAAGCGGGAAGGGCGGTTTTGCTGCCAACACCGATTGAACCATCGGCATTGCAACACAACGATTGATTGGCGCTGGATAACGAGAAGCCCAGCATCAACAGGTTGCCCTGCCCTTTATCTGCGTAAGGTATCGTGTAGTCGATGCTGCCCGCCTTGGATGGGACATAAAAACCGGCTGGTTTGGCATATTGATCGACAAATTCTTGCACCGGGTCGGGTGGGGTCTTGAAAATCTCATAGAGCATCAGCCCGATTCCTGCGAGTGCCGCCAAGATTGCCAGTGGCCCAGCAAATGAAATGATGGAAGCCAGAATCCCCTCGGCATAGGCCGTCCCCGCAATCGCCCATTCACCGACCATGGCAAAGAGGGTCAGCGACCCGCCTACGATATTGATAATGTCAGATGCCAGCGGGATGCCTTGCTCATGGTTGTCGATGATGAAATACAGGCTGAGCCCAATGCCTGCCAGTATGAACAGCGGGCCGACTCGCGTACTCATGAATTCATCCAAATTGTCCCCCAAAATTTTAGAAACCCAACTCGCTTCTTCTGCGTCGGCGGCGGCATTATTCAACAGCAAGGGCAGAATGTCTTCACCTTCCGCCAGTTTGCCCACCGTGCCTTCTGCCTCGGCAAGCCAGCGGGCGACATTGCTTCCCAGTCCCACCAATCCCGTGTCGAGTGAATCGGCTTCGCCGGTAAAGATGATTTTACTAACAGCCGCCAGACGTTCGAGCTTGCTCATCCCCTCCACCCCGAAAACGGCATAGATCCGCACACCACGCACCACAATGGCGGTAACGATTTCCAAGCCTAGTTGAACGGCGTTAAAGACGATTTGGGTTGCTTGCGCGCAACTCAATTTTTTCCATTGTTTGCACTCCAGAATGATATTGAAGATTGCCAAACCAGTTATGCCCGCTATGAATACTCCACTAATCGCTTCGGCTCCCGTGGATAATTTCGGATAATTGGCTTTAAACCAATTGGACCAATTATTCGCGACAGTCGGCAAATCCCCTATATCCTCAACCGTGTCGCAGATTGCCCGCAAGGCAATTACCCATGACTTAAGCTGTTCATCAGCATTCTTTTCATCAAGAATTTCTTTGATTTGTGCCGCCACAGCGGCAATCTGCTGATTTTCATTGCCTATATTATTGGTAACGAATTGTTGCAGATATTCCTTGATCAGGTCGAAATCAGAGCCGTCATCGTTAAACCCAAACATGCTAGGCAGAATATTGGTGGCAAGGAATATGTTGATCGTTTGGGTATATTTCCGGGCAAAATACCCGGACGAGTCTAGTGATGTCAGAACCGTCAGATTCTGCTGAAACAGCCGCGATAGGGACGAACCGTCCCCTGAACCCGAACTGGAACTCATCAGAAAAGCCAGATTGGCTAAAATACCCGCCGTCGTGTTGTAGTGGTAATAGTAATACGCCCAGTACAATTGATTGGTTTTTGCGTAGGTATCGGCCTCGTCCACCTCGGCAATGATTTTTGTCAACAGATATGGATCGCTTGGATCAGGTTTGATGTTGGTCTGATAGTCGGTGATCGCCTCTTGAGTAATCAAGTTGATATCAGCCGTATGGTCGGTATTTAGCTGGTCGCTTAAAAAGTCATTGATCAGCGGATAACGGTTTTGCCATCGATACTGGAACAGTTTTTGACCATGGGTATGATAGACAGGAGAGGTGGAAACTTGGGTTTTCAACCAAGCCGCTGCCCTTGGGCCATTTAAATTTTGGCAATTACTATCCGAACCATTCGCCATGCCTTGGGACATGACGGCTGCTGCCAAGCTTTTATACCAATCAGTTGGATTGTCCACGCCCGGAACGGCAGAGTTGGCGATGATGCTCAGTTCTCCAGTCAATGTCGGCTGATTCTGATTGGGAAATAGCAGAATCCACATGTCGGAAGGAATAAAGCTATTCATCATCGTGGAAAGGTCTTGCCTGACTGCCGCCTGAACCACATCGCCAAAATTGCCATTACTGTCCACGTCAAAAGGAGTCATGGTAATAAGGTCATTGATTCCTAAGCTCGTTTGCGCCAAGGTTTGGCTGAGCGCCACGATCTGACTATGAATGTCCGGGTGTAAATCTTGATGATCAGCGATGGCCTGGAATGCGACACTGATGGGCAAACGCCGAGCCAGTAAGCGATTAGGGCTGTCATCCCCTATCGAACCGTCATTGGCGAAGCTCAACGAACCGTTTTCCGGCAATCCAGTAAGTTGTTGATGCAAAGCATCCAATCCTTGCCATTTCAAAACGTTGCCCGACATGAACGAACGGGCGACGGGCTTGCCACCAATGACCATGCGTCCGTTAAAAACACCAAAGGGGGCCGATTTTTGGGTGGTTCGATAATAACCTGTCGCCAAGCTCAAAGCTCTCTTTCCTTGGAGACCGACCAATCTACCGTTCGGGGCAAGCCCGTCAATTAAGAAGGCACCGTCGATGTTGGACGCTGACGTATCTTCAATCGCTTGCAACCAATAGGGAAAAACGCTGTCCGGGCCTGTCGTTGGCGAACCTTGATCGGGTATGGGGGCTATGTTGGATTTAAAGAAAAATTCAAAGACGGTTTGATTGTTTCTTTCCCCAAGCGACAAATTGGCTGTATATGAACCCGGCATCGGTATCCACTGCATCGCTTCGTTTTGATTGTCTTGAAAAGCATCCAAGGTAAAGGTCGGCGGGTCAATTCTACTGTTTTGTGACGAGGTGTAGGAGAATGACAAACGATCCTCCACCCAAGTTGCAGACTTCCACGCCGTTGATGTCGGGTTCCAATTGAAGCCCGTGACTTTACCTCCTGATGACTCAAAGGTGACACCACAATCCAGCGCCACTGCGCAGCTAAAGTTTGCGGTGAAGCTTGCCCTCACCGAACAAGGGTTGGGTGCGGACCCGATATTGCCGACGGCTCCCCGACCGTTGTGATGCAAATACAAATGGCCTCCACCAAAAGCCCCTTTCCAAATTAAGACCTTGTCATGAGTGTCATAGCGCCAAGCGTCCCTTGGAATCGGCAGTTGATCCAGAAATAACTGGTCATCGGCAGGCTCGGACGGGTTTGGGCGCAGCAGGGTGATTCGTTCGGGGATCGGCTGTTGAGAGTTGCCAAAGTTTTCCATGCGCCTAATGGCAAAATGAAACGATTCAGGGCGTTTAAAATCATTGTTTGGCTGAAAATGTTGTTGGCGACGCCGTTGCGCACGGTTGGTGGGTTTGGTTGTTGAACTTGCAAAACTCATGATGCCTCCGTATGTTATTTTTCGAAATGAGAGGGGAAGGGCTGTGGAGCATTGTCAATCTTATCGACCCTATTCAAGTAATCACTATGAATCAGTGATGCCGGATGTGAAGCGGTAAGCAACCAGCCCAAAACCACGGCATCAAATCTTCTCATAAACGATTATTTTCAATAAAATAAACAAGTTACATCATAAATTTAGCATAAGGATGGTTCCCCATACAATAGAAATCACAGACCAACGGCACAAGAACATTAAGGCTCTGGCGGCAATGCAGGGTAAAAGCATTAAGGAATATGCTGTGCAGCGTTTGTTGCCGCTGACCGCCGATGAAGAAAAAGCCATGCAGGAACTAGAAGAGTTCTTAACGCCACGCATTGAAGCCGCCGAACGCGGCGAAGTCGTCAGCACATCCGTCATGGCAATCTTTGAGGAAACCCTCGCCACGACCAAACCATGACTCAACCCGTTGACTTCACCGCAGATGCCATAAACGATTTATCCGGCATTGCCAGCGATACGGCTGAAGCATGGGGGCATGAGCAAGCATTGCGCTATGCTGAATTGGTGAATGAAAAATTCAAAAAATTGCAAAAGGGACGATATTTTCAAAGGCCGCTTTGTCGAAAAAATTCCTCGTTTTTTGGATAAGCCTTGCCTAGATAATTTAGTGCTTGACTGAAAATGTACCATTGGATAATGTTTAATGGTATTAATTATGGGAGGCATAAGACTATGCAACATAAAAACACCAGCGTCACCCTTGGCGCACATTTTGAACAATTTATCGCCCAACAAATTCATGATGGGCGTTACGGTTCGGCAAGTGAGACCGTTCGCGCAGGATTGCGATTGTTGGAGGAACGCGAGCTAAAGTTAGCGGCTCTACAGAGGGCACTGATAGAAGGCGAGGAAAGCGGCAGAGCCAATTATTCCCTGAAAAGCCTGATCGCCGAGATTGACCAAGAAAGCGTCAATTAATGACAGGCTTTGTTCTCACCAATCAAGCCCTATCTGACCTTAAAGTTATCGGTATCTACACCCAAAACACATGGGGAAAGCTACAGAGAGACCGCTATTTATCAGCACTTGATAAAGCTTTTCACGCTTTGGCAAAAGATCACTTGAAAGGGCGAGATTGCGGGGAAATACGGGATGGATACCGCAAACATCAAGTGAGCAAGCATATTATTTTTTACCATGAAATTGATGCAAGCCTCATTGAGATCGTGCGTATTCTTCATGAGCGAATGGATATAGAATCGCGTTTAGCAGATAGTCGAATGACGGATTTTCGTAAGTCAAGCTGAGTTAAACTCCACAGTGGCATAGCTATATGGCTCACTTGTTTGAATGCAATAACCCATTGCATTATGAGTTAACTGGTTGATCCTGTTGGGTTATCACCATTTAAATTCAAAAATAGGGGTAATTATAATAATGGCATATACTTTGCTTATTGAGGTACGCTGTACCTTTTTTTAATACTTTAGGAGATATGTAAATGTTAATGGGCGCACTTGCCATTTTTACCCTTGTTGCTGTGATGGGGCTGTCCATGGTCATCAGTGCTTGGCGAGGCTATGAGATTGAACCGGGTTATCCTATCCTACACGGTGCCGCAGCCTTGGTAGGCTCTGCGCTGGTGATAGTTTCTGCATTGGATGGGGACACCCGGCTGTATGTGAACATCGGCATGGCCGTGGTCATTATATTATTGGGCGTGGCGATGGGCGTGTTTGCCAAGAAAGGCAAGAAAGCCCCGAAGGGCATCTTGGTTGCCCATGCGGGTCTGGCGGTGGTCTGTTACGGGTTGCTCGGCTTTTTCACGTTTAACCACGGCGTGGCATTGTTCTAACCTTATCAACCCTCCCGTTGTATTGCAGTGAGTGGGCGGCCGGTAAACGGACCGCCCATTTTCTTATGGGCGGGCAACGTAGAAACTTGTTGTTGACCCTGCTGGAACATGCTTAGGTGTCGAGTATCGAGACGCTTGGCGAAATGGGCAAAGAGTATCCCAAGCGTTATCTTGGCAGCAAACTGCTATACTAATCAATGAACCATAAAATAAGTACTGGAATATGACCAGTCAATTCGTTAAATCCTTAACCATAGGTAAAAACTATGAACATTCGATTAGTGTTGGCATTGATGCTCAGCGCCCTCGCACCTGTTGCGTGGGCATTAAATGTGTTGGACAGCCCTGGATTTGAGGCGTCTGGCAACCTCAATGGCTGGGTGGGCTACGGGGGCAGCCCGTCGCTTACGGTCAGCACCGAGTCCATCCACAGCGGTAGCCAGTCCGCCTTGGTGTCTAACCGCACTGCCACCTATATGGGGATAGCGCAGGATATCCTTGGCAAAGTGCAAGCTGGCACGGCCTACGATGTGAGGGCATGGGTGCGGGTACGCCAAGGGACAGCGACCAGCATTGCCATAGGGATAAAAAAAGTCGATGGCGCGGGGACACAATACACTACCTTGGATTCGCGAAGCCTGGCGGTAGGCAAATGGGTGAAGTTGGGCGGTTATTACCGCTACAACCCCACGGGTGCGACGACCCAGCTTCAACTTTATGTGAACAGCCCGGTTGCCAATGTCGATTTTTTCATTGATGACGCAAGCCTTAGCCCCCCTGTTGCCTATTTGCCGACCGGTGGTTCCGCGACTGATTTTGTGCGGGCTTCTGGCCGTAACTTGGTGGTGGGCGCAGACGCCAGCCCGATTCGTCTGCTAGGCACCAATTTCGTTGCCTATGGCGACACGGGCGAGTCCGTGGACACTATTTTCAACACCAAGAATTTTGACGAGGAAGATTACGCAGCCGTCAAACAGGCCGGCATGAATGTGGTGCGCTTGAATCTATGGTATCTGTTGTTTGAGAACGATGCCGCACCCTATGTCTATAAGCAGGAGGGTTGGGACTGGCTGAACAAGCAAATCGTCTGGGCGCGCAACGCTAATGTGCGCTTGATCCTGTCGATGATGCATGCGCAATGCGGCTATCAAAGCAACGGGTACACTGGAACTTTCTGGACCGGCGGCAGCGCAACCGGCTCTTGCCAAGACCGGCTGAAAGCCCTGTGGACAGCGATAGCCCAGCGTTACCAAGACGAGCCGGTGATTGCCAGCTTCGATTTGATGAATGAAGCCCTGCCGGCCAATCAAGCCCAATATGTTGCCTATATCCAGCAACTTATCAACGCCATTCGGACGGTGGACACGCGCCATCTGGTGCAAGTGCAAGCCTGCTTTGCCAATGATTGCCAAGAGCCGCCGTTAGTCGGTGATGCCAATGTTTTGTATGACTTTCATCATTACGATGCATGGCGGGCATCTAGCCAGTTGAGCTATGGCGGCGACTATGGCGACAGCAATATGCGCTACGGCGACGCCAGTTCGTTGGTGCTGCCCTACGACTCGGACACTACGGCGGGGACCGTTTGGGAAAACTCGCCCATTCCGGCCGGCACGACGGGTTGGGCTTGGTACGAAGGTTCTGTATTCACGTTGAACGATCCCAATGTAATCGCCCTCGTGCCGGTGTTTGTCAGCAACACCAACACGGGCAAAGTCACGTTTGATGATTTTCAAATCAAAGAATACGACACGTCGGGCAACCTCGTTCGGATAATCCAAAACATTGACGTGGAGAAGAAACCGAGCACTTGGTATTTGTTGGACAGTTATGATCCCTTCCTGTCCTATGCCAGCCTCACCACCACTCAGCGAGTATCCGGCACGACCGGCAGTAAAGTCATCGAGTCCACCGGTCACCGTGGGACTACTTCGGTGTCCATTTCCAACGCAAACGGCAAATATCTGGTGAAGCTGCCCAACCTGAAGTTTTCCGGCAGGCAGGGCTACAGTTACCAGATTTCGGGTTGGGTCAAGGGGATCAGCGCGACGGGTGGCACTGGGGCAATGGGGCTGCAACTGCAAAACAATCGGTCCTATGTCCAACAGAATAGTTATACCAAGGCTTATCTGGAGCAAAGCCTGCTTCAGTATGGCATCCAATTTTCTTTGGGCAATAATGTGCCGATCAATCTCGGAGAATTTGGTCAAAGCCCGCGAAACTACACTTCGGATAGGGGCGGTTTGGCTTGGATGGCGGACACTTTGAGTCTAATGGCCCAATACGGGGCATCCGGGCAAAATTGGAACTGGCATGGCACTGCGTTCGGAGTTTACAGCAATCTGTACGGATACCCTGACCCAGACTATCTCAACCAAGATTTGATTGCATTGTTTCAAGCGCAAGACACTGGCAGTACCGCGCCCGTCGGTGGTGGTGGCAGCAATGGTGGAGGCGGCAATCCGCCCCCGCCCCCGACAGGTGTGGAAGTGATTGTAGACAATTTGGATGCCGGATTTAGCAAGCTTGGAACATGGGCCGAATCCAGTGCCAGTGGTGAATATTTGGCGAGTTCTGTGGTGAACGGGACAGTAGGCAATTCTGCGACTTGGACAGTCAATCTCACGGCGGCCGGTAATTACCAAGTTTACGCGTGGTGGGCGGCATCCAGCAATCGGGTGACCAACGCACCCTACGCAATCACTACCTCAGGTGGCACAACGACGGTTTCCGTCAATCAACAAGCCAATGGGGGGAAATGGAATCTGCTCGGCACGTATGGCTTTGGCGCCGGTTCGGCCAGCGTCACCTTGACGCATCCCGGCGGTTCGGGGTTATGGAGTTCAGCCGACGCCGTTCGGTTTACGCCAGTCCCATAAATCGGGCTGATCCGGGCAACGGGGAATAGCCGTTGCCCGGGTTTCATGCCATAAACCGGGAATATTTTTTACCTAGAATTTCACCATCGCGGTCATTCGAAACATCAGCGGCTCGACCGGATGCATGATGGCGCCGTTGACACCTTCAGGGTTGATGCCTTGGTACACGTCGCTTTTGGTGCGGTAGTTGTAATTGTAGGCGATGTCGTAACGTTGCGAGCCGAGTAAGTTGAACGCTTCCAGTTCCAACTTGAAAGCTTCGTTTTGCCAGCCTGTTCCCATGCTGACCAAGGTGGTGTCGCCCGCGTTGTAGGTGTTGGATTCGTTGAGAGGCACATCGCCAAAATGGCGCACCCTGGCCGTGCCGAAGAAACCGTTGGTCAAGTCGGCCACCGCGCCGGCGGTGATGACCCGGCGCACCGAGTTGGGCACCCGGTTTTCATAATACGGCACGCCGGTGTAATTGGCGGCGGAGAAGGCAAAGTCTGCATCCAAGGTCAGCCAGTCGAGTGGCTTGTAGTAGTTGGTCCATTCCACGCCATAGCGCTCACTCTTCCCGGTCGGCTCGGTGGTCCCCGCGTCGCCGACGAACACCAGTTCGGAATCCATTTGCAGCCACCACACGGCCAGCGTCGTATTCAAACCCTGCACATATTGGCTGCGCATCCCGATTTCCGCCCCACGCGAGCGGACCAAGGGGGTCACCGACGAAACCGGGTCGCCCGTCAACGGGTCAAACCTCAAAGTCGCGCCACGGGCATCGTTGGAGTGATAGCCATAGCCCAAATTCAGAAAAAACTCAGTGTCGGCCCACGGACCCGCAATCAAACTGAGTTTGGGGCTGAAAATCCCGGAATAGCGGTTGCCCGAATTCCACGGTTGAAGGACACTGTCCACGTTGTAATTAAAAAAGTCCCCGCGCAAACCGGCGATGGTGCGGAATTTTTCCAGCCAGTGGATTTGGCTGCGGGCGTAAACAGCGCCCTGGGTTTCATCGACATTGTAACGTGTCACCGGGTTGAACGTTTGCCGGTTGACGCTTCGGTTTAACGCCAGCCCGCCGATGCCGTCGTAACGGACTAGGAAGCCGAGGCTGTTGTCCAAGTCGAAACCGAACCAGTGGTTGAACCACGTCTGTTCGCCCGTGGCCCCGCCGACCCAGCGCTGCTCTCTCTGGTTGATCTGGTCGCCCAGTTCGGGGTAATCCAGATAACCGGTGAAGTTGGAATACAGGTCCAAGTCGGAATACACGCCATAAGCATTGAATTCATTTTTCCAGCCATCCCCCCGGCTCCAGAAATTGCCCGACAGGCTGTAGCGGTTGGAAAGGCCGCCGTCGCTGGGGTCGCCCGTGCCATAGGTGTTGAACTCGCCCGAATTCACCGCGAGCAAGGGTATCTGGTTGGTGGCATTCCAAGTGTTATGGTAAGCCTTGCCATTGACGGACAGCCCCCATTGGTCATTGTCGATGGTGTAGCGCAACATGCCGTTGAATTTCTTGGTGTCTTCCGGCTGCTGCCATCTCCCGTCGTAAAATGTCGCCTCGCCGCCATAAAGCAACACGCCATCGCCTATCCGGTTGGAATGGGCCGCAACCAGCCGGTAATAATCGTAACTGCCACCAGTAAACTTGACGAAACCCTTGTCCAGCTTGTGCATCGTGTGCATGCGCGCATAACCGGCGGAGGCGAAATTGCCCACGTCCGCGTAATACGGTCCCTTGCCATATTCGACCTTATCCATTAACTCGGGGATGATGCTATTCAGGTCCAAGTAGCCCTGGCCATGGGCGTGGGTGGGATTGTTCATCGGCACACCGTCCAAAAACACGGCGAAATCCGTGCCGTGGTCCAAGTTAAAGCCGCGCAGGAAATATTGATTGGCCTTGCCGCTGCCGCTGTGTTGGGTGGCGATCATGCCGGGAACGACTTCCAGCAATTCGCCGACGCGAGCCAAGGGGCGGAATTTGAATTCGGGCTGACCGACTACGCCTTGTGAAGCGGATGAGCTCGAACCAATCAAATCAGTGGCCCGGCCTTCCACTTCCACCGTTTCCAGCGTGGCAGGTTCTTCTTCCTTGGTTGCGGATTTGGGCTGAGGGTGGGAATGTGCGAGCAGGCAATTCAAGCTGATCAATACGCCGAATCCAAAACTGATGCTATTTCTATAAATTAACATGGCTAAGCTAAATTCCCGTCGATTAAGATAATTTTTGTATATCCGAATTATTGTTGATTGCCAATAATAATTCAATCCTGTCGCAAGCTATTCTTGCAATTTACCATACTCAAAGCTCCAACTGGGTTTTTTCGGCCCCGGTGTATTGCCAAACGGGCCTTCATTGCCACACCCCGCCAATAAGAAAGTCAATGTTAAAATGATAATTGCAAAAAATTTAGATGGCATAAATCCTCCCGCCTGATTCAGGATAATAATACTGATAATTGAAGTAGACTTGCTGGGTGTTTTAGGGCTTTGACAAATTTTAAATTGACATTTGCCTAAGCAAGAACAGTGCAGATAAAGCCTGACAGGGACTCCTTTCCCCATCAGTCGTAAGAAGGGCTTTTCACTTGCCTTGTGTTTACCCTGTTGACTTCGAATTAATTGATCTTGCGGTCTTTGGATATTTTGCCTTCACCTTGATAATATACGATTTCTTCCTCCAATTTCTTTTTGCAATGCTCAAAAAGAGGGGTGGCATCATCTACTTTGCCAGCTTCCAAAGCTGCAATCGCTTGTTTCATCGTAGAAGAACCTATTTCCATCGGCATGGTGCTCAGTTCCTTATAAGATTCCAAAGCAATTTTACGCCCGATTTTAGCCTGTTCCAGTGCTGCCGCCGTGTCTTTCTTTTGGGCTGCATCTAGCCCTTTGCCGCAAGCATCCGCAACCTCAATGATGCCTTTGGGAGGGTTTGCATACCTTCCACCCGCATAACCAAGGCTAGTAATAAAGCTTAATGCAACAATGCACAGCACACGAAACGAAGTATTCTTCATACAAACTCCAGAGATTTTTCAATAGTTATATTTCGGACAAAGCTACGCCTTGCTCTAGTTTTAAACTGAGGGCAAAACGTAACCATCACTCCCCTTTTAAGAGTGGATTGTCGGTTCATTGAACACCGTTCAACTCATAACATGTTTGCAACAGGTATGCCAATTTCATAATTGGCATTATATTGTTCATAAAATCATGGATTTATAGGTTATTGTGACGTATATGGAAGGCGGTATTAGTGGTTTTAATCATGAGTTAAATGCCGCATTTGATGCTGGATAAAACACAGCTATCATGAATGCGTTTATCAAATATATTCCAAAATAGCCACGGGTCGGGTCGGCTTTCGCAAGCCTAGCGAGTCCCTGACGTGCTATATAAACGAATTCAAATCAGAGGCATCAAGCTAGTGTCGGGCGGGGCCTTTCGCAACGGGAGGCGGCGAAGCGGGTGCCGATGTCCAAGGGTACGCCGCCGAACTGGGTGCGGCATGCCAAGGGTGGCAAGGCGGTTGCGGCCACTGGGGTGCGCCCGGTGTCGAAACTGGAGGCCGAGGTGGTGAAGTTGTGCAAGCATCTGGCCGATATATCATATGGCTAGGTTTTTCGAGGTGACCATTCGCTCATTAGATATCAATATAAGGATTGCTTATTAACCGGCAAACCATTGAGATGGGATATAATACCGATTAATGACTGTGTAAATGGTGATAACTTGTAACAAAAATACCCCGCCGATTAGCCAAGCCTTTGAGCATCGTATATTCATGCCAATGAGCGAACGAAATACGATCAGGATTATCGGTAAAATAGGTAATAAATATCTTCCTTGAAAACCTTCAATAATCCAAGCTTTGGTTGGGCTCCATGTGATGAAAAGAAAAAGCAGTGTGGCGAGGATGCAACTAACAAAAGCGAGGCTTAACAAGCCAAGTTCTCGCCAGAGAAATGTTTTTTCTTCAGGGTTTTTTTGCAATATCAAAAATAACATAAGTGCTAACCCCAAGTAATAGGCATACCCCGGCAAAATTGTATCAAGCACACCTAAGACACCGATTACTCCGGTGTAATAATCAGGCATCCAATCAAAAAAGTAAGTACCCGAAAGCAGAATGAATTTGAAAGGATGGTGAAGAAATTCGGCTAATTGGATGTTAGGGTCAACATCAGACCTCATTGTTACCTGTGAACCTTTACCTAATAGTGTTACTGTGACGACTCCAATTAAGCTGATTGCGATGACTCCGATGCGGATTAAGATATTTTTTAAATTGCTTAATTGCGATGAAAACGGCAATAGAAAAATTAATGCAGACAAGAAAACATAAACTGGTTTTATAAGTCCGATACAGAAGGCGATAAGCAGTATTTTCCACAAGTTCTTTTCATTGATGGGGATGGCTTCCTGTCTTAATGTTAGATAGTATGTTATTGCAAAATAAGCAATCAACGTAGAAACTGTGTCAGCCGTATACATAGCTGCCAAGAATAATGGCATCGGGAGCAATAAACAGGTGAAAAAAATCTCTTGATGGGGTTTTGAGCTATTATTCAATATAATCCATCCCGATAACAAATAGAAAATCAATCCAAAAAGCCTACCGCTATAAAATATACCCAGTTCCGAGTATAAAACTGTTTTACCTAGTGCGATTCCTATTGCATGAGGTAGATAAAATGTAAATGGATATGAAGCAGTATTGGGAGCAAGCATAAACTGCGAATCTGTGGTATTTATTTTAAAGGAAAATCCTTGTTTGAATTTGTGTAGGGGAAATTTAATATCAGGATGCCCTGCTATTTCGCCAGCCTCTGTTTTGATAGCACCAAAATATAAGTCGATTAAGTTAGGTGGAATAATAACGCCGAGTAAGTTATCTTGTGTGACGCCCATTAACCCACCGTTTGACACATGATAGGCTCTTGCATAGTGGTTTTGTTCGTCAGGTGATTGAAACGGCGGTGTTGCCACCATTAATAACAATCCAAAAAGCGTCCCAATCATTAAAAACCATGTGGAATATGACCATAAGGAAACTCGATAAAGTAAATTCATGATTAAACTCGGCTTGAACTTTAAGGAAAACTTAGGTTGCCATCATATATAGCGTTCATTACGAATACAGGATGCAAGCATTATTGTAATGGTTTCTATGACGGGTTGCCGGGACGCAGACCCGCTAAGCTTGAATAGTCCACCAAAATAACCTCGCCAACATCCGGCATGGTAGCGCAACGACCTTCCGAAAGTAAGTGATTTGCCTCACTCACTGGGCTTAATCCCGCAAATTAAGCCAACCCAAGACAAATAAACATGCTTGGCACATGAGAGACCACACCCAGCAAACCCTTTTAAACATAAGCGAAGCTCGGTCAGTGGCTGGCTTGACTTGAGATTGCCTAGCTCAGTCAATAAATGGCACGTTTCATGCATTTTTCAAGGATTTTAAGTCAAGTGGCTAGTCGAATGTTTGAACTGACTTCTTCCGACATCGTTAAATACACGTTATGGATTTTGATTTCCTTCTCCGCCATCACTTGGGGCACCATCTTCTTTAAAAGTTGGGTGTTCTGGATGGTAGGCAGGGACAACAGCCACTATGGCAAGGCGTTTTGGGCGGCCGCCGACTTGAAGGCAGCAGCCCTGTCCGATCAAGAAAGAAGCATTATGGGCCGGATTGCCGGGGCGGGCTTCAGCGTGTTGAACGACATCCGCAGCAACACCTCAAGGCCGTTGGAACTCAGTGGCAACATCCAGTCCATCTTGGAACGCTCCCTGCGCCAGCAAATCAGCAAAGAGCGCAAGGTGCTGGAATCCGGCCTTTCCATGCTCGCCAGCATCGGCAGCACCGCGCCATTCGTCGGGTTGTTCGGCACGGTGTGGGGCATCATGCATGCGCTGGAAGGCATTAGCAAGGCCAAGTCCGCCAGCTTGGACGTGGTTGCCGGACCCATCGGCGAGGCGCTGATCGCCACTGCCATCGGCATCGCCGCCGCCATACCCGCCGTGTTGGCGTACAATTTCTTCCTGCGCAAGCTGAAGCTTTGCGAGGCCGAACTGGATTATTTCGCGACGGATTTCCTAAATCTGGCGGTGCGCTCCAGCCTTAAGACCCACGAGGAGAAATGACATGGCGTTCAAAACCGATTCCTCCGACCGCGAGGCGATGAGCGAGATCAACGTGACCCCCTTGGTGGATGTCATGTTAGTGTTATTGATCGTGTTCATCGTCACCGCCCCGTTACTGACCCAAGCGGTCAAGGTGGATTTGCCGAAAACCGAAAAAACCGACCCGGCCCCGGACAAGCACACCAGCACGGTCGCCATTGACGCTTTGGGCAAAGTCAGCCTGAACGACCAGCCACAACCGATGGAAGGCTTGGAGCAGTCCTTGCGCAACTTGCTGCAAGCCGACCCGGAATTGATCGTGCAATTCCAAGCCGACAAGTCCGTGCCTTATGGCGCGGTCGCCGAGGCGATGGCGATTGCGCACAAGGCGGGGATTCAGAAGTTGGCGTTCATTACGAGGGAATAAGGCGGTCGGCATCCTCATGCCGAAAATAGACTGGTTTATATCTTTATATCTTGATGGCAAGGGATTGCCATCCCTGATGACCAAAGTGCAAATTGTGCGATCAATAAAGTGATGCTGGAGTGCAAGGCTTGCCTTGCTAGAATATGCTTGAGCAAGGCAAGCCTTGCACTCCCGACGTGATTTCAAACATCTCCAAGGTTCATGTGCATCACCATTGATCACACCCGTCTGCATGAGGCTGACAAAGCAAGCTTCGTCACTCCAATTTAAAAAACGTTTAGTCTCTCAACACCTCTTCCGGCGATGCAGCCGTCAACAGACGGTCAGCCCATTTCAATAGAGTGTCCGCATCGGCAGCTTGAAGCCTGTTGCACACCGCCTCGTCAATTTTGCCAAAACGACGCTCCAATAACCGCAACAATAGCGATGCTTCACCTTCTTGCCTCCCCTCTTGCCGTCCCTCTTGTCTTCCCTCTTGTCTTCCTTCTTGTCTTCCTTCTTGCCGCCCAGCTTGCCGTCCTTGATTAAACCCTTTTTCGATGCCTTGCTGCTCCCATTGCTTGGTCCATTCGACCACTTGTTCTGCCAACATGCTCTTAACCTCTTGCAATTCGTTCAGATTTTCGAAATTCACACCGGGCATCCGCCCCGGCAACAGCACTCGTTTAAGCCACACTGTGAACGCCCGGCGCAGCGAGTCTTGTCCGGGGGATTTTAACCATTCGACCAAGGCCGTCAACACCTGTTCCACATCCTGTGGGGTACGGCTGTTCTCCATCCGAAATAAAGCCGCGACAAGATTGCGCAACGGAGCGAGTTCACTTTCGGCATAACGGCCTTCATCCAGTAGCAGATAGCGCAAGCGCGGACGGTAACGATCCAAGCCGACGGGTGCCGCCGCGATTAGATCGGCGATGTCCTCGGCGGCGGACCAGCGTGGTTTGCCGTTGTACAGCACGATGGGCAACACGGGCGGCAATTGCCGCTCCGCCGTCAAACCCCCGGTGCGGATGATGTCTTGGTACAGAAGCCCAAGATAGGCCAGCACCCGCACCGCCATAAACGGGTCTACGCTGGATTGGAATTCAATCAACAGGTAAACATAAACCCAATCCGGTCCCAAGCGCACCCGCCAAACGATGTCGTCTTCCCGCTCGCGCAAATCGTCGGAGACATACCCATCGCCAACCCGTTCCAGGGTGGCGAAGTCCAACTCCTTCACCCAATCCTCATGCACAAAGCCGCGCAGCAAGTCGGCCACCATGTCGGGGTGAGAGAAGAGGAGTTTATAACTGTGGTCATGATCCATGATCGCAGTATAACGGGCGGCGGGGCGGTTGGGAATACGCTGTACCTGATAGAAAAGTGGCCCGTATGAAGCCAGTCCTGAGCGAAGACGAAGGGCGAAGCGGAATGCGGGTTTGCTTGCGACGACCATCCCGGATTACGCCGCAACGCGGTTACATTCGGGCTACAACTTTTGTTTTACCTCAATGGCAATAACGCCGTGAGTTAGGAAATTCAACCACCAAAAAAAATAGCAACCTCTACGCGGCTTCCAAAGAGCAAATGCAAGAGCAGAAAACAGCAGAGCAGGAACCAGAAATCAGAAGACAGAAAGCAGAAATCACCAGGGAGAACCCAAAACGACCCGAAACCCTAGATAGTTGGCCCGATCGCTAGTATGGTACCTGAGGTGGATCGCACAGCGAAGGGCGTCCGTCTGAAAGTCCCAAGAACCGCCGCGAATAAACGGGGCGCCATCCGCATCCAAGGAAACAGTCCATTCCCATACATTGCCAGCAGCATCCAGCAGTCCCTCAGGACTAGCACCTTGCGGGAATAGCCCCACCATCGTTGTGCCTCGGTCTTCGGCATCCTTTTCCCAAGATTCTCCGCAATTCACAACTTTAGTTTTAAAATCATTACTCCAAGGATATTCTCGACCATCCACACCTCGCGCCGCCCGTTCCCATTCCTCATTGGTGGGTAAGCGAATCCTGTAATTTTCAGAAACACCCTCGGTCAAACCCATGGACTCGGCTAACTCTGGCAATTGGGTTTGCAGCCAAGCACAATAAGCTTGGGCTTCAAACCAACTCACCCCCACCACCGGCGATAAAGGATTGGCCCAACCACTGTCTTCCCAATACTTAGGCTTTTGCCAGTAATACTCACTGCGCAGTTGCCAGCCTTTGTCCGTCCAATAGGTTTTGTCTTGATAAGCGCCTGCTTCGATAAAGCACTTATATTGGGCATTCGTCACCGGATATTTGCCTATCCAAAAATCATGGGGTATTTTGGTTGGAGTTTTATTATCTCCACACAAAAATGGCCCTTTGGGAATAGGAATCATCAAATCCAAATCGGCCGGCAACCAGCCAGAATCTCCCAGTAATAATCCGGCATGGCGGCGGATGGATAGGGTTTGTGTTTCATCATTACCCACAGCCAGCAAGTATTTTTGGACTTTCCTCGTCATCAGGTTGCCAATCACTTTAGACCCGACATCATTCAACGCCGCACCAACAAACAACACCGCGTTAGCTTCGGTCGTTTGCAGCAAGCTTTCCAGGATGGCATTGGCTTTCTCCGGGTCGGTGTTGACGACAGCCATCACGCCCATCGCCAGTAGTAGGGTTTCCCGCCATTGTTCCGGCTGTTGCAGATAATCGGGGAAGCGTTTCAGCAACTCTGCTTCACGCTCCAAGGCCAATCCAAAACCCGCCAGATATTCTTCAAACGTCAGGTGAATGAAGCCATATTGTCCATGGCCTTTTTCAATCAGCAAATTGGAATACTCATGCACCGACAGCAGAAACCCTTTGGTCTGTTCGTCGGCTTCTTTGCGGCTGTAACCATCATTGATAAAATAATTCAGCAGATAATCCCTCATCGCACTCTCTTCAATCAATCCGCCTTGCGGATTGGTTTGGCGCAAATGCAAGGCCAACTTCGCCAACAAACGTTGCGTGGGGGAAAAGTCGATTTCCGGGCCGATGGGTTGTTTATCCAAGCTACGGGCGCGGTTCCAACTGCGTAACAGGGTTTCCATATAGAGCTTGTACAATTCCACTCGTCGATCCGGCAGAGTGACACCTTGCCGTTTAATCAGCGCCAACAAAGATGCCAATAAAGGATTGCCGGCCAGCCGCCGGATACCCGGGTTGTTTTCAATAACCCGCATCAGTGAATGCCGTTCAAGACTGGCCTGAGCTTGCGCATCCTCCCGATTATCCCCACCTTTCCAAGCCAGTTCGCAAGCCAAGGTAAAGCCGGTGAAAAACTGGTCAATTTCCTCACGATTCCAATCATTCAGCGCAACTGTTTGCCAGCGCGGGTCGGTCAGCGGAAAATCCCGATAGCCGACAAAGCGGCTAGTGGCAATCATACGATTGCCATTGTTTTGCTGCCAAGCCAAATGTGCTTCTTCGTAGCTTGATGTGAATGTATAGTCGTTAGTCATGGGCGGTTCAGAAATCCAAACTCTCACGAAGCTTTCGATTTGTGCCACTAATGGACCCCGGTTCAAACCAACTTCATCCAATCCATCTAACAACACCACGGCCTTTTGTTGCTTGAGTGCCTCGGTAAATAGCTGGCGCAATTTAAGCTTGTCCAACTGGGCGCGTTTGCCATCAAAATATTCGGGCAGGAATTCCTCAAAGCTGATAGTTCCTGTTTCCAACCGTTTGCCGTAAGCATTCAGCGGAATCAAAATAGGCAGTGGCCCGTCTTCTTTTTGCGCCAATTCAAGCGCCAACCGTTTCATCGTGGTGGATTTGCCACTACCCGGATCACCCAAGATCACCAACGCGGGTTGGCGCTCCATCCATTGCTCGACTATCAAAGCTGCTTGTTCGGCTTGGCTAATTTCTTGCTCAAGTTTTCCAGGATCACAATCCGCCACTGCTTTTGAACCACGATAAAGCCTTCCGCCCAAACGATGCCAAGTTTCCGCATCCGGCGTATCCAAACGTGCGCGTAAAGGTACATAAACCGATTCCAAGGTAATGCCACTGGAACCCTTGACCGCCTCGGCGATACTGTCTATGCCTTTAAAATCCAGATATTTATAGGTTTGAATCAGATAGTTTAAGTAGTCGGTGCGTTGTTCAAGCAATTCTTGTTGGCTGAAACCAGATTCATCTGCTTTGCTTGTGGTTTTTTGCTTTAGAAGATCAAGAATTTCCATTGCCAAATCGGCAAGGCATTGTTCCTTTTTGTTTTTGTCTAAACCGGAGAGTGGCTTGTTGTCTTTGGGCCTTCCTTGAATGGATGCAAGCCACGGAACAGCTTGCCAAGCACAAGGACTCAGAATCAAGGGAATGACCAACAAACCCTCCTCTTTACGACGTTTCAACAAACGCGGCACTTCTTCGCCCAAGATGAATTTTGAGCTTAGGAAATTCGCGCTAATCAGCAGAATGGCGACTTGTGCCGAGTTGAGCGCTTGTTCGATTTCAGGATACCAATCGTTTCCAACGGCAATTTGCCGGTCTTCCCATACGGCAAGCAGATTTTGCTGCTCAAGTACTTTTAGATGGGTGTGCAGCCGTTCTTTCCAAGGCTCGTCCTTGTGGCTGTAGCTAATAAATACCCGTTTAGGATGTTTGCCTGAATCGGCCATGGCGTTAGCTTTCTGTTATGGCTTGAATCGTCTCATAATGATGTACTTAGGGTAATATGGCTTTGACAGTTAAGGTTTCTAGCCCTATTGCTTCTTTCGTACAGATGCCTCATAAGCTATTGTGAATTCATATTTTGCCATCCATGGACGCTGGATTTCGGCATCCCTGCCGAAATGACGAATATTCGGCTTTACTGCCGTAAACGCCCGCGAACGGGGCTTTCGACAACGCTCTAGCCAACCTTATTCTTAGCTACTTCCCAAAACCCCCGCAATCGCGGCTATCATCAACTGCCCGGTTCTCGCGCCTGCGTCGATGCAGCCTTTGGCACGTTCACCTAGGAAAGAGGCGCGGCCTTTGGTGGGCAGCATGTCGCGGGTGGATTCGCAGCCAGTTTCGGCGACTTGGTTGAGCTTTGCCAGCACTTCGGGCAAGGGCAAGGCTTGGGCGGCGGATTCTTTCAAGGCGTTGGCGACTGGCACTAGCACGTCGAGCATGGTTTTTTCGCCCACGTCGGATTTGCCTCGCTGCTTCATCGCGTCCACGCCTTGGCTGAAAGCATCAGCCATGGACTCAAGGCTCATATCCTTGCCTTTCATCGCCTTGCTCATGGCGATGAATAAAGTTCCGTAGAGTGAACCGGAAGCCCCGCCCACCGTGCTCATCACGCTCATGCCCATTTTTTGGAAGGCGGCGGACCAGTCCAGAGCGCCTAAGCTATCGGCGATTCCGTCCAGCGTGGAAAGCCCACGTTGCAGGTTGGTGACATGGTCGCCGTCGCCGATGGTCTGGTCCAATTCGGTGACTTCTTCGGCGTTGGCGTTGATAATCTCAGAGGCGGCTTGAATGAATGATTTGATTTGGGAAGTAGAGACGGACATGGTGATTCTCACTAGGTCAATGGTTTTTTTGTTTTTGTTGATACGACCAATGTTGGGTTCTCCAAGAAAACCAACCAAGTCATTGGCCTTGCTTTCGGGGCGTCGAAGCAGGCTTCGCCGGTCAAAGCAAGCTTTGACGGTCCAATCCGATTAATGCCCCCGGGTTTTCTGATAGTTGTCTATCCATTCGTTGATGCGCTTTTTCGCTTCGGCGATTTGTTCGGGGGACATGGTTTTTTCGATGCGTTCCACATTGTTAAAGGATTTGGCGAGATGAAACCATTTATCCGCTTCCACCGGGTTCTTTTCCACGCCTTTGCCATCTTGATAAAGAACGCCAATATTGAATTGAGCCTCGGCATTGCCTTGTTCGGCGGCGGCTAAAAACCATTTGGCGGCTTGTTGGTATTCTTGCGGCACGCCTTGACCATCCAAATACATGATGGCTAAATTCACTTGGGCGTTGATGACACCGAGTTCCGCATCTTTGCGATATAAGGCGGCGGCCTTCGGGTAGTTTTCCGCCGAGTAAGCCTCGTCACCTTCGCTCAATTCGGGATGGTCGGCGGCATAGGCCAAACCCAATCCCAGCACCATCGCCAATGCCATGCTTAGTTTGTTCATTAACTCCTCCTGTATTTAGATTCAGTCTGCCGGTTTATTGATCCGACTGGAAACCCTTGCTATAGATTCTCATCCATTGTTCATTCACCACCCGGTCGAGCAATTGTTTTTGCTTGGGGTTGATTTTGCTGCTTGATGCCACTAATAGCCCGTCCGTGCAGACTGTCGGAAGGCTTCTCACCACTTTCATCCCTTGGCGAACCAATGGTATATCCACAAAGCGATAAATGGGCTGTCCGTCAGGCAGCTTGGCGGTGATTTCCATTTTGGCAAAACTGACAAAGCGATAGCGTTCCGGGTTGTCGATGGCCAATTGGATTTCTGGGTTGCGTTCCTTGGGGCGGTGGACAAACATCAGGCCATCAATGCGGTCTTTCCCCTGGTCTGCCGTGCCAAGTGCCTTCATGGCGGTCGTCGCATCCATATAAACCGGAACCGTGCCGCCCAATGACCGATTTAATTTTGACAAATCCCGATATGTGACAGCCACCCCGCTTTCAAGCCCCGGTATGGCTATCCTCATGCCTTTGGGTAAGCTCGCGTCGTTGACGATGCCGCTGTCGGCCCTAGTAATCAGGAAAACACACTCCAAGCCGATGGATTCCATGACTGTCAAGCTAGATTCCAAGTTTGGATTGGTCTGGAAACGTTCATGGACCGCATCGGATTGGGCTAGGGTAAGGTTGACTGGGTTTTTTGGGTCTTCCAATCTCTCAAGATTCTGCAAAGAGCCAACACTTTCCAAAATGTCCACCGTCAGCCCCTGCTCCCCAACGATCTTTTTGAGGCGAGTTGCCAAACCCCAATAGGCGGAATCCTTTCTGCCTGCGCTAAACACCACATCCGGGCCATCAGGGACTGCCTGTTCTTCGGCAATGGATGGACATGCAATGAACCCAACCAAAACCGCTGCCATCATCAATTTCAGGATGTTTGCTTTCATAATCATCTACCCGAACAGGTTGTTATTGTTTAAGATTCCCAGTGGCTTGAAGAGATAAACTCACCAATTTGCATTGAAGGTTTCTTCAGTCATGGTTCTTCCTAATGGGATTAAGTACAAAATGGCTTTGGCTTCTCATATCAGTTTCTTCAAAAGTTCTGACTTTTTCACTTCAAACTCTTCGACAGCAATAATCCCTTTCACCATCAACATGTGAAGCCTTTCCAAGCTAGAGAATAACTGTTCATGGGCGGAAATGAAATCCAGCATTTCAGTTTTCTTCGCCTCGTATTCTTCGGCTGAAATAACACCCTTATTCATTAAATCATAAAGCTTTTCCAATTTGTGGAACAATTCGTCGTCGGAAGCGACTTTCGGCGCTTTATCAGGGATGGGATCATGTCCCGGGGCTGTAGGCTGGCTGGGTGGTGCTGATGCTGTAAAGATTTGTTGCGTAGGCGTTGACACAGATGAAGAAACAGATGCTGGTGGCACTGTCTTTGCTATAAAAGAAGGTGACGTTGATTTGGATTGCTGCGAATGCCTAGCCTGAGGTAAGACAGGGGTTGGCCTTGCCTGCCCACCAACTTTGTCATGCATCGGTCCCTCTGAAGACAAGGGTTCCGGGAAGTTATTGGACAAAACCGGGGGAGGATTCGCAATTGGGTGAGCCACGGGGGGAACGGATATCCGAGAGATGGGTTCCGGTAGACTCAGATCAATACAATCTGGAACATCCCATTTCTTGCCACCATCCTTGGTCATGAAAATTTTGCCATTCTCGCCCACCACCCAACCGTGACTGGCATCGACAAAAAAGACATCCCAGAGATTTGCATTGACCCCGGTTTGCGTATGCCAAGAAATGCCGCCATCCGTCGTGGCAAGTATCAACCCATTCACACCCACTGCCCAGCCAATAGTTGGATTAATAAATCGGACACTGGCAAGGTCCATTTCAGTCACTCTAGTGGGCTGTTTCCAATTCTTCCCTCCATCTTGAGTCTTAAGAATGGTTCCATGATCTCCCACTACCCAACCAAGCCGTTCATCGGCAAAATGGACCTGCATTAAATTTTCAAGGGTATTCGACGTTTGGGTCCGCCAGGTATGGCCGCCATTGACGGTGGCACGGATAGTGCCATTGCTACCTACCACCCAGCCTATTTGACTGTTGATGAAGTAAGCGGAAGTTAAAAACTCTTTCGTTTTTCCAAGTTGGGCAGTCCAACTCCAGCCACTATTATTTGTGCTAAGAATCGTACCATTTTGACCCACTATCCAACCGTTCCTTGAATCTGTGAAAAAAATGCAATTCAGATCATTCAGGGCTTCCGCTTGAGAATTCCATGTAGAACCTCCATCAACGGTAGTCAGGATGATTCCACCGTTCCCAATAGCCCAGCCTATTTGGTTATCGCAAAAATACACTCCTTTCAGATTAGTCTTGTTCGCATTCTCTTGCGCCTTCCACGTCAATCCGCCATCCAAGGTATGAATGATCGTGCCGTTTAAACCCACAGCCCAGCCCAGTTTGGCGTTGATAAAATGAACGCCCAACAAATGCTCGCTATGCTTACCTGCTAAATTCTGCCAAGACAGCCCTCCGTCGTGTGTGGCAATTAGACTGCCCTTGTCACCTACGGCCCACCCCTTGCGGGTATCCGAAAAACAAACCCCTTCCAATGCGATATGTGTCTGGGCTTGAACCCGCCAAGAGTTTCCGCCATCTTGGGTCACCAAAACGTAGCCATCGGCGCTAATAATCCAACCATGCTTAGTATCCACAAAATGAATGCGCGAAAGTTCACTGATGGATTCCACATGGTGTTGGTTCCATGTCTGGCCTCCGTCAAGGGTGAAAAGTATCGTGCCTTGCAAACCCACAATCCAACCGTGTAACTCGTCTAAGAAGTATATGTCTGACAGGTTGACTGGGGTGACACTGGCCAGTCGCCGCCAATTGCGTCCGCCATTGTGAGTCGTTAGAATCCTCCCGTTTTCACCCACCGCCCAACCGTTGCGGGCATTGCAAAAATGGATTCCACGGAGATTCTTTTTCGTCAACGAAGGCAATGACTGCCATGACTTGCCACCGTCATGAGTTGCACTCATCCTACCTCTGCGACCAATGGTAAATCCTTTCTCCGCATTTAAAAAATACAGGCCCAATAAATCAGCGTGGGTGGCGGCGGTTTGAGCTTTCCAATTTCTTCCCCCGTCTTGAGTGGCAATGATAGTGCCGTTAAGGCCAATTGCCCAACCGTGTTGGCCGTCGGCAAACGCAATCCTAGTCAAGTTATTCGAACTCTGTTTTGGCATTTCTTGCCAAGACTGTCCACCATCCCGGCTACACTGGATGACCCCATGATTGCCTACAACCCACAAAATATTCACTCCGGGTTGGAGCACAATATCGTGTAGCGAGTGGACAGGAGATGGAATTCGCAAGGGTTTGGGTATTTGCATTCGATAGCGGACCCCGCCCACCAATAGTCCAAAAAATAGCGGGATGGTCAGGTAATACCAAGGGGCAGGATAAATGCGATATTCGAGTGGCGACCAACGTTGACCGCCGTCATCGGTAGTGAATATGGATTCTTTTGAACCCACCACCACGCCATGTTGAGTGTCGATCCAATGGATATCTGCAAGGTTTTCGCGAGTAGGGATCGTGTTTTCTTGCCATGACTTGCCGCCATCATGACTGGACAACACCAAGCCGCTTTCGCTCATGGCCCAACCAACTTGAGGATCGGCAAACTCTATGCTCAGCAACCGGGCTTTGCTTTTGGAATCTTGGGCTTGCCAACTAGCCCCACCATCGTGGCTGGAAAAAATGGTTCCATTTGTACCAACAACCCACCCAATTTTTTCATTGATGAAAAAAACGTTTTCTAAGGTTTCTTTGGTATCAATGATTTGAGCCTTCCAGTTTTCCCCGCCATCACTGGATGCCAGAATAGTGCCATTGCTGCCTACAATCCAACCATTGCGGCCATTGACAAATTGGACTTTTAACCACTGTTCGTTAACAATGCTGGACTTCTTTTGCCAATTTAAACCACCATCGCGGGTGACGAGCAAGACACCATTCCAACCGACTGCCCAGCCAGTCTTGGCATCACTGAAGAAAACCCCTTCAAGGTCAGCACTGGTTCCAGAGTTAGAAGACTTCCATACTTTGCCGCCGTCATGAGTGACAAGGATAATCCCTTTCCGCCCCACTGCGCTACCATTCAGGCTATCGACAAAGAAGACACTTTGCAGATCCCCTGTTGAATCGGAGCGCTGAAAACCCCAACTTTTTCCGCCATCGTGACTGATTCGAATAATCCCCCGATTGCCGACCGCCCATCCGTTACGTTCGTCGGCAAAGTGGACACTGTTCAAGTCTTGGGCACTTTCGGTTTGGATCTGCCACGTCAAACCACCGTCATCGGAGGCTAATATGATTCCGTCTATGCCTATCGCCCATCCATTTTCTGAGTTTTTGAATCTGAGGCTAGTTAGCCCTTCTCTGCCACTGCCGCGAACGGACTCCCAAGTTTCGCCGCCATCTTGGGTCATCAGCACCGTGCCATCAAAGGCAGATACCCAACCCGTCTTGCTACTGATGAAGTGAACACTCCAAAGATGCTTGGTTGTCCCGCTTTTTTGGCGTTGCCATTTTTTTCCGCCATCCGAGGTGTAGATGATGGCCCCGCCCCAACCTACGGCCCAGCCGAAATTGGCATCAGCGAAATCGATGCCCATCAAGTGATCCTTAATTCCGGTCTCCTGAAGCTGCCAACTCATGCCGCCGTCTTGGGTGGCGATGATAGTGCCGTCACTGCCTGAAGCCCAGCCTTTAATCCAATTAATCAAGGAACCAAAAAAGTGGACCCCTGTAAGGCCAACTTTGACCCCACTTTTTTGGTTTTCCCAGTTTTGCCCGCCATCGACAGTGTGGAGCATAGCCCCATGCCAACCCACTGCCCAGCCATTCTGTTTGTCGACAAAATGAACTCCGAAAAGATTGTCTTTTGTGCCGCTCACTTGGGCCTGCCAGTATTTTCCACCGTCATGGGTAACGATAATTTCACCTTCTCCGCCGACAATCCACCCCTCCTTATCGTCGATAAAAAAGACACTGGTTAAATGTTTAGTCGTGTGTCCGTCCTGAGCTTGCCAATGCCGTCCCCCGTCGTCACTGTGCAGGATCAACCCATCGTTTCCCACCACCCAGAGATCATCGGAGTTTGGCAAGACAAAAATATCATGTAGATGGGTTGAGAGGCGGGGCGAGCGCAAGCTGGGGTTACGCTCAATGGGATAACGCCACCAATCTTGACTTAAAAATTCGCCTGGGGTTTGCCAGGCACTCAAACGGACCTGCTGTTCAATGGCAAGCCAACTGATGGCAAGGAAACTGACAAGGACTAGCCCTATAAAGAGCCAGTTTTTCCAAGTCTTGCGTGAGGTTCTTTGATTGGTCCCATGGTCAATTGGTCGAAATCGACTTGGGGTTCCATGCAATATGCGCGTAATGATTGTGTTAGCCATTTAAAAATGAATTTTTAACGTCTATGGTGCTGGAAATTTAGTACTCTTGCCTAAATGCAATCATTATCGCATGTCGGGGAGAGCTTATGCATTGGTCGACTCCCGGCAAAAGCAGGTAGTTTCTCGCAAGTTGAAATTGGTGACACCCGAGAGGCTTATACTCACGGTTCGCCCATTTTAACGGCCAGTTTCCCGGATTGCATTTCAATCCCTTGGTAGATTGTCGGCGGGAATCCGATCAACCCTAAAATGCGCGTCTGCACGGCATTCAATGCGGTCATGCAGTACCGGTCAACT
>CAIOOA010000250.1 GCA_903859815.1 uncultured Methylococcaceae bacterium | reverse complement strand
TTGAACAGCATCCAACAGATCGGCAACCAACACCGAGGGAGGAACCACCCCATTGTCGCGAATGTTTCGCCCGACATAGCTAATGTATAGAGTTTCTCGGGCCGACAGTAAGGTCTCCAGGAAAAGATAACGGTCATCTAACCGCCTGGAACGGTCCCCCCGACGGGGATGGCGTGAGATCAAGTCAAATCCTTTTGGGTGTTGACGGCGGGGAAAAGCATCATCGTTTAGCCCAAGCAGGCAAATGACTTTGAAAGGCAAGCTACGCATAGGCACCATCGCACAGAAAGTGACGCCACCCGTCAGAAACCCACCACCGGATTCTACGTTTAACTGGTCAGCCAACCAGCGTTTGACCACGATTGAATCGACAGGGGATGAAAAATCTGACATTTCCACCAGTACGCCTAATAGCTCCAATGCATCGCGTAGCCTTTGCAGACTTTCAACCTCTTCTTCCGAACTTGGCAAAATCAGGCTTTCAATGATCCGGGCAAATAGATCAATCCACTCGGTCATAGTGCGACTGGGTTTTAACTGTTCACTGAATGACATTAGGGTTTCCACAAACTCGGCAAACCGTCCCAGCATTTGAGCCAAACTGCCCTCCAAGTCGTCAAAGGGCAAAACTTCATGGAAAATAGGGATTCCATCCTCGGCGACTGATCGCGGCAAGGCATAACCCAACATCATTCTTTGCAATCCCTCCGTCCATGTGTGGAGTGATTCTGCCGGCAAACCCAGTGAGGCGCGATGCTTAGCATCCTTGCCCCAGCAAATATGGGTTCCGCGCACAACTGAGTGAATGGCTGGAAGATCGTCTGCCACTATCCCGAAACGGTTGCGCACAAATGCTTGTTCTAAAAAATCCAACACCCATTCGGCTTCAAATCGGGAATTTGCCAAATCGAGGAATCTTAAAAAAGTGTCTTTGAGTGATTGTTCGCTTTTCGAAGCCCGGTCGGCAATGCCGTAAGGGATTCTGGTGGCGGTTTCCGCCGTGCCGAACACCGCTTCAATGTAGGGCGTGTAAAAGGCTATGTCGGGGGTCAAAACGGCAATGTCGTCAAGGTTTAGCGTAGGGTCTCGGTCGAGCATCGCCAGCAATTGGTCGCGCAACACTTCCACCTCCCGCATGGGGCTATGGCACACATGAACTTGTAGCGATCGATCATGCATGGCAATCAGTTGACGATGTTGAGACCTAGCCCTTACAGCGTCATCCGAGTCGTCATTATGTTCAAGTATTACATGGGGATTCCGATCCACCAGATTGAGTATGTCGGCTTGCAATGTATGCAACAAGTTTTGACCTTCTGAATCTGGTTCATCAAACAGATCGATAAGTTCAGGCGATTCCTCCAATAAACCGTCAAAAAACTCCCGCCCTTGCTTGCCCAACGATGCCAGCAATGGATTGCCTTCCTCCAAGTACAAATCTTCGGGATCGTCTTCACCAGCCAACTTGGCAATTTCAAGGCTGTCATGAATATCCCCCCAGGACTGGCGGCAAGGATTAAGCACAAACAGCGCAACCTGACAATGCTTAGCCAATTCCTTGATAATTTGCAAAAAAACCGGGGGTAGCGAAGATATGCCAAACAATAATAATCGTTCAGGCAATCGCGCTTGGATCCCTCCACTATCAAGCATTTGCAACAAATGTTCAATCAGGTTGGCGCGGTGGGGTTCTTGTACACAGGATACCATTTCTCGCCAAAGCAAAGACTGCCAACCCTCATCCGAACCTAAACCTAGGGTATTCCCTCTTTCCCAAGCTGCTACCCAGTCGGGTCGATAAACGAGGTATTGGTCGAACAGGTCAGCAATGCGGGCTGCCAATTCAAAGCGTCGAACGTCATCCCCTACTTGCAGATAATTAGCCAGATCGGGGGTAAGCTCAAGATTTTGCGGCTTTGATAACCAATCCATCAGGCGGAAAGTGAGAGCTTCCGGGGAAAAAGCGGAGCGTTTTGGCAAGTCTCCGAGTGCAATCCGCAATAGCTCCCACTGATAGGACGCAGGGAGGGGGAATTGTATATTGGCACATATACCATGCTTTGCGGCTAGACCCATGGAAATCCAACGCCCCATCCCCTTGCTTTGGACGACGATAGTTTCCTTGGCAAGCACATTCCGTTGCGGGAACGCAACTGTGGCTGCCAAAAGTTCAAGCAAAATTTCAAGCTTATTGGACTGAAAGAGTTGGATCATAAGAGGACTCATGTAGAATAAACCTGTTTCTTTGATTTCTATATACGAAAATACAATCGGCTGATCAAGCCTTCTTGATGAAAACCTGTCCAAATGTGATCACACGCTTGCTGTTGCGTAAACATTACATCATCCCCCGTTTTACGGCTTTCCCAAACTAGCCCTGCAATTCTACTGGTTTAAAAAGTTTTTGGTCTGCAAGCTTGTAAAGGACGACTCTAAACTATTGATAACTGGTTCGAATCATTTTTTCTCATCACATTTTTCAAAAAGCGTGAAAATCCCGCTTGACTTAAATGGGGTTGCTTTCTATATTGCCTTCTGTGGGGAACTGTGGAAAAAAATGGTAAAAAATGGGGACGGGGGACTAAGTTGTTTCGAGGCTTCAATCCAATCAACATTGACGAAAAAGGCCGATTGGCCGTGCCAACTCGCTATCGGGCCGAGTTGCGGGAGTGTTGTGACCAACAATTGGTGTTGACAGTCAGCCCAGACAAGTGTCTTTTGCTATATCCGTTGCCCGAATGGGAAGAGATCGAACGCAAGCTAAGCAAGCTATCAAGCTTGGATAAACGCGCCAAGCGTTTACAACGTTTGTTAATCGGCCATGCCACTGAGTGCGAACTGGATGCGCAAGGGCGGGTGCTAATCTCAGAGCCATTGCGACAGTTCGCAAAACTTGAAAAGCGTGTGGTTTTAGTGGGGCAGGGAATCAAATTTGAAATATGGGACGAAGACACATGGAGCCGTAGCCGCGACGAATGGCTGGAAGAAGAAAACTCGGACGACGTTTCGCCTGACTTAGGCTCTCTCTCATTTTAATGCTTAATTTCAATGAATTACATACACCTGTCATGATGACGGAAGTGTTGGATGCGCTTTCGATCAAACATGACGGCATTTACATCGATTGCACATTCGGTCGCGGAGGCCATAGTGCGTCGATTTTGCGTCATTTAGGAGCAACCGGTCGGTTATTGGCAATGGACAAAGACCCTGCCGCGCTGCATTCAGTGGAGGCCAAGGCTCTTTTGCAAGATCCACGTTTCAACCTGATACATGGAAGCTTTGTGGAATTGCAACAATACGCCGAACAACTTGGGGTTGCAGGCAAGATTGACGGGGTTTTGATGGATTTGGGCGTGTCATCTCCGCAATTGGACGAAGCTGAGCGGGGTTTCAGCTTTCTCCGCGACGGGCCACTCGATATGCGCATGGACAATAGCAAAGGAAAAACAGCCTCTGAATGGCTGACTTTAACAGATGAAAACGAAATGATCCGAGTGTTAAAAACCTATGGCGAAGAAAGGTTTGCCAAGCGTATCGCCAAGGCGATTGTGGAAGCGAGGCCAATAGAGACCACCCGGCAACTGGCTACGCTGATTGAAAGGGCAGTCCCGCTTCGGGAAAAGCACAAACACCCGGCGACGCGCAGTTTTCAGGCGATCCGTATCGCGGTCAACAGCGAGTTGGATGAATTGGAGGCTGGGTTAAAGAAAACTCTGAATGTATTGGCCTTTGGGGGACGCTTGGTGGTGATTTCATTCCATTCTCTGGAAGATAGGATCGTCAAGCATTTTATTCGAGAACAGGAACGCGGGAAGCCTACCCCGAAACGCCTGCCCTTGTTACAAACGCATGAGCCGACGCTGAAGGCCGTGGGCAAAGCAAGAATGCCTTCCGAGGAAGAATTGAGTATGAACATTAGGGCACGAAGCGCCGTATTGCGCGTCGCGGAGAGAGTGGTTGCATGAGAAGAGTAATGGTTTTGCTAGTGATTTTAGTGGCATCTGCCCTATGTGTAGAATACACAATTCACCGGTGGCGGATGTTAAACGACGACAAGAACCGGATAGGGCAGGAATTGGAAGCCTATGATATGGAGTTGGGTCAGCTTCAATTGGAACAAAACACGTGGGCCGAACATAGCCGAATTGAAAAATTGGCGCGCGGTCGATTGGGCATGGGAATGCCGCAAAGAGATTCGATAATTTACATCAAACCTTAACGCACAGGTCTGGCGATGATAAAAGTTGTACGCCCCAGAATGACAGTGGAAAACGATTATTCCAAACGATGGAGTGTCCTCCTCGGCGCTCTGATGTTTGGCATGCTTGTCCTTGTGGCAAGAGCAGTCAATCTGCAAGTATTGGATAGGCAATTCCTGCAACATGAGGGCCACATACGGCATGATGGCCTAGTGTCGGTGGCTGCCCACCGTGGACGCCTGCTAGACCGAAGCGGTGAATTGCTGGCAATCAGCACACCCGTCAAATCGGTTTGGATCAACCCCAAAGAATTCGATGGCTCGGAAAGGGACATCAAATCGCTTGCTGACGTATTGGGGATATCCACCAAGGAGATTCACGAACGTATCGATGACTCCAGCCGAGGTTTCATTTACATAAAAAGAAGGATTAGCCCGGAACTGGCTGACCAAGCGATTGCCTTGGGCCTATCGGGTGTCTACGCAGATCGCGAGTTCCGCCGCTACTACCCAGCCGGTGAAGTCACCGCTCATTTAATCGGCTTCAACAATCTCGAAGATGACGGGCAGGAAGGCATGGAATTGGCCCATAACGATTGGCTCAAAGGTATTCCCGGACAAAAATGGATCATGCGCGATGGCAAAGGGCATGTCATTGAAGACTTGGAAAATGTGCGTTTGCCCGAGCCCGGCAAGGATCTTTCGTTGAGCATCGACCAGCGCCTCCAGTATTTAGCCTACCGCGAGCTTAAGAAAGCGGTCATCCAGAACAAAGCCCGTTCGGGCTCTCTAGTATTGCTGGATGCCAAGAATGGCGAGGTGCTGGCAATGGTAAACCAACCCTCATTCAACCCAAACAGCCGAGTCAAAATTAGCGGCAATGTATCCCGCAACCGCGCAATGACCGACGTGTTTGAACCTGGCTCCACGATAAAACCGTTTGTCGTCGCCTGTGCGATGGAATTGGGCACAGTCAAGCAAACCACTGTCTTCGATACATCCCCCATGCACATTGGGCCGAATGTGGTCAAAGATACGCATAATTATGGGGCGTTGGATGTAGCCCATATCTTGCAAAAATCCAGCAATGTCGGCGTTTCGAAAATTGCGCTGAATCTGCCTTCAAGCAAATTTTGGGCTTTCTACAATAATCTAGGCTTCGGACAGCCTTTGGAAACCGGTTTCCCCGGTGAAACCAGCGGACGCTTGTCGTCCGATCACAACCAATGGCGGCCTTTCCAAAAAGCAACGATGGCATTCGGTTATGGCTTGTCCACCTCTTTGCTGCAACTTGGCCGCGCTTATCTGGCATTGGCAAATGACGGCGTGATGCCTATGGTTGGACTATTAAAACGCGACAAGCCAGTTGAAACCCATCAGATCATGTCGTCTAAAACAGCCATCAGCGTGCGTTCGATGCTGGAGAATGTGGTTTCTCGCGAAGGCACCGCCCTCAAGGCCAGCGTCAATGGTTTCCGGGTTGCCGGAAAAACCGGCACGGTGAAGAAAATCGGTTCGCGTGGCGGCTATACTGACAACAGCTATCTTGCTTTATTTGCAGGTATGGCACCGGCCAGCGACCCTAGGTTGGTGATGATAGTCATGATTGACGAGCCTTCCGCCGGTGAGTATTACGGCGGTGCGGTTTCAGCCCCCGTCTTCTCCAGCGTCATGGAGGGTGCTTTAAGATTGCTGAACATCCCACCGGACCAAGAGGCACAACCCCCATTGGTTGCTGTCAAGGATGGCGTCATATGACGAATTTGCGAGTAACCGGCCTACCACTATCCCAGCTTCTGGCTGGATGGGCGGATATTGCCGGTGACTCTGCCATGGAAGTTAAAGGGCTTTGCCTTGATAGCAGAAAAGTCCAGCCGGGTGATTTGTTTTTCGCCTTGGCTGGTAGTCAATCCCATGGCATCAGACACGCAGAAGCTGCCGCCGCTGCGGGTGCTTGCGCGATCCTTTACGATCCAGCAGCAGGCGGTGCCAACCTAGTCCCCGCCAACCTGAGCATTCCGTGCTTACCGGTCAATGACTTGGGCCAGCGTATCGGGTTCATCGCCGATCGCTTTTTCGGCGAGCCTTCATTGCACATGGATGTAATTGGCATCACTGGCACCAATGGCAAAACCTCGTGCAGTCATTTTCTCGCCTCCGCCTTGGCACATAATGGGCCGTCGGCAGTTGTCGGCACCCTGGGTTGGGGTCTGCCTGGCTCACTGCATCCGACCGACCACACAACACCGGATGCCATCGAAGTTCATTGCCTATTGGCAAAATTACGCGCTCGCTCATTCGCCACTGTGGCAATGGAAGCATCTTCCCATGGACTCCACCAAGGTAGACTGAATGGAATCCGCTTCGAAGGCGGCTTGTTCACCAACCTTAGCCGCGATCACTTGGACTACCATTTGACCATGGAATCCTATTTGGAAGCCAAACTGCGTTTGGTTTCATGGCCCGGGCTGAAATTCATCGCCTTCAATCTGGACGACGAAAGCGCCAAAGCTGTAATGGCACGGGCTGAAGGCCCGATCAGGAAAATTGGATACACCTTGGATGAAAGCCATGTCCCAGTTAATGGCATTGAGATTGTCCAAGCTTCTTCAATCAAACACAGCCAACACGGAATTTCCTTTGATGTCCATTTTGGCAAGCAGGCGGCGCGTATTTTCGCCCCACTGTTTGGGAGCTTCAATGTGGAAAACCTAATGGGGGTCATTGCGGTATTGCTGGCAAAGGGATTCCCTTTGACCGAAATCACGCAAAGGCTGGAAAAAGTCAGAGCCGTGCCTGGCCGGATGGAGCGGTTTTGCTCCGACCAAGGCGCAACCGCCGTTGTCGATTATGCCCATACCCCCGATGCACTTGAAAAGGCCCTATCCAGCCTTAGGCTTCATTGTAGGGGCTTGTTATGGGTCGTATTTGGCTGTGGGGGTGACAGGGACCGCGGCAAACGTCCGCAAATGGGTTCTATCGCAGAAAGCTTGGCAAACCATGTGATTTTAACCGACGACAACCCACGTTCCGAGGACGGGGATGCCATCATCGCGGACATCATCGGCGGTTGCAAACGGCGAGACATCACCGTCCAACGTGACCGGCACTTGGCGATAACCTACGCCTTGGAACAACTTGGCCCTGACGATGTGCTGCTGATTGCTGGCAAAGGCCACGAGGATACCCAAGAAATCAAGGGGGTTAAACAACCCTTTAGTGACCGTGAGGTCGTTACCCAATGGCTTGGCCTTGCCGAAAAACGGAGGAGCGTATGCGCCTGAGCGAACTTAAGCCTATGGTTGCGGGTGAAATGAAGGGTGAGGACGCTGAGTTCAATGCGGTCAGCATCGATACAAGGACATTGAAGCCGGGTGATTTATTCATTGCCATTAGCGGACAGCGTTTCGATGCTCATAACTTTCTTAGCCAAGCCGCCGAACAAGGTGCTTGCGCCGCGATAGTCGAACGCTGGGTCGATTGTTCCTTGCCCCAAGTGTGTGTTGCCGACTCCCGTATCGCACTCGGTCAACTGGGTTCCGCATGGCGCAAACACTTTGCCGGACAGATTGTGGGGCTGACTGGGAGCAATGGCAAAACCACGGCCAAAGAAATGATTGCCGCCATCTTGTCGGTCAACGCCAAGGTTTTGAACACTCGCGGCAATCTAAACAATGATTTTGGCGTACCCCTTACCCTGATGGGCCTTACTCAAGAACACCGTTTCGGGGTGATAGAAATGGGTGCCAACCATCAGGGTGAGATTGCCTATGTGGCAGCCTTGGCAAAACCCGATGTGGCGCTCATCACCAATGCCGGCGAAGCCCATTTGGAGGGCTTTGGCAGTCGTGAGGGAATCGCCAAGGGCAAGGGCGAGATCATCACGGCCTTACCCCCGGAAGGCACTGCCATTTTGAATGCCGATGATCGGTTCTTTGGCTATTGGACTGAACTTGCCGGTACTCGCAGGGTAATTAGTTTTGGCTTTTCTGAAGTAGCCGATGTGAGGGGCTTTGCAGATTCCGTCACGGTCAGTTGGGAAGGCGACAGTTTCAAGACCCGCTTTAGCTACGCATATTTGGACAGAAAACATGATATCGCCTTGAACTTGGCAGGTCGCCATAATGTGGCAAATGCGTTGGCAGCAGCGGCAACCTGCTTGGCTTTGGGCGTGGCCGTCGAACAAATCAAGGAAGGCTTGTCGCGCTTGGTTCCAGTTTCGGGCCGCATCCAACCTGATCGGGCTGCCAACGGGGCATTACTCATCAACGACACCTATAATGCCAACCCCTCTTCGTTCAAGGCTGCCTTGGAAGTTTTGTTGGAAATGCCTGGGCAGCCGTGGGTCGCCTTGGGGGCTTTTGGGGAACTGGGCGAAACCAGCGCCGAATTTCATGCAGAACTTGGCAAGCTCGCCCTGTCTCTGGGTGTGGCAAGATTGTTTGCAACCGGCCCTCTTGCAGACAAAGCGGTTGAAGCCTTTGGGCCAGGCGCACAGTATTACCCTCGCCAAGAAGAATTGATCGTAGGATTACAATCAGAATTAAAACAAGATGTGGCTTTGTTGGTTAAGGGTTCACGCAGCCAACACATGGAGCGTGTCATCGAAGCACTTCGGAATAGGGTAGATTTATGTTGTTGAAACTGGCATTACTGCTGGAAAATTATATTGATGTTTTCCGCGTTTTCCACTATTTGACGTTCCGTGCCATTCTTGGGGTATTGACTGCGTTGGTGATTTCATTGATCGTAGGCCCGGGCATGATACGCCGACTAAGCCGGTATAAGATTGGTCAGAGCATCCGCCAAGACGGTCCCCAATCACACTTCTCCAAGGCAGGGACACCTACCATGGGGGGTGCATTGATTCTTGTGTCGATTGCCATTAGCACATTATTGTGGGCAGATTTAAGCAACCGTTACGTGTGGGTCACCTTGTTGCTAACCCTCGCTTTTGGCGTGATCGGCTTTATTGACGATTACAAAAAGCTGATATTGCGCAATAGCAAAGGGCTTGCCGCCAAGCATAAATATTTGTGGCAATCCATTTTTGGGTTTTCCGCAGCCCTGTATCTTTATCATACGGCGAGCCTACCGGCAGAGACGACGTTTATAGTGCCTTTTTTCAAAAATGTTTCCTTCGATATGGGCTGGTTTTACATATTCATGACTTATTTTGTCATCGTTGGAACCAGCAATGCCGTCAACCTAACCGATGGTTTGGATGGACTGGCCATCATGCCCACTGTATTAGTCGGAGGGGCGTTAGGCATCTTCGCCTATGCTTCCGGCAACAGTCATTTTTCCGAATATTTAGGCATTCCATTTCTGCCCAAATCTGGCGAATTGGTCGTGTTTTGCGGTGCTTTGGTTGGCGCCGGCCTAGGTTTCTTATGGTTCAACACTTATCCAGCCCAAGTTTTCATGGGTGATGTGGGCGCTTTGGCCTTGGGCGGAGGTTTGGGTGTGCTGGCCGTGCTGGTAAGGCAGGAAATTGTATTGATGATAATGGGGGGAGTATTTGTGATGGAAACTCTTTCCGTCATGCTCCAAGTGCTCTCCTTCAAAATGACGGGGAAGCGCATTTTCCGCATGGCACCGATTCATCATCACTTTGAATTGAAGGGTTGGCCGGAACCACGTGTGATTGTCCGTTTTTGGATAATCACTGTTGTCTTGGTTTTGTCTGGCTTGGCAACCTTAAAATTGAGATGATCTAAGGAATGACTACAGGCATGAATGAACCCATTTCAGATGCACAAATGCTTGCCAAGATTGGGCTGAACAGCTCCTCTAGGGTACTAGTGGTGGGTCTGGGTGCCACAGGCTTATCAGTGGCGAGGTTTTTATCAGGCAAAGGCATTCAATTGGCAGTGGTCGATACCCGCGTAAAGCCTCCCGGGCTGAACGAATTGCGGGAATTTCTACCTGATGTGGCCGTTTTTCTGGGCGGATTCGATAAGTTGGCTTTTGACCGTGCCACTCATTTGATCGTCAGCCCCGGCGTGTCATTGGAAACGCCCATGATCCGTCAAGCCATGCTATCGGGAACCCCTGTTTTTGGCGACTTGGATTTGTTTGTTTGCATGGCCAAAGCACCGATCATTGGCATCACCGGATCAAACGGCAAAAGCACCGTCACCACTTTATTGGGATTGATGGCCGAAGAAGACCAACGCAAGGTCAAAGTGGGGGGAAATCTGGGAATACCGATGATGGATTTACTGGACGAAGAGGCCGATTTGTATGTCTTGGAACTATCCAGCTTCCAACTGGAACGGTCCGAACTGCTGCGAGCCGACGCTGCAACGGTATTGAATATCAGCCCTGACCACATGGATCGATACACCGACCTGAATGCTTATGCCGATGCCAAAAAAAGGATATTCAAAGGGGATGGACTCATGGTTTTGAATGCGGATGATCCGATGGTTGAATCCATGGCTGAACCTAATCGGCGATGTGTGCGCTTCAGTGTCAAAGAGAACTCTCAGGCTGAATATCGTTTGAACGAAGACGGCTGGCTGAGCCGTGGCGACCAACCCATTCTGCCGTGTTCCGAGGTGCGCATCAAAGGGCGGCACAACATCGCCAATGCCTTGGCTGCCGTGGCCTTGGGCGATGCCGTTGGACTCACCGATGCTGCCATGATTAAAGCAATGCGCGAATTTTCCGGTTTGGACCATCGTATGCAATGGGTGGCTGATGTTAATGGGATTTCTTATATCAACGATTCCAAAGCCACCAACGTGGGGGCCTGCGTCGCTGCTTTGGAAGGTGTCAGCGATCCAGTGATCCTGATAGCAGGAGGCGATGGCAAAGGCGCGGATTTCTCTGAATTGGTGGGTGCTGTGACTGGAAAAGTCCGCGCCGTCGTGTTGATGGGCCGTGACGCGCCCTTGCTAGAGCAGATACTTGAACCCGTGGTGAAAACCGTGAGAGTTGATAATATGGCACAAGCCGTCGCTATGGCGCGCACCTTGGCACACTCCGGTGACATTGTATTATTGGCCCCCGCCTGTGCAAGTTTGGATCAATATAAAGATTATCAAGAACGTGGTCGAATGTTTGCCGAAGCTGTAAGAGGTATGTTGAAATGAAAACACTTGTTGCCGGAAAAAGCCGGGGTTTAGTTTTGCAATGGGGGCATAAGCGCTTCTATTTGGACACGGTATTGCTCAGTGTCTCCATGGGCATCTTGGTACTGGGTTATATCATGGTCGCATCCGCTTCACTGCACTTGGGCGAAAAACTGGCCAACGATAGCTTCTATTTTCCCAAACACCAACTCGTGCATGTGTTCATGGGCATTTCTGCGGCAATATTCGTAGCCTCCCGTCCACTGATATTTTGGGAAAAATATGCCCAAGCATTATTTGTCTTCGGTTTGATATTATTGGTAGTGGTGTTGATCCCAGGCTTGGGTAAAAAAGTGAATGGCAGTGTGCGCTGGTTGAGTATCTTGGGCTTGAGGATACAAGTGTCCGAGATTTTCAAACTGATTGCGGTGATCTATATGGCGACCTTCATCACCCACCGTTTGCCAATGGTAAGAACGTCTTGGCAAGGAATGATCCGGCCCATGGCGATGTTGACCATAGGCTGTGCTTTATTGCTCAAAGAGCCTGATTTTGGTTCCGCCGCCGTCATTATGGCAGTGGCAATGGGCATGCTCTACTTGGCAGGTGCGCGTTTGTTGCAATTTGGCATTCTTCTCGCCATTGCCGGCAGCGGTGCCGCTTACTTGGTCATGACCTCCCCTTACCGCCTGATTCGTGTCATGAGTTTCACCCGACCATGGGAAGATCCTTTAAACAGCGGTTTCCAATTAACTCAGGCTTTAATTGCATTCGGGCGGGGAGAGTGGATGGGTGTGGGGCTGGGGTCCAGCGTACAAAAACTATTTTTCCTGCCTGAAGCCCACACCGACTTTCTATTTTCAGTGATCGGCGAGGAACTGGGGTTGATGGGAGCATTCTTGGTGATCTTTCTATTCGCCATTATCGTATGGCGAGCCTTTGTCATTGGTCGCCTGGCAGAACGGGTCGGCAACACATTCGCGGCCTTCATCGCCTATGGACTAGGGATTTGGTTCGGTTTGCAAGCCTTTATCAACATGGGTGTCAATATGGGTATGTTACCGACCAAGGGTCTTACCCTTCCGCTGATGAGCTATGGCGGCGGCAGCATGATTGTCATGTGTTCGGCATTGGCTTTGCTATTCCGTGTCCGCAGTGAAATCGTCGAGTCTTGCGGCGGCGTGTCAAGGGAACGGTCGGCATGGTCGCACGTATCATGATCTTAGCCGGTGGGACCGGCGGACATATTTTCCCGGCACTAGCGGTAGCCAACGTGTTACGCCAGCAGGGTTGCGAGGTCAGGTGGATGGGCACCCGTGCCGGCATGGAATCCCGATTGGTTCCAAGCGAGGGGATTCCCATCGAATGGCTGTCAATTGCTGGCTTTCGAGGCAAAGGCTGGATCGCAAAATTGCAAGCCCCTATAAAACTGGCAGTGGCTTGCTGGCAAGCTGGACGGATTTTGCGCAAGTTCAAACCCGATGTCGTATTGGGCATGGGTGGCTTCGTAGCAGGGCCAGGGGGTATAATGGCTAGGTTGTTGGGCATACCCTTAGTGATTCACGAACAAAACCGCATCCCAGGCACAACCAATCGGTTGTTATTAAAATGGGCCAATAAAGTGCTAGAGGCATTTCCCGGGAGTTTCAAGGCCAAAGCAGATGCTGTTTTCGTGGGCAATCCGTTGCGCCTGTCAATCGTGGAAGCCATGGCCAAGGACAAGCCAGCCAAGGAGAAAACAACCAAACTTTTAATACTAGGCGGTAGCTTAGGTGCTAAGGCTTTGAATGAAAATGTACCCGAGGCGATTGCCTTGATCGGCGAAGAATTGGAGATTCGCCATCAGACAGGAGAGTCTATGCATAAGGTGACAGAAGACCTTTATGCAACACTAGGAATCGAAGCAAGCGTGTCGGCATTTATTCAAGATATGGCGGAAGCTTATCGCTGGGCCGACGTAGTCATTTGCCGGGCTGGTGCGATGACAGTCAGTGAATTGTCCATCGCGGCACTGCCTTCCGTTTTGGTTCCCTTCCCTTTTGCCATTGACGATCATCAAACTGCAAATGCACGGTATATGGCGGATGCCGGTGCAGCCGTTTTATTACCACAAACCGAATTAACCCCTCAAAAATTGGCCGAGGAATTGAAAACCTTAATCAAAAATCCAGAACGCATTGCTGCCATGGCCCGCAATGCCCTCTCCCTCGCCAAACCCGATGCTGCGCAGCGGGTTGCCGAGTTGTGCCTGATGGAGGCCGGTCTATGAGATATCCTCAAGCCATGGTCGAAAAATACGGCATGGATCGCATACGCAGGATACACTTCGTCGGCATCGGCGGAGTCGGCATGAGCGGCATTGCCGAGGTGCTCATCAACCTAGGCTACTCTGTCTCAGGTTCGGATTTGCAAATGAATGCCAACGCCAAGCGTTTATCCAGCTTGGGCGCTGAAATTTTCCTAGGCCATAGTGCGGATAATGTAGAGTCAGCCGAAGTGGTTGTCATCTCCAGTGCAGTCAACAACACTAACCCGGAAGTCGAAACCGCCCGGTTGAACAAAATACCGGTCGTTTCGCGCGCCGAAATGTTGGCAGAACTGATGCGTTTCCGTTACGGGATCGCCGTGGCGGGCACTCATGGCAAAACCACCACGACAAGCCTGACCGCCAGCGTTTTGGCAGAAGCCGGACTCGATCCGACCTTCGTCATCGGTGGGCGATTGAACAGTGCAGGCACCAACGCCCAATTGGGCCAAGGTGATTATTTAGTGGCCGAGGCCGATGAAAGCGACGCTTCGTTCCTGCACCTACAGCCAATGATCGCCATCGTCACTAATATCGATGAAGACCATATGGAAACCTATGGTGGCGATTATCAGCGGCTCAAGGAAACCTTCATCGAGTTCCTCCATCATCTGCCGTTTTACGGCTTGGCGGTCTTGTGCGTGGATGACCCCGGCATTCGGGAGATTTTGCCCAGCGTCAACAAACCAATCATCACTTATGGCTTACAAGAAGGGGCCGACATCCGTGCGGTGGACATCGTCAGGCAAGGCTTAAGCACACGCTTCAAAGTGCGGCGGTCAGTTTGCGAAAGCGAGTTGGACATCACGTTGAACTTGCCGGGGACACACAACGTGCTGAACGCTTTGGCAGTCATTGGCGTTGCCACTGAACTAGGGGTCAGTGACGAGTCCATCCAACACGCTTTGGCGGTCTTCAAAGGCATCGGCAGGCGCTTCCAAATCAACGGGGAAATTCCCTTGGGCGATGGCATTGTCACTTTCGTGGACGACTATGGCCACCATCCCCGCGAAGTCGCAGCAACCTTGGATGCCGCAAGGCAAGCTTTTCCGGGTAGGCGTTTGGTGCTGGTGTTCCAACCCCACCGTTACACCCGTACCCGGGATTTGTTTGAAGATTTTGTCTCTGTCTTGTCGAAAGTCGATTTGTTGGTTCTGCTAGACATTTATGCTGCCGGTGAACCCCCTTTAGCCGGCGTGAACGGACGTTCACTGTCTAGGGCCATTCGCATGAGAGGCTTGGTTGACCCCATTTTCCTCCCTAAAGCCGAAGAATTGAGTGACACTTTATCGAAGATTATAAATCCCGGCGATGTTGTCCTGACTTCAGGAGCCGGCAATATTGGCGCAATCGCGGCAGAATTGCCGGGGCGGCTCGCCACCAAGATGATCGACGTGGAAAGAAACCAGCATGGCTAGTCTGGCTCATCAAGACAGAGCGGATCATACAATGGATTATCACCCAACATTGCGCGGTGAGATGCGCCATAACGAATCGCTTGCCGATCACACTTCATGGCGTGTGGGCGGACCGGCTGAGGACATGTATTTTCCTGCTGACAAGCAGGACTTGATTGATTTCCTGCGCTCATTGCCGACAGACAAGCCATTATTCTGGCTAGGTTTGGGCAGCAACCTGCTGGTGCGTGACGGTGGCATCCACGGCGTGGTGATCTGCACCAAGAATCGCCTCAAAGCCATGCAGGAGATCGCAGAGGGTCGGGTTTATGTGGAAGCCGGGGTACCCTGCGCGCATGTCGCAAGGTTCACCACCGACAAAGGGCTTTGCGGTGCAGAGTTTTTGGCCGGCATACCCGGCACTTTTGGCGGTGCCTTGGCGATGAACGCGGGGGCTTTCGGCGGGGAAACTTGGCCTTTGGTGGATAAAGTCATCACCGTTGACCGCTTCGGTGAAATCCATGAAAGAACCGTCGAGGAATATCAGATTGGCTATCGCAGCGTCAATGGGCCGGACGGTGAATGGTTCTTGGCTGCGGAATTGAAACTCAAGCGTGGCGATACCGCACAGGGCCGCGAACAGATCAAAACCTTGCTGGCTAAACGTGCCGCGACACAACCCGTCAACCAACCGAGTTGCGGGTCGGTGTTTCGCAACCCGAAAGGCGATTATGCCGCCCGTTTGATTGAGTCCTGTGGGTTGAAGGGTTTTCGCATCGGCGGTGCATGTGTTTCGGAAAAACACGCCAATTTTATTGTAAACCTAGGCGGGGCAAGCGCTGAGGACATTGAACAATTGATTAATAGAGTGCGTGAGCAAGTAAAAAGCTCCCACGGAGTAAGCCTGATGCCGGAAGTCCGCATCGTCGGCGAAACCATACAAAATGACTAACTTAAGGAGTGACTGTGAGCGTTCGAATAACTAACGCCAAAGATTTTGGCCGTGTCGCCGTGCTAATGGGCGGTGCGGCGGCGGAGCGTGAAGTTTCATTAAGAAGCGGCAAGGCGGTATTGGAAGCACTGTTGAGCCGTGGCGTGGAGGCTGTTGGTTTGGATGTGGGGTCCAATCCGGTCGAACCCCTGTTACAGTCTAAATACGATAGGGTTTTCAACATCATTCATGGACGTGGCGGCGAAGATGGCGTGGTTCAAGGGGCCTTGGAAGCTTTGGGCATTCCCTATACGGGGAGTGGTGTACTGGCCTCCGCGTTGGCAATGGACAAACTGCGGACCAAACTCTGTTGGCTAGGGGCCGGTTTGCAGACACCCCAGTGGATGCTGTTGGAACAGCCCGAAGACTTACAGCGTTGCGCCGAACAACTGGGCTTTCCGTTGATAGTCAAACCCGCCAATGAAGGTTCAAGCATCGGGATGAGCCGCGCGGAAAACCCAGAAGAATTGCGTAAAGCTTGGGAACTTGCCGCACAATTTCAATGCGACGTTTTTGCCGAGGTTTGGGTGACCGGCAAGGAATACACGGCGGCGGTCCTGAACGACCAAGCGCTGCCCTTGATCCGGCTGGAAACACCTAATGTATTTTACGACTTTGACGCCAAATACCGCGCCAATACCACTCGCTACCATTGCCCTTGCGGTTTGGACGAGGCAACTGAATCCGAGTACCGAGAAATTGCCGTAAAGGCTTGCAAGGTTTTGGGTGTGGAGGGTTGGGGTCGAGTCGACTTGTTGGTCGACGATTCCAACCGCCCTTGGTTAATTGAAGTGAACACAGTCCCAGGGATGACCGACCATAGCCTAGTGCCTATGGCTGCCAAGTCCGTTGGCATTGAATTTGATGAATTGGTATGGCGAATATTAGAAACCAGCCTCGGGCAAGCGTAGCCCGCCACTATGCCAAACCGCCCCAGCGAAATGGGATCGGCGCTGCCAGCATTAGCAAATGGCTGCTGCGGATTGCCATCGTGTTAGCCTTGGGCGGGATGACTTGGCTGGGCTGGGAAAGGCTATCGGCACAAGACCTGACGATGGCTTTCCCGATTAATTATGTGCGTGTGGCAGGTGAAATCGAAAATCTGGACGCAGGGAAACTGCAAGAAATCTTGCAACCTACGCTCAGCGGCGGCTACTTTAACCAAGATTTGTTAGAAGTGGAAAGGACCGTCCGTTCGTTTCCTTGGATAGACCACGCCAAGTTGTCCAGGATTTGGCCAGACACCTTGGAAGTCGATATCACTGAACAAAAGGCAGTGGCTAGATGGGGTGACAAGGCGTTGCTGAATGTCAGGGGAGAGCGGTTTATGCCCGATGGAGTGGAAGCTTTCACCAATCTTCCAGTCATCTACGGGCCACTAGGGATGGAAAGCTATTTATTGGACATGTTGAACACCCTTGATGATAGACTTGCACCAACAGGGGTTAAAGTCGCAACCTTGGACATGAGCAAGAGAAGGGCGTGGATCGTGAAGCTGGACAATGGTTTGGAGCTTCACTTCGGCAGACAAGACCCCGTCAAGTTGCTGGAGTGGTTTTTGAACCTAGTCCCCAAATTAGGCGAGGATGTGTTCGCGCAATTGAAGCGTGTCGATCTGCGTTATCCCAATGGCTTCGCCTTAGTTTGGAAGTCCCCGGATGAAATCAACGGACAAGACAGTGAAATACTCCAACTTAATGACAAAACCAGCAAACAGGCGGTAGAGAATTAATTAGCATGGCAAGAAAATCGGAACACAATTTGATTGTTGGATTGGATATCGGCACCTCTAAAGTGGCCGCTATCGTCGGCGAAATGAAGGAAGACGGTGAAATCGAGGTTATCGGCATCGGTACCCAGCCTTCACGCGGACTCAAGAAAGGCGTGGTGGTCAATTTGGAAGCCACCGTGCAATCCATACAACGCGCCATCGAAGATGCCGAAGCAATGGCAGGATGTCGCATACACTCCGTTTATGCAGGCATAGCCGGTAGCCATATCAGCAGCATGAATTCCCATGGCATCGTCGCCATCAAAGAAAAGGAAGTCACGCAAAGCGATGTGGACAGAGTGATCGATTCGGCACGTGCGGTGGCGATACCCGCCGACCAGAAAATACTGCACATCCTGCCGCAAGAATTTGTCATTGACCGCCAAGAAGGGATAAAAGAACCCATTGGCATGTCCGGCATTCGCCTTGAGGCGAGGGTTCATATCGTCACTGGCGCGGTCAGTGCGGCACAGAACATCGAAAAATGCATTCGCCGTTGCGGTTTGGAGGTGGATGATGTGATTTTGGAGCAATTGGCTTCGGCCCAAGCCGTATTGGCGGAAGATGAAAAAGAACTAGGGGTTTGCCTAGTTGACATCGGCGGCGGCACGACGGACATCGCGGTGTTTACCGACGGTGCGATACGCCACACCGCCGTCATACCGATAGCCGGGGACCAAGTGACCAACGACATCGCAGTCGCCTTGCGCACACCCGCACAGTATGCCGAAGAAATCAAAATCAAATATGCTTGCGCACTGACCCAGTTGGCAAAGCTGGAGGAAACGATTGAAGTCCCCAGCATTGGCGACCGCCCCTCAAGGCAGATTTCCAAGCTGAATTTGGCGGAAATTGTGGAGCCGCGTTACGAAGAGTTGCTGCTGCTGGTACAGGCTGAATTGCGGCGTAGCGGGTTTGAAGATCTGATCGCCGCAGGCATCGTGCTAAGTGGCGGCAGTGCAAGGGTGGAAGGTTTGGTCGATTTGGCCGAAGAGATTTTTCACATGCCGGTGAGATTGGGCTTGCCCCAATTTGTGACGGGGTTGAACGATGTCGTTCGCAACCCCGCCTACTCAACCGGAGTGGGATTATTGTTATTTGGACGTCAGCACGGCCCACACGGAGAGAGAGGCCCGATGGGAGAAGGTAGTTTCAGGAGAATGTTAAGCAAAATGAAAAGTTGGTTTCAAGGTAATTTCTAGGTTTTGTCATTTTTGGTAATTCAAGTCTCAGGAAGACATGGGGTGGATAGTATGAAATTTGAAATAGCGGATTCCTACAGTCAGAAGGCTGTTATTAAGGTCGTTGGAGTTGGTGGCGGCGGAGGCAATGCCGTCAATCACATGGTTAATAGTCATATCGAAGGCGTGGACTTCATCTGCGCCAATACCGATGCGCAAGCGCTAAAAAATGTCAATGCTCGGTCTGTCATACAACTTGGCAATGCATTGACCAAAGGGCTTGGAGCGGGAGCCAACCCGGAAATCGGACGTCAGGCCGCCTTGGATGACCGTGAACGCATCCTTGAAGTGCTGGATGGCGCAGACATGGTCTTTATTACATCTGGCATGGGCGGCGGGACAGGCACTGGCGCGGCCCCGGTCATTGCCGAAATAGCCAAAGAAGCCGGCATCTTGACCGTCGCGGTCGTCACCAAGCCTTTCCATTTCGAAGGCAAAAAGCGCCGGGCTATCGCCGAAAAGGGCATAGAGGAATTGAGCCAATTTGTCGATTCCTTGATCACCATCCCGAACGAAAAGCTGTTACCGGTGCTAGGCAAAAACGTCAGCCTGATCGAAGCGTTTGCCGCTGCCAATAATGTACTGTTAGGCGCGGTTCAAGGCATCGCTGACTTAATCACCCATCCCGGCATCATCAACGTGGACTTCGCCGACGTGCGCACGGTAATGTCCGAAATGGGCATGGCGATGATGGGCACGGGGGTTGCCGTCGGTGAAAACCGGGCGCGTGAAGCGGCGGAAAGGGCCATTGCGAGTCCGCTGTTGGATGACATCAACTTGCAAGGTGCCAGAGGCATTCTCATCAACATCGCTGGCGGTTCGGACCTGACCCTCAGCGAATTCAACGAAGTCGGCAACGTAGTCCATGAGTTCGCGGCAGACGACGCGATTGTCGTGGCAGGCGTGTCCGTAGACTCCGAACTCAACGACGAATTGCGCGTCACCGTGGTTGCGACCGGGCTTGCCAGCCAACGCCAACTGAACGAGGCTCCCATTCGCTTGGTGAAAACCCATAATGGAGAAATCGATTATGGGGCGCTCGACAAACCAACGAGCATCCGCAACAAACCCAAGCACGATAACAGGAACGAGCAGAAAAAAGAAATGGATTTGGAATACTTGGACATTCCCGCTTTCTTGAGGCGACAGGCGGATTAACGTAGCAGAGAAACAAACCACCTGTGTGATGTGTGCGACAATTTGTAGCATTGCAACAACACGCAGGACTGGTTATCTTAATCAGCAATGCGCCTTGACGTTTAGGGCGGATGAAAACTACAGTTTAGGGTGAACCGATGATAAGGCAAAGAACACTGAAAAACGTTATACGGGCAACCGGTGTGGGACTGCATACCGGCCAGAAAGTTTATTTGACTTTGCGACCAGCCGCGCCAAACAGCGGCATCAAATTCAGGCGAGTCGACCTAGCCGAACCGGTTGTGATCGAAGCCAAACCTGAGAATGTGGGGGATACCATGCTATCGACCACACTGGTTCAAGGCAAAGTCAAAATCTCCACCGTGGAACATTTACTCTCCGCGTTTGCAGGTTTGGGCATCGACAACGCTTATATTGATGTGAGCGCTTCGGAGGTTCCCATCATGGATGGCAGCGCCGGTCCCTTTGTGTTCTTGGTTCAATCGGCGGGCATCCTAGAGCAGGACGCACCGAAGAAATTCATTCGCATCAAAAAGGAAGTTATCGTTGAAGACGGCGACAAATGGGCGAAATTTGAACCCTACGATGGTTTCAAAGTCACCTTCACTATCGACTTTGACCATCCAGTTTTCAACGCCGACAACCAAACAGCCAGCGTAGACTTTTCCTCCACCTCCTTCGTCAAGGAAGTCAGCCGGGCTAGGACGTTTGGCTTCATGCGAGACATCGAAGCCCTGCGCAAGCGCAAGCTGGCCTTGGGCGGCAGCATGGACAATGCCATTGTAGTGGACAATTACCGTATTTTGAACGAAGACGGCTTGCGTTATGCCGACGAATTCGTCAAACACAAAATACTGGATGCGATTGGCGACCTCTACCTACTCGGACACAGCCTGATCGGCTCCTTCGTCGGCTTCAAATCCGGGCATGGGCTCAACAATCTATTGTTGCGGGAATTGCTGAAACAAAAGGATGCATGGGAAGCCGTCACCTACAACGAAGACGAGAGTCTGCCCATTACCTACATGCGCACCATCCAAGCGCTCCGCTAAGCTCCCCTCCCTGTTACACTCACTGACACAAACGGAACGACGCCTAGGATCAATCCTTGGCGTACCGTTCCATGGTGTCACTCAGCCTAGTCAAAGCCATCGTCAATTGATCCTCAGGCTCGGAATGAATGCTGGCCCTGACCATCTCCACGGTTCGGTATGAAACCGGGTTCATCGGTTTGATTTCCACTGCCGGCTCCGGCGGGTCCAGCAACTTAACGAACACCTTGCGGAAAGAGTGTTGCGGGTCCGCATTGAGCTTCATCAATATCGCTGGCGCATAAAACCGAAGTTGCGAGGCAACCGATTGTGACTCGGTGAAAATGACCACGACCCCTCCCTCCTTCACCACGCAATGGCTGCATTGGTTTGCCAACATCTCCGGCAACCCCGCCTTGATGGTTTTAAGCAAAGCCGCATGAAATTCGATGCGCTTGTAGATAGTCATGTACACTTCGTTTTGCAGAAATGCCTGTGGGGTGTCGGGGTGTTTGGGCATAGTCTTTGGCAGGTTTAAATCGAATAGTGGGTTGGGTTAGATGCGCAATCCTACCAAACTTTCAGTTTGTTTTGGTTCTGATGCGCAGCGTAACCCACCAAGAAACTTTATTAATGTCGGCTGGAGCCTAGAGATTGTCTTTTCCATACTTACCATCCGCGAATAATTTGATACGATAAGCTTTTCGTAAGAACCTTTGTGATTTAGGTCAACATCAACAACAGGAGTTCCCCGTGTCAGCCAATATCCAAATCAATGACGACGGCATCGTAGGCGAAACCGTCCGACGCACCCTGCATTTTATCTGGGTCGTGGACGAATCCGCGTCGATGTCCGGTCAGAAAATCCAAGCGGTCAATCATGCCATCAAAAGCGTGTTGCCGGACATACGCAAAATTGAAGACGGAGAACGTGTCAATATTCTAATGCGGGCGATTAAATTCGGCGACAAAGCGGGTTGGCATGTCGGCCCAGCGCCCGTGCCCATCAAGCAATTCCACTGGAAGGACATGGATGCGCGGGGCGGCAGCACCTCCACTGCCCAAGCGATTGAATTGCTAGTTGATGAATTGGCCTTGGATAAAATAGGCCGTCGCAATGTACCACCCGTGGTCATACTGCTGTCAGACGGTTATTGTACCGACCCTGAGAAGCGCTACAATCAAGCCATTAATGCATTGGACAAACTGCCTTGGGGAATCAAGGCGGTGCGCATTGCCATCGGCATAGGCCCGGACGGGAGTTACAACAAAGATCAATTGGATCAATTCATCTCGCCCTATCTGCGTAAAGAAGCGCATTTGGAAACCCTACCGGCCCCCGATGTGGGTCGCTTGATGGAACATATCAAAGTGGTCAGCACCCAAGCCGCCTCGGCCTCGGCTTCCTCAAAATCCAATTTGCAAGACAATAACCCCGTGCCGGTGCAAATCGACGCAAAATCCGTGCAATCCGTCACTGGACCGGGGTCCGGCAATTTGGGTGGTTTAGACCCCAACGATGTGTTTTGAGGAACTACCATGGCGGGTGACTGGACACAAATTGCAGGGGGAAAAAGCGGCACATTACTGACTGGCTGCGTCCGGGGCGCAAATCATGTGGATAAAAACCTGCCTTGCCAAGATGCCAGCTTGGCAAGCGTTCGGTATTTTAAAGGCCATCCTTATGTACTACTCGCTGTTGCGGATGGGCATGGCGCGGCGAGGTATACCCGTAGCGAATTAGGCGCTCATTTTGCCGTCCGTGCCGCCGCCGAAGCCGTCGCACGTTGGGTGCTGTTCGCGGTAAATTGCTTGGAAAACCAAGCTGACGATTGGCTGATCAATGCGCGCAATGAATTCAGTCAGCGATTTATCCGGCAGTTGTACCAAAGTTGGGAGCGTAATGTCACCGAACATCTGGCCGCTTATCCGTTGGAACTGGCTGGCCAAGGCAATGACTTGTTCAAAGCTTACGGAACCACCGTCGCCTTGGCCTTGATATTTCACGAGCAGGTGTTTGCCGGTTCCATCGGTGACAGCACAGTCTTCCTTGTGCGCGAAGAAGCCGGGGCAACCAAAGCATTGGATTTGTTGACTGGCGAAAAATCCGAAGGTTTAGGTCTGGCCACCGACAGCCTGGCTTCCGCTGATGCGATCTATAAATGGAAATACAAGATGCTGCCTTTGGCAAAGACCCATATGATTGTAGCCGCCACCGATGGGTTTGCCGATTCGTTGGCGAATCCATTGCAGACTTTGATAGCTTTGCAGCGCGACACCGAAAACAAAGGTTTGGGCTGGCTGGAGGACAAACTGGAAGATTTCCTGTCCCGCTTGACCGAGCAGGGGGTGGGTGACGACATCGCCACGGTGTTTTATTTCCCGCCCTCTTCACCGCGTCCAGCATCAAGCCCGGAACCGTCCGCCGACATCCAGCAAAACGCAGATTCTGAAACAGGAAAACCCCATGACTGAGTATTTCACAGGCCGGGATTCCGGCAAACGCTACGAAATTGAAAAAGAGTTAGGCAGCGGCGGGGAAGGCACGGTTTATCTCGTCAAAGACACCGCCACCGGCAACTATTATGCGGCCAAATGGTGCAAACCCTCCGACAGGCGGGACCAACAACAGCGCCAGATTGAGGAGTTGGTGCATCGGGGTGCCCCGCACATAGACGACCCCGGCATTCATTTCATCTGGCCTATCGAATGTCTGTCATTTGCCAACTCCGTGGGCTTCGGTTATTTAATGCCCTTGATAGATACCGGCAAATTCTATACCTTCAACCAAATTTGCAGCGGTCGCACCAAGCAGCCAAAGCTCCCCATCCTTTGCCGCATCGGCCATCGGCTGGCTGCCGCGTTGGAAATCATCCATGCGTCGGGCTTGGCTTACTGTGACATCAACCAAGGCAATATCATGTTGGACCCGGTTCAAGGTGAGATTGTCATCTGCGACAACGACAATGTCGTGGTCAACAATTCAAACGTCCAAATCCGGGGAGTTTGGGAATTCATGGCCCCAGAAGTATCTCTAGGTAAGTCCATGCCCAATGCCGAAACCGACTTGTATTCGGTGGCGGTGCTACTGTATTACTTGTGGATGTGGGAGCATCCGATGGAAGGCAAGGAAACCATGAAACTCTATTCATGGGACATCCCCGCCAAGAAAAAACACTTTGCCAGCGAACCCTTGTTTGTGTTTCACCATACCAATCAGGCCAATACCGCCCGTGGCGTACCAGAATTAGAGTTGCATGTGACTCGTTGGCAACGGATATGCCAGCCGAAACTGCAAGCCCTATTCACCGAAACCTTTGTCGATGCGGTACATGTTCCATCCAAGCGCAAACGCCTGAATGACTGGCGCAGAGTGTTTTTGGAAATGGAAGCCAACTCGCCACAATGTGGCTGTGGTGCGGTGAATGTGTGGGACGGTTTGTCCAAGCCCTTGAACTGTTGGAAGTGCGAGAAATCCGTGGCCTTGGGGTTATGCTTGGAGGTGAACCACACCCACCACGGCAATAGCGTTCAACTGGCCTATCCCGGCGCGAACCTACGCCGTCATCATCTGGATGTGGCGCGGTTCAATGCCGCCTCTACCGAAGTCGAGGCCACCGTGGAACCGCACCCCAACCAGCCGGGCCATGTGATTCTGCGTAACCAATCCGCCCACACTTGGGGCTATCGCGCCCCGGATGGCAGTTTGCTTGAGCTCGAACCCGGCAAAGCCCGCGCCTTGATGGAAGGCGTGGAATTGCATATCGGGCCTAGAATTGTCAAAGTCAGATTAGCCTGAATGATGGAACGCGCACAAACGGTAACAACAAAACCTTGCCTTATTTTCATACAATATCCCCATGAGCCTAGCCACCCGCCTCAGCGGACTGCTGAAACAACACGGACCCAAGCTGCTGCGCGACCAGAGGGCTTTGTTTGCATTGATGGAAACCGGGAAATGGCCGGAGCGGGAGCGGTTCCTAATGAAAGCCGCCTATCGTGCCGGCGTGGTCGAGCGTTTGCTGCGTAGCGGCGACGAAGCCATCCAATGGCAAGCCTATAACATCCTTGCCAACGAATTCGCCCTGTCTCCCGACGCGGCGGAGGAAACCGTCCGTGCGTTGTCTTTGGCCTTGAACCAAAAACCGCCGCCGCCGTTGGCCCCGCCGGTTCCATTCAAGCTGCCTAGATTGCCGCCGTTGTTTACCGCCCGCTTAGGGAAGAGGGTGTCCCGCTTGGCGATGTCCTTGCTTGTGCTGGCCTTGCTTGGCCTTGTGGCGGGTTGGTTATTGGCGCGGTTCAACGATACGCCAACCGCCCGACAATTCCAACAAGACCTACAAGCCGCCGAACAGCAGCAAAATGCATTGCACCAGCAGATTGAAGAAGGATTGCAACAGCAGATGGAACAAGCCGCTAATGATGCAGGCATCAAGCGCAAGGCATTTCAGTCCGAATCACCTTCGCCAGAGCCGGTTCGGGATGCACCCGGAGATTCGCGTCATGAGACACGTCATGAAGCCCCGCCGGCCCCTCGTGCCACGGAAGATGGAACAAGTTACCATCCCGCCGGGATGAGCGGTTTTAAAAGAAGGTATCCCCGTCTGGCCAAAGAAAGGGGATGGCAAGGCACGGTGACCCTGAAAGTCCACATCAGTAGCGAAGGCGAAATCGGGGAAGTTATCATGACCGGCAGCTCAGGCCATGGCATTTTAGATGAAGCGGCGATGGTAATGGTCAAAGATGCCCATGCCACCCCAGCCCGCAGAGGCGACAAACCGGTTGATTCGTGGGTGATCGTACCTTATCGGTTTACCATACCGAAATAGTCAAACGATGGGCGTTCCCCCATTTGTAAGCTTGCCAGCCATTAGCAAGAGTGGTTGAGCGTAGTAACACCACTGGTTAAAATCGGAGACCGAACGATCCTGTAGGGGTTGCAGCCATCGACAAGCTTAAGCCATGGAACGCCAAGCACCCGCTTGGCATAAGCAAGCCGCTCGCCCAGCCGGTGCTTGGCGTTCCCAAACGGCAAAAGAACCCCCTACATTTTTCATTATTGAGGAGTCAAAGTACACCCAATGACCAAGCTAGACCTAACCCAAATTCTGCAAGATTTGGTCAATAAGCATGGCGTGGGCGTGTTGCAGGAACGCGGCCCGTTGATAGGCCGGTTGCTGGACGGTCAACACAAACAGGAGGCATGGCTGATGGAAACGGCGCACGAGGCCGGTGTGGTGGATTTGTTGCGGAAGCATCCGGGCGAATCTAATCGCCGTAAAGCCGTGCGACAGTTGCGACAGATTCATGGCCTAGCCCAACAGGCCGCTTTGCAGGTTGTCCAAGCCCTGACGGCTGCCTTGGGCCATGCCCAAACCCAACCGGGACTAACTGGGGTTTGGTTGCGGCGGACCATGGCATTCGCAGCCCTGCTGGGTTTGTCCGCAGTCGGAGTTCTGGCGGCGGCGTTTGCTTGGGAACAAACCGAACGCTATCAAATTAATACCCTCGCCGACATCAAGCGAGACCTGCCGCGTTTGCAACAGGCGTTGCAAGAGATCAACGACAATGCCGAAACCAGACAAAAGCAATTGCAAGCGGAAATTGCTGAAACCAAACGGCAACTACATGCCATGCTCCCGGCTATGGTAGCAATCAAAGGCGGTTGTTTCCAAATGGGCAGTCCTGCCAACGAAGCCAACAGAGACCATGATGAACTGCAACATGAAGTCTGTGTGCAGCCTTTCAAGCTCGGCAAATACGAAGTGACCCAAGCCCAATGGCAAGCGGTGATGGGTTCCAACCCGTCCTATTTCAAGAATTGCGGCGGCAAATGCCCGGTTGAACAAGTCAGCTTCAATGACGCGCAAGTCTATATCGCCAAGCTCAACCAATTGACCGGACAGAATTACCGTCTGCCCACTGAGGCGGAGTGGGAATATGCCTGCCGAGGTGGAAAGCAGCAAACCCGTTGCGGGTCGGACGATGCGGGCGCAGTGGCTTGGTACTCCAACAATTCGGGCGGTACGACTCATTCGGTTGGGAAAAAACAAGCCAATGACTTTGGACTGTATGACATGTCCGGCAATGTTTGGGAATGGACTTGCTCGGGTTATGCTGATGCCTATAATGGCAGCGAGAAGACTTGCACAAACGATGCCGCCGACAGCCGGGTGCTTCGGGGTGGGGCGTGGAACATCGGCGACAGGGCCGCGCGTTCCGCCGCCCGCTATGCGCACTTCCCTGACTCCCGCAGCCTCAACTACGGTTTCCGTCTCGTTCAAGACTAATTGCCTTCATGCTTTGCTCTTTTGGCGGGTTCCCAAGTTCCGCCTGGGAACCCTTGGCTTACAAGTTCTAGCTTGGCTGGTTCGGAGAATGCAAGGCTTGCCTTGCGGTTGCTTTGGGAGTGCAAGGCTTGCCTTGCTTATGTTTTATTTTTATGCAGTGCAAGCCTTGCACTCCAATTTGTGCTTAACTGATTGGTCGTGAAGCTGGGAACCCGGTAATGATAAACTGTGCTTATTTATTCGCGCCACGCAGGAACTGACATGGCATTGGAATTAAACGCTGCACCCCCCGTTTCCGTTTGGGACAAACCCCTATCTTTGGATGCCAAGGCATTCAGCCAAGTCTTGGCGAAAGCCATCGGCCACGGATTGTTAGGCAAGTTTGAAGACCTTGCCGATGACGGCGTGGATGCCTTGGAGGCTTTAGGGCTACGCGGCAACGAGCCGGAGGTTTTGCTCTTCCTATTGGTGCAACAAGCCTTGCAATTGGCCTTGGCGGATTTGCTCCGCGACAGCGAAAGCCATCTGCCGCCTACGCTAGAACAACACACTGGCGATTTCGTCACCACGCTACAACCGCATATCACCAACATCAGCATCAGTCGGGATTTCTTTGAGCATCCGCAAAACCTGCCGCTGTTGCAAACCATCCAGCAAGCCCTCGCCGCATGGCTGATAGTCCATGATACGGAAGCCGCCGTCGCTGAAACCCTAGCCGCCCGTCTACCCGGATATTTCCCATTTGCGCTGCACCGGGAATGGCGCAAGCACGGCGAGCGTTACGCACCGATTAAAGCCGCCTTGGATACGCCGTTCGCCAAAGCCAGCGAGCGAGAACAGGCTTGGCGGACTTATCATGCATCCCTTCAAAAAAATATAGAAGAAGGCGCGTTTGGGGAAGCCTTCGGCCTGAAACAGATCTATATTCCACTGAATGGCTATCGCGAGGAAAAAGCCGACGCGGTATTAGAGATGGAACCACGCCAGTCGAAAATGCGCATGGTGGTCGAACTGGCTGAGGAATTAACCGCATGGCTGCAACAATCCAACAAAGATGATGCCGTGCGGGTTCTGAGTGGTGGACCCGGCAGTGGCAAATCGTCTTTTGCCAAGATGTTCGCCGCACGGGTTTCCGCCGAGGGCCGCTTAAAAGTGTTATTCGTACCCTTACACTTGATCGACCCGGCTGGCGATTTTGTCGAAGCCTTTGGTCGTTTCGTGCGCAATTTAGAAATCCTCCCGCATAATCCATTACATCCAGATTACGCCGAAACCAACTTGCTGCTGATCCTAGACGGCTTGGACGAACTGGCGAACCAAGGCCAAGCAGCGGCTTTGACGGCAAGGGATTTCGTCAACGCGGTGCAGAACTTCGTTTATCAAAGAAACTCAAGCATGTTAAACCTGCGGGTGTTGTTTAGCGGACGGGAAGTGGTCATCCAAGACACGCGGTCAGAATTCCGCAAACCCCAACAAATTCTCCATGTGTTGCCCTACTTCACTAGCGAGACTGATCGCAAGGACAAAACATGGATAGACTCGGACCAACGGCTGCAACGGGATTTGCGCCAAGACTGGTGGCAGAATTATGGACATTTGACTGGCAAACCTATAGATGGGATGCCTCAAGAGTTAAATCGGGAAGATTTGCAGGAGGTGAATGCCCAACCCTTGCTGAATTACTTGCTGGCGATCAGCTATTGCCGGGGCGAATTGGATTTCAGCAAGGACATCAATCTGAACCAGATTTATTACAGCCTCGTCAAAGCCGTACATGAACGCGGTTATGAAGGCAGGGAAGGCCGACGTCATGCCGGGGTGCGGCACATGGAATTGGCGGATTTCTTCTTAATGCTGGAAGAAGTCGCTTTGGCGGCTTGGCATGGCGATGGACGCAGCACCACGATCAAGGAAATCGAGCAGCACTGTCGCGATGCCGGTTATGATAAGCAATTGGAAGCCTTTCGCGAAGGCGCGGAACGGGGCATAACCCGCTTGCTGGCTGCATTCTTTTTTCGGCAACATGGCGAGCGTCAACGCGGCGACCCGACCTTTGTGTTTACCCACAAAAGCTTTGGCGAATACCTCGCAGCCAGACGGCTGGTGCGGGCCATGGAAGACATCGTGGAAGAACGTGAAACGCGGGACATAAAAGGCGGTAACAAAGGGTGGAGCGAAACCTATGCCTTGGAGCAATGGGCCAGATTATGCGGGCCTACGGCGGTGTCAGGCTTTTTGCATCGGTTTTGGTTGGCGGAAGTGGCATTGCATTCAATAGAAGAAGTTACCCTTTGGCAACAACATTTTGTCCGCTTATTCAGCACTATGCTACGCCATGGCAGCCCGATGGAAAGGCTGCAACTGCCCACCTTCAGCGATATGTTGTTTAAGTCGCGCAATGCCGAAGAAGCCTTGCTCGCGGCGATGAATGCCTGTGCTAGGGTGACGAAGATTGTCAGTAAAATCGAACATCCCGAGCCGACTACGTTTGGGGCGTGGATTAGACGGGTACAAGGGCAGCGCAAAAACTCGGATAATGTATTAGCCTTGGATTGTCTCTCGTTTGTCGATCTAGACCAAGCTATATTAGAAATGGTGGATTTGTATGAGGCAAATTTGGATAATGCCAATTTGAAGAACGTTTCAGCTAGTTATGCAATTTTATTACAAGCCAGCCTCGCCCAATCAAACCTCTTCCATGCCCAACTTGACAATGCAAACCTCTACAATGTCAACCTCAGAGATGCCAACCTCAGCAGGGCCAACCTCATCGAAGCCGACCTCATCGGGGCCGATCTCAGCGGGGCCGACCTCAGACAGGCCGTCCTCAGACGGGCCATCCTCAGCCGGGCCAACCTCAGTGGGGCCGATCTCAGCGAAGCCCGCCTCGACGGGGCCAACCTCAGCGGGGCCAACCTCAGCGGGGCCAACCTCCACGAGGCCAATCTCAGTATGGCTAATCTCAGAGGCGCAAAATACGACCCAGAGCAATTGCGAGAAGCCAAAACCGCTGGCGCAATTTTCGATGAACCCGAATAAACCCATCTTCCAAACCACTCATACCCGCAATGCCCCATAAGCGGTAGTCAGCCCGGATGGTGCCGCTTCGCGGCGTAATCCGGGGCGGTCGTAGCCCAGAAACCCGTATTCCGCTTCGCTCGAACTCTTGGAGTGCAAGGCTTGCCTTGCCGATGCTGCGGGAGTTCAAGACTTGCCTTGCCGACGCTGAGGGAGTACAAGGCTCGCCTTGCCGATGCTGCGGGAGTTCAAGGCTTGCCTTGCCGTTGCTGTGGGAGTTCAAAGGCTTGCCTTGCCGATGCTGCGGGAGTTTCAGGCTTGCCTTGCGGCTACTGCGGGAGTTCAAGGCTTGCCTTGCTTATTTTTATTTTATTCGCAAGGCAAGCCTTGGACTCCAATTGACGCGGGAATTACGCAAGGCAAGCCTTGGACTCCAATTGACGCGGGAATTACGCAAGGCAAGCCTTGCACTCCAATCGGCATGGGAAATTCGCAAGACAAGCCTGAAACTCCAGATAATTATTTCCTAGAAGTCATCCGACAAATCCAGCGAACGGAAATCGGGGTAAGTATGGAACTGTCGGGCCAGTTCCTCCCTGCCAAGTCGATCAAACAACTGATGGAAACTGGAATAGGCATACTGCTTTAGATCGGTCACATAGCCATGCTTGATGGGGTTATAAAGTAAATAGTTCAGATGGCGGTAATAATCCTGCTCGTCCCTTGGGCAGTAGTCCCAATAATTCCACCAGACGGGTAGTTCACAGGCTGTGGCTTGCCGGATGAAATGCGCCGAGCGGCTATGCAATTCGCCGATGATGGAGGGCATGTCCTTGCCCCTCCGACTGTTTGCCAACAGATGATAATGGTTGACGAGAATGACCCAATGTTGCAAATCCCAGTGATAAAAGGAAAAGACATTCCTCATACATAATAAAAATTCCTGCTTTAGCGCATCTAGCTCTAGCAAATGCCGACGGTTGTAAATAGCCCCGGTGATGAAATAAGGCGTATCGTCCAAGTATAGATGGGCGGGGGTGTTGGGATGATGCCTAAGCATGGTTAAAGCTTCTATATCGTCAATGCCTCAAGAAAATATAATAACATTTGGAGTGCAAGGCTTGCCTTGCTTATATTTATTTTTTCGCAAGGCAAGCCTTGCACTCCAATGATGTTCGAGGTTCCGCAAGGCAAGCCTTGCACTCCTACTTTCTATTTCGCCACCACCGCTTCGACGATGGGGCTGGGCAGGCCAGTTTCCTCGTCATCGACCACACCCCGGCAAAGATATTCCCGAACCTCAGGAATGTCCAAATTGATCGGGGGGATTTCGTCATAAATCGGATAGCGCCGTTTGCGCACAGCGATTTGAATCCAAGAGATTTCGCCCTTGCGGCGCATGTAGAGATTGACGGCTTCAAAGCCCGGTTTGGTGCCTTCGATCTTGACGCGCAAGCCCATCCCCGTCGCGGTGATGGTCGGTTGCGAAGTGGCGGAATCCACCTCATGTTTTTCGCCCACCCAATGCATTCGCAAACCGATGCTGGGGGTATATTCAACATGGGTTTTCAACCGTCTGACATGCAGATGCAGATTCGGCACTTCCGCCGCCAACAATGGCTCAAAGTCGGCTTTCAAATGATCGAGTTGATGGGTCAATTCGACAATCGAGACCACCTTATCCAATAATTTTTGCACCGAGGACAGGTAGGCGGTCTGCTCATCGGCAGTCATGCCTAGGGATGCGCCGACCTCGGCGATATTGTCTTTCTGGGTTTGCAACCATTGTTGAAGATTCGTATAGGACCGTGGAATGTAATCGTTTGCCATGATGATATTCTCCGCTTTGTGATTGATAAAATTTCTTCCACAAAAAGTATAGCCATGGAACCGAGCATTTTGTTGAGTTAGATTAAATTTTTGATAAAATGTCCGCTCGTAGCGCAGCGTTTGCCGCTACCCCTGATGAAGCTGTCCGCTCGTAGCGCAGCGTTTGCCGCTACCCCTGATGAAGCTGTCCGCTGGCAGCGCAGCACTGGCCGCTACCCCTGATGAAGCTGTCCGCTGGCAGCGCTGCTCTTGCCGCTACCCCTGATGAAGCTGTCCGCTGGCAGCGCAGCGTTTGCCGCTACCCCTGATGAAGCTGTCCGCTGGCAGCGCAGCGTTTGCCG
>CAIOOA010000249.1 GCA_903859815.1 uncultured Methylococcaceae bacterium | reverse complement strand
CGGTAACTTGTCGGTGCATAAGTGTCTGATTAAACATGACTGGCAAATCCTAGTTTCACGTCCATGTGACTGGATTCCTGCTTCCCGGCAGGAATGACGGGTTATACATCAACGCTTTGCCTCATAATGAGAATTGCTGAAGTCAGGGTTGGTTCCTATGTTGAATTATTTTCTAATGATATAATTTTCACACGTTGTGAAGCCGAATCAAGAATATCAATTCTACGGAATTCAATACGACACATCCATACGTCACTGAGTGGAGGTTTTTTCCCTTCATCAGTGGTAGGCTTCCCGACGGGGACTTGGGCGCAAAATGCGCAACCATGTGAATAGCACCTGTCTGTGAAATCAGCATGAAACACTTTCACTTTAACACCTCCCTACTCGGTAGCCTAGCCCTTGCCGCATCCCTGTTGGCTTGGTCGCCAAATGGATTAGCCATCTACATTCGAGATGATGTTGCCGCGTCTAACTACGATGCCCTAGCCACACAACCCGAATATGCTTCCGCTGGATGGATTCAAGTGAATGATAATACGGCTAAATGCACCGGTACCTTGGTCGCTGCCAACAAGGTATTGACCGCCGCCCATTGCGTGTATGACGATTTAGGAAATCTCAACGCCTCCCAGCAATTTGCATTTGGCTTGTCGGCGGACGTTCCCCTCTCATTCACCAATAACGTCACCGCTGTGGTCGTTTCCAGCCTTTATGATTATTCCGACCCAAATGCATCGACCTACGATCTTGCACTATTGACTCTGAACAACCCGCTAACGCAAACACCGGCTGTGTTGTGGTCCAACATCATTGCATCCAGTCCGACCCCGTTCACAGGTGTCATGTTGGGTTATGGCTTTCAAGGCACGGGGTTGGTGCAATCGAATGTCGGCGCGACGGCACGGCTTGCTGCGATGAACCTGATCGACTCAGGGGGGATTATCGACCTCCAAAGCGATTTCGACAAACCGGACGGTTCGACTAACACCTTTGGCAACCCCTACCCCATCGCCTTGGAGGGAACGACCTGCAACGGTGATAGCGGTGGACCGTTGTTCATCGAAGGCGGGGGCGTGGTGGGTGTGCTCAGTTGGGGATATAACCCTTATAGGAATAATGACTGTCATTATGGGGATGTCTCCGGATGGGCACCCATTGCCAATCCCTTGAATCTAGAATTTCTAGCCAGTCAGGGAATTAACGTAAGCTATATCCCTGAACCACCAACCTTGCCGATGTTTCTCAGTGTACTCATCGTGTGGTCTGCTTGTGGTTCGTATTTCCGAGCCAAGGTGCGCTTTATCGAGGTTTCAATCAAATTGTTCCAAAAATTAGTTGCCTAAATCCTATCCGGTGTAAACTTACTCTTACCCTGTTTTTTAATCCTTCATTCATGGGAGAACCCTGTTGAACTCATTTAAAATTATCGTGCTAGGTGCTTTACTGGCTGTCATGAATCCTGCCGTCAGCGATTCCATGCCAGGGCAAACTTACTACCCCCCGGTCAAATCGCAACCCGCCCCGGAATCCTATGGACAAACCATTTCGACAAAGCTGGGTTCGGGGTTTTCCAATGTGACTTTAGCCATCGTGGAAGTGCCAAAAAACATCATTAATACCACGAATGAAGTCAATTTAGCCTTGGGGGTGACTGGTGGGGTTTTCAAAGGTTTCCTGCATACGGCGGGGCGCACCATGGCAGGCTTGGTCGATGTATTGACATTCCCGATACCCACTGTACCCATCACCAACCCGCCTTTCCCATGGCAGGACTTTACCCGTGAAACGAAATACAACCCATTGTTTAAATTTAAGAATTAAAACTGATTAATCATTGTCATAGTCGCGGGCAGGGGCATCCAGTTGACATGAAGTCCATGGGTGTCCCTTGTTTAACAGTAAGCGTCATCTGCTGGATTGTCGTTGCCGTTTGACCAAGGGTGGAAAGTCCGCCAAACTGAAAACCGCCTTACAACTTCTTTTTCATCTCCAAGACATTTCCCATCTTTGTCTTCCGGTAATCCACTGAATCCATCAATTGCCGAATCAAAAAAATACCTCGGCCTCGCTCACATAGATCGTCCGGTTCGGGACAGCTAATGACCCCCGCCAAATCAAATCCCAAACCTTTGTCATGTACTTGAATGGATAGGTTGTTTCCTTCAATGCTGATGCAGACTCGCAAGGCTTGGTTCTCACAACCCGCATGTTTGATGACATTGCTAAGCGCCTCGGTGAGAACCAAATTCAGGTTATAAGCAAGCACATCCCTGTCACCCGAATAATCGATTAAATCCCAGGCTAATTGTTCTCCAATATTGCCTATCAGACCCAGATAGCGGGTCTGTGTAGGGATTTCGATCTCAAGATTAATCCTGTTTCGGGTCATGGGGTGTCCCCCTTGCGCCATTGGTGAGAGCTTCTTCAACATCCTTATAAATTTCGAAGACTCGCGTCAACCGGGTCAATTCAAACATGGACTGTACCCGCGATTGCACACAAGCGAGGGCGAAACGCCCATCCCTAAGACCCGCATTCTTATGTCCTGAGAGCAGGGCGCCGAGACCGGAACTATCCACGAAGCGGACTTCGGAAAGGTCGAGCACCAAGTTTTTATTTCCATCATCATAAAGCACTAGAAGATAGTCTTTGAGTTCTTTGGAATTGTGCGCATCCAACCTTTCCTCATGAAATCTAAGTATAGTAAAATCATCCCTGTTATCCAACGTAATGTTCATAGTGTAACCTTGTCTATCGAATGCATAGGTTCGAGTCAAATTATCCAAGTGGGGTGAGGAATCGCTGGCAATACCGTGGCATCTTCCCGTTAAATATTTTGATAGAATATAACATTTATTTCGTAAACAACAACAAGCTTAAAGCACATGGCAAACTATAAGATCGAAGACCTTGAAGGAATTGGACCCGTTAGAGGGGAACAGTTACGGGCAGCCGGTGTCAAGGACACCGATTCATTGCTGGCCAACACCACTACGCCCCAGCAGCGTAAGCGGTTGGCCGAACAAACCGGGCTTGCGGAATCACTGATTCTCAAATTCGCCAATATGGTTGATTTGTATAGAATTGAAGGTATCAGATCGGAGTTTTCCGAATTGCTTGAAGCCGCAGGAGTCGATACCGTTCCTGAGTTGGCAATGCGCAACCCTGCCAACCTGACCGAAGCACTCGCCAATCTCAATGAAGAGAAGAAGCTCACACGCCGAGTCCCGTCCGAAACGGAAGTGACGAAATGGATCGAACAGGCGAAAGGCTTGCCCCGGGTTCTTGAGTATTAATCACTGATGTGTCACGCAGCGGCCTAGGATTGGAACGTCAAAGCTTGCTTTGACAGGCAAAGCACAAGCTACGCATTTCCAATTCACTGGTCAAAGCAAGCTTTGACGGTCCCTTTACGTGTGGGAATAAAGCCCAACCTATGGAAGGGCTTATGTCTCAATCTAGCCGAAACGGCCAGTGATATAGTCCTCCGTCAATTGATGCCTTGGATTGGTGAATATTTGCGCCGTTTCCCCGACTTCAATCAATTTACCGAGGTGAAAATAGGCGGTGCGTTGGGAAACCCGCGCCGCCTGCTGCATGGAGTGAGTCACGATGGCGATGGTGTAATGCTCGCGCAAGTCATCGATCAATTGCTCAATCTTCGCGGTGGCAATGGGGTCCAAAGCGGAGCAAGGCTCGTCCATCAAGATCACCTCCGGGTTTACTGCAATCGTCCTCGCAATGCACAATCGCTGTTGTTGCCCACCCGACAGGCCAGTGCCAGGGTGTTGCAGGTAGTCTTTGACCTCGTCCCATAATCCAGCCCGGCGCAGCGACTTTTCGACAGTTTCTTCCAGTTCTCCTTTGTTGGTAGCCAATCCATGAACGCGCGGCCCGTAGGCTACGTTTTCAAAAATACTTTTTGGGAACGGATTAGGTTTTTGAAAAACCATGCCAACTTGTGCGCGCAAAGGCACGACATCAAGTCCCTCAGCATAGATGTCCTGACCGTCCAGCTTGATTTCACCGGTGACACGACAACCGGGGATGGTATCGTTCATGCGGTTCAGGCAGCGAAGAAATGTCGATTTCCCGCACCCTGATGGCCCAATCAATGCAATGACTTCATTACGCCCAACATCCAAACTAACATTATAGATTGCATGTTTTTCGCCGTAGTGGACATCAACCATGCGGCATTCGATGCGGGCGTTATCGACAAAAACCTCGCCGACGGTCTGAATGTGGTCACGGGAAAACGAAGCGGGTGTTGAGTTTTCGTCCGGATGTCTCATCCTGAATCTCTCTAGTTATGGATTTATCCTAATACCGCCCGGCTGAATGAGAAAAAACACTTCGGAGTCCCTTTGGCGGGAGTTTTCAGCCGGGGTGTTTCTGTTCATTGTTTAATGGCCGTTGGGTAAAGGTACGATTTTATTAAAAGTCGGAGGCGGAGACCGCCTTCAATCAAAGCCAGTTGCGGTGCTCACCAACGCCGCTCGTAACGTTTGCGCAGATAGACCGCCAATCCATTCATGACGATCAAAAACGCCAACAAAACCAAGATGGCCGCCGAAGTGCGTTCAACGAAACCACGCTCGGAACTGTCCGCCCAAAGATAAATTTGCACGGGCAATACCGTCGAAGGGTCAGTCAAGCTGTTGGGAACGTCGACAATGAATGCCACCATGCCTATCATCAACAAGGGGGCGCTCTCGCCCAAGGCACGAGCCATGCCGATGATCGCACCCGTCAACATGCCGGGCATTGCCAAGGGCAGTACGTGGTGAAACACCGTCTGCATTTGGGAAGCCCCCACACCCAGAGCCGCTTCGCGTATTGAGGGGGGAACGGATTTTAGAGCCGACCGGCTTGCGATGATGATGACTGGCAGCGTCATCAAGGTCAGCACCAAGCCTCCCACCAAGGGCGATGAACGTGGCAGGCCGAAGAAATTGATGAACACCGCCAAACCCAGCAAACCGAACACAATGGAAGGCACTGCCGCTAAATTGTTGATGTTGACTTCAATGATGTCTGTCCAACGATTGCGTGGTGCGAATTCTTCAAGATAGATCGCCGATGCGATTCCGATGGGCAGGGATAGTAAACCCGTCACCATAAGGGTAAACATCGAACCAACCAGCGCCCCCCAAATGCCTGCCATTTCAGGCTCGCGGGAATCGCCCGAAGTGAAGAATTTTTTGTTGAAATGTTTCTCCAACCGTCCGTCGGCTGCCAACTTATCAATCCAAGCGAGTTGGGTGTCTTTCAAGCGGCGGTCGCCTTCTTGAACGTCACGGGCGGTTTGGCCTTTTACCAGCATGTCCACATCGTCATCCACAGGGACCCAGATACGTTCGGTTTTTCCCATGAGTGCGGGATTCTTCACCAACATTTCCTGCAATTCGTAAGATGCGCCGGAACTGATCAAGCCATAGAGTTGACGCTTTTGTTGCCTGTCCTTGACTTCGGGAAACAATTCAGCCATGGATCGCTTCAACAGCATGGGGTAGTCGGCGGACGCCAAAGTACTCGCATCGTGTTTGCCTTCCGGGTCCAGAATCGACTCCTCAAACGTCACATCCAAGGCCAAGAAGGTTTGCTCGACTGCACTCATGGCATGGGAAATGATATTGGTGAACAATAAGGCCAATATGCCCAACCCGGCAATAATGCAAATCAACCCGTAGGCTCTGAACCGAGTTTCTGCCGCCCGTCTACGGCCTAGGCCCGCCTTGACGATTTCATGGGTGCGCTTGCCTTGGTTGTCGGAATTGGAATTTTCTGTGTGGTTATTCATACTGTTCACGATATTTGCGGACGATATGCAAGGCTATGATATTCAAGATCAAAGTGACCAAGAACAACACCAACCCAAGGGCAAATGCGGCAAGGGTTTTAGGACTGTCGAATTCTTGATCCCCCACCAATAAGGTAACGATTTGGGTGGTCACGGTGGTCACCGCTTCCAATGGATTGGCAGTCAGGTTGGCGGCCAATCCTGCCGCCATGACCACGATCATTGTTTCGCCGATGGCTCGCGAGGCAGCCAATAAAATGCCGCCTACGATGCCGGGAAGAGCAGCAGGGATGACCACTTGACGGATGGTTTCCGATTGTGTGGCACCCAAGGCATAAGCACCGTCGCGCAATGACTGGGGTACTGCGTTGATGAAATCGTCGGACAAGGACGAGACAAACGGAATGATCATGATCCCCATGACCAACCCAGCAGCAAGGGCGCTTTCCGAAGAAACATTCAAGCCCAAATCCGTGCCTAATTCACGGATGTAAGGGGCCACCGTCAACACTGCAAAAAAACCGTAAACCACGGTTGGAATGCCAGCGAGGATTTCTAGTAGCGGTTTAGCCACCGAACGAAACTTCAAACTCGCATATTCTGCCAGATAAATCGCAGACATCAAGCCGATGGGAACCGCCACGATTAATGCTATGCTTGAAATGAGCAGGGTTCCGGTAAACAGTGGGACTGCGCCGAAAGCCCCGGCAGACCCTGCTTGATCTGCTCGCATGGCGATCTGCGGACTCCATTGCAAACCAAACAGGAAATCCGTGACGGGTACTTTGTCAAAAAAACGGATGGACTCAAACAATACAGACAACACAATGCCTAGGGTGGTGAGAATTGCGATCAGCGAACTCCCCACCAGGAATGCCATGGCTGTCCTTTCCACTTGGTTGCGCGCCCGGTGTTCTTTGGTGATGTGCGAACGACCAAAAAAAGCCCCCAATAAAGCCAATGAAATGGCAAGAAACGATAGTAGCCAATTGCTACGAATTTTCAAATTGCGCAGATATTCAACCGAATCTTTTAGTTCCGGCTTGGCATCGCCATAATTCCCGCCTAGGGCATTATTGAGATCATTTATCAATAAGCCTTTTAATTCAGTGGGCATGTCACTATTCGCATTGGGGAGGGATGCAAGCACCATATTGTTGATGACCGAGGTTTCAAACGCAATCCATAAAAAAACCAAAGCCAATGGCGGAAGTAGGCTCCATAGCGCGGTGTAGTAGCCGTAATAACTGGGGAGTGAATGTAAGTTCTTGACCTTTCCGTCGACCAATTGACGCGACCGCTGCCGCCCAATATGGAAAGCATAGGCGCTGATCAACAAGAGCAGAAACAAGAGTGTCGATTTTTGCATAGTGAATCCTCTTTACACAAGGATTGGGGGGAATACCCAATCCGCTACAACATGCACTCGAGAACTTGCTTGGAAGCTTCGTTGCCGTTGGCTTTTCTTCAAATCGTATATTAATAACATAGCCATGTTACGGAATTATGTCATGGATGCCATGATTGACAATAAAAGAGCAACCACAGCCCGTCTCGCGGCTTTCAGGTTTAGTGTGCCTCATTGAAAAATGAATAACCCCTTCCTGTCAAATCAGTGATTTAGCCAGTGCCACCCGTTCTTGTATCGAGTCAGGAATGTTTTTCAATGCTTCTATTTTACGCAAACGCGGCAACAACCCTAGCCCGTTGGCGATTTGTATGCTCAACCCGGGCCTGGCGTTTATCTCCAGCATCAGTGGGCCTAAAGTCCGGTCAAGCACAATATCCACGCCTATATAACCCAACCCCACCAAGTCATGGCAACGCGCCGTCAACCCAAGAATTTGATCCCAGTGGGGAATTTTCAAACCCGTTATCATCCCGCCGGTATCTGGATGATGATCGATTGTGTCATTATGCCAGACCCCGCAAGTCGTTTGTCCGCTTGCCAAATTGATTCCCACCCCCACAGCACCTTGATGCAGATTGGCTTTGCCATCCGATAGCCGGGTTGGCAAACGGATCATAGCCAGCACTGGAACGCCACGAAACACCACTGTCCTTATGTCGGGCACGCCGCGATAACTCACTCCGTCAAAAATCGGGTCAAAGTCGACACGGTATTCAATCAATGCACAATCTGGCAAGCCGCCCAGGCTGTACATTCCGCTGAGGATATTGGAAATGTGATATTTCAAGTCGTCCTCGTCTTCCAGCAAGCCGTTGGCTCGCCTGTAGCGGCCATTGACAGTGCCGGTCACCACCAAAATGCCTTCGCCGCCACTCCCATGAGCCGGCTTGACCACAAACTCTTCGTAAGGGGCGAGCAGTTGAGGCAGTCCATCCACTTGATGCTCAATTTCAATCACCGCATAGAGTTTGGGGACTGCGATGCCCGCAGCCAGAGCCAACTCCTTGGTGCGTCGTTTGTCGTCCACCAGCGGAAAATTCCTGCGAGGATTGTATAACAGGATGTAGTCGGCATTGCGCCGATTCATCCCCATGATGCCCAATTCCCTGAGCCGTTGGCCTGGCGACAATAAATTAAGCCATTTCATTGGCGAGCTTTCCGCTTATTCTTGCTCTTGTTCTTGCCGCAAAGCCGCACGGAATCGCCATAGCTCAGTCAATCGGTAGCCAGTGTAACGACCCAGCAGGAGGTTCGCAGCCAAGACAATGAGCAATAGCTCTGGAAACACGAAAACCACATGGCGCATGACGCTATCGCTCATGATCACAAATGCCAAGGCGGCCATGAGTAGACTCCCGAACCCCTGTTGCAAAGCTTCCAAGGGTCCAGACTCCTCCCAAACCAAGGCCATGCGCTCGACCGTCATGGTCAGGATCACCATCGGGAACAAGGCCACGGACACGCCACGATCAATGCCAAGTTTGTGGGTCAGCAAACTGACCAGAGCCATCAAGAGTATGACGATGGTTAGTACAGATGCCAGCCTTGGCACCAGTAATAGTTTCAAATATTCGAGATAGAAGCGAATCGTCAGCCCCAAACCTACCACCAGTGTGAACAATACCATTCCCCATAGTAATTTGGTCTCGCGGAAAGCCAAGGCTATCAAGATGGGCATGAACGTGCCAAAGGTTTTAAAGCCCACCACATTACGCATGAAAACAATCAGGAAAGCGCCAATCGGGGTAAGCAACAGGACACGATAAACATTCTGAGTTTGCACGGGCAAGCTGAACAGAGAGAACTCCATGATTCTCGAACCCATTTGTCGCGCCCGTTGTTCCGCGACCAATGTCATCTCTTGGGCATGGCGTGTGACTGAATATTCGACCTTTGGGAACCGCCCTCCATTGATATCAAGCACCGGGCCTTTGCCGACATGCCAAACAACCGCTTCTTTGGGCACGCCAGGTTCTGCCGTCTGGGGGTTGATTGCCTGCCAACCGTCTTTGGCATAAACCTCAATCCAAGGCGTGAGGGATGCGTGTTTCGAACCGTCCACCAAGCGCAAAATGTAGGTCATTCGGGCAGGGATGCTGGCACCGACTAGAATGTCGACAATGCGGGCCACCCATTCCTCTTGCGTTTGCAAGTCTTGTTGCAACAAGCTGACATTGGCGTCAGGCGTAGGCGCATTCAAGCGGAGCAGCAATGCCCGACTGAATGAAAGAGTGTCAGCCGATTTGCTTCTGGCTTCGTCAACCACTGCCTTGACTTCAGAACGGATCAGTTCGGGATAATTGGGCGGGGTGAGGACGGGAGGGGGGCTGGGCTTTCCCGGCTGGGCCGTTGGGTCCCTTGCCAAATGCAGTCGATAATACAAGACTTGATACCCGGTGGCTTTGCGCACAGCCCATTGGGCATTGCGTGCCACTCCGTCGTCCTCGGTAGTAAGCCCGTAATTGCTGGATACGAAGTTTTCATCCACAACGGTATAGCCGGCCGGGTTGCGAGGTATGAAAAGTGTCGCCTTGATTGGGGTGTCCCGCTTAGGTTTGAACTCAATCCGTGCCTCAACGGTCCAGACTTCTGTCTGCTTGGTGGGAAACAGGGGTAACCCTAAGCGCGTGACTTTGTAATAGCATAATGAAAGCCCGATTATGACCAAGAGCAGGGCAAGCACCTTGACATGCAAATTTCTCATGTGTGACTACATGTAGCTAATTGACAGAGTTTTCACGGGACTGTGGAGCCGCTTTTGGTCAGGCACGGGTCAAGATCGGATTTGAATAGAAAGGTCTCACTGGCATCCACCAAGGCCACTCCCTTGAGAAAACTTCTGCCAAGCAATACAGGGTAATTAAAATTGCTCCGGTCCACTAAATTGAATTCCGCCGGATATTCCTTGCCATTTTTACATATAGTCATCAATACCACGTCGCGCTGCGAGGGTTGGCAGTCCTCGCCCTTGCATTTGATGCTGACTGTTCGCAGGAGAGGCTTTTCAACCGTGATTGGAGGGAGTTTCCTATCCTCTATGTCGCCCAGATTGAAACGCACCCAGTCTTCGCCATCCTTGCTGAAATGCTCAATCCTGTCTGCGTGTAATGAAGAGGTCTTGGCTCCTGTGTCTAATTTTGCGGTCAGCCTGCGATTCCATGGCCTGATGAAAATCGACTCTAACCATCCCATGATGGCTTTTTGCTTTGGGGCTGACTCGGAAACGGTTTGAGCATGATTGGCTTCAGCGGCCTTTACACCACTAAATAAAGGCAGGGCCAAAATAAAGACTAAAATTTTGAGCATGAGTTACGTAAAAGGATGAAATGGAGCTTATGTTATCAAATCAAACAGGCACTAAACAAAAGCCCGGGCATTTGATCGCACCGGGCTTTCAGTCTGGTTATGCACTGATCGTCTGACAAAGACTCATCAGTTACCACTAATCCGAAATTGTCACCAATCCTCTTTTGCTTGCATAAAATGCAGAAATATCTTTGATATCCTCGTCACTCAATGGCTGTGCCATGCCACCCATAATCAGATTTTTACGAACACCTTTTTTGTAATCTTTCAAAGCTTTGATCAAATAATCTTCATGTTGGCCGGCCAGACGCGGATAGTCTTGATTCAAAACCTTGCCATCCTTGTCCTGCACATTACCGTCTTCACCGTGGCAACCCGCACAAACGGCGGTTTTTTCTTTGCCTTTCGCTGGGTTTCCAGTAATGACATTGGTATCGGTGGACAGCACTTTTTTAGACACATAGGCTGCAATATCTTCTAAATCCTTGTCCGACAAGTTGCTGGCATTGCCTTGCATACTATTGGCTTGAGGCTGGCTGCCATGAGTGCGATCACCCGTTTTGTAAGCGTTCAGTGCGGCAATTACGGCCTTGTCATGCTGCCCACCGAGCTTGGGCACATGATAGTTGGGGAATGCGTTGGTGTAGCCCTCAATGGCATGGCAACCACCGCAGGTATAAAACTTTTTCTTGCCTGCCTCCGCATTGCCCTCAGCTTGAACCGACTGCATGCTAGACAAGAGCCATGCGACTACTGCAAAAAAACTCCATAACAATTTGATTTTCATCTCTAAATACTCCAAAGATGGGGTTCGTGGTTTACATGCTAAGCGCTTGTTTGAGCGCTTCCTCTACATCTCCTGCGTCCATTCCACCAGTGGCCTCGCCTTCCGGGGCTTCAGCAAACCGGCTTTTTTGCTTGCGTTCCAAGTGATAGGCCAGACCTGTTCCGGCAGGAATTAACCGGCCCACTATGACATTTTCCTTTAGGCCCATGAGTTTGTCACTCAAGCCACGTATTGCTGCCTCGGTCAACACACGAGTGGTTTCTTGGAAGGACGCTGCGGAAATGAAAGACTCTGTTGAAAGCGACGCTTTGGTGATCCCCATCAGCACTGATTCGTAACAGGAGGGAATCTTTCCTTCATTCTCAATCTTTTCATTTTCCTCAAGCACACGCGCCCGGTCGATCTGTTCCCCCTTAAGGAAAATGGTGTCACCCGGCGAAGTGACCTCAACCTTTCGCAGCATTTGTCGTATGATCACTTCAATATGCTTGTCATTGATCTTAACACCTTGCAGGCGGTAAACATCTTGGATTTCCTTGACCAAGTAGGATGCTAAATCAGCCACCCCGCGCAAGCGTAGGATATCATGGGGGGTCAATTCGCCTTCGGCAATGGTTTCCCCTTGCTCCACATGTTCCCCTTCAAACACAGTGACATGCCGCCATTTGGGGATCATGGCCTCATGCTGCAATCCGGCGGGATCGGTGATGATGATGCGGCGTTTGCCTTTGGTTTCCTTGCCAAAGCTGATGGTTCCCGTGGCTTCGGCCAAAATGGCCGGGTCTTTAGTCTTGCGGGCTTCAAACAAATCGGCAACACGCGGCAGACCCCCCGTGATGTCGCGGGTTTTACTGGATTCTTGTGGGATTCTTGCCAATACGTCACCCACTTCCACCACGTCTCCGTCACGAATGCCGACAATGGCACCAGAAGGAAGGAAATACTGGGCGGCGATTTCAGTGGATGGGATGAAAATATCAGTTCCTTGCTCATCAACCAGCTTAACCATGGGGCGAAGTTCCTTACCAGCGCTGCCGCGTTGTTTAGGATCAATCACTTCCATGAAACTAAGACCAGTCACTTCGTCAGATTTTTCGCGGACGGTGATGCCATCGACGAAATCGACCAGCAGGGCGGTACCGTTCACCTCGGTGACCACCGGATGGGTGTGGGGATCCCAATTAACAATGATCTGACCACCGCTCACCAAAGCCCCGTCATGGACTGACAATACGGCACCGTATGGGATTTTGTAACGTTCCCTTTCACGGCCATGTTCGTCAATGACGCTGACCTCGCCTGAGCGCGACACCGCTACCAGATGATTTTCCTTATTCTGCACGGTTTTTAAGTTGTTAAGCTTGACGGTTCCCTTGGACTTCACTTCGACGTTATTGATGGATGCCATCCGTGACGCCGCACCGCCGATGTGGAAAGTGCGCATGGTCAACTGAGTGCCCGGCTCACCAATCGACTGCGCGGCGATGACACCAATGGCCTCGCCGATGTTGACTTTATGTCCCCTGCCTAAATCGCGGCCATAGCAAGAGGCGCAAACTCCAAATCGGGTTTTGCAGGTGATGACGGAGCGTACACGCACATTGTCAATGCCGTGGTTTTCCAGTTCGATCACCCAATACTCGTCCAATAGAACCCCGGCTTCCACGACTAATTCACCCGTCGTGAGATTATGAATATCCTCAGCCAGTACCCGACCAAGGACACGCTCCGCCAAAGGCTCAACCACATCGCCCCCTTCGATCAGCGGGGTCATTAACAAGCCGTCATTGGTGCCGCAATCGTCCTCGGTTATCACCAAGTCCTGTGCCACGTCAACCAACCGACGAGTCAAGTAACCTGAGTTTGCAGTTTTCAGCGCGGTGTCGGCCAACCCTTTGCGAGCGCCATGGGTCGAGATGAAGTATTGCAACACGTCCAAACCTTCACGGAAATTCGCCGTGATGGGGGTTTCAATGATAGACCCGTCTGGCTTGGCCATCAATCCGCGCATACCGGCCAACTGGCGGATCTGGGCAGCGGAACCTCTAGCGCCCGAATCGGCCATCATGTATATCGAGTTGAAGGACTTTTGTTGGATTGCCGTTTCAAGCTCTTTCATTTCATCCGGAAATGTTCCTGTCCAACGATGCTGATTGACCTTGGCAACTGCATTTTCGTATTCGCTATTTGAAATTGCCCCGGCCTTCACATCTGCGAAAAGCTTGCGCAGCATCTTTTCAGCCCAGGCATTGATAAGGCTTTGTGGGTCCGTTTCCCCTGCTTCAGTGCCCAAACCATCCATCATGACCTTGGCCACTTGGTCATTGGCATGAGACCAGATATCCACGACCTTGTTGTAACGCTCGCCGTCTGTCACCAAACCGGAGGCATACTGGTTTTGGATTTCCTTCACTTCCTTCTCGGCTGCTGAAATGATTTTCCCTTTCCCTTTGGGGACCGCCATATCTTCAAAGCCAATCGATACACCCGCCCGCGTCGCATACGAAAAACCCATGTACATCAATTTATCGGCGAATATCACCGTCGCCTTGACTCCTAATGTCCGGTAGCAGTGGTTGATGAGCTTGGAGATAGTCTTTTTGGTCATGTCTTGATTGACCAAGTTAAATCCTAAACCTTCAGGAAGGATGGTGGAAACCAAAGCGCGGCCACCCGTGGTTTCGACGCGACGTATCACGGGTTCTGATTTGTTACCGTTTTCATCCAACAACACCTCGCGGATGCGCACAATGACCTTGGCCTGTAAGTCCAACTGCTTGTTCTGGTAGGCCCTGAAAACCTCGTCAGTATCAGTGAAGATCATCCCTTCACCCTTGGCCCCCACTCGTTCACGGGTCATGTAGTAAAGCCCTAGCACCACGTCTTGGGTAGGGTTAATGATCGGCTCGCCATTAGCAGGTGACAGGATGTTATTAGTTGCCATCATCAAGGTGCGGGCTTCCAACTGCGCTTCCAAGGACAATGGCACATGCACAGCCATCTGGTCGCCGTCAAAGTCGGCATTGAATGCCGTGCACACCAAGGGATGCAATTGGATGGCCTTGCCTTCAACCAAGGTCGGTTCGAAGGCTTGGATGCCCAGACGGTGAAGGGTGGGGGCACGGTTCAGCATCACCGGATGCTCCCGGATGACCTCGTCCAAAATATCCCAAACTTCCGGGCTTTCGCGTTCCACCATCTTTTTGGCCGCTTTGATCGTTGTGGCAAGCCCCCGGAACTGAAGTTTGCTGAAGATGAACGGTTTGAACAATTCCAAAGCCATTTTCTTGGGCAGACCGCATTGGTGCAGCTTCAAGGTGGGTCCTACGACGATCACCGAACGTCCTGAGTAATCGACGCGCTTGCCAAGCAGATTCTGGCGGAAACGGCCTTGCTTGCCTTTGATCATGTCTGCCAAGGATTTCAGCGGACGTTTGTTCGAGCCAGTAATGGCACGTCCACGGCGGCCATTGTCCAACAGTGCATCGACGGCCTCTTGCAGCATGCGCTTTTCGTTACGCACGATAATGTCGGGGGCATTCAAATCCAGCAGTCGTTTTAAGCGATTGTTGCGATTGATCACCCGGCGATAAAGATCGTTCAAATCCGAGGTTGCAAACCGGCCACCGTCTAGCGGAACCAATGGACGCAGTTCGGGTGGCAACACTGGCAGCACGGTCAGTATCATCCATTCCGGCCGGTTGTTTGACAAAATCAAAGATTCAATGGCCTTAAGGCGCTTGGTGTGTTTTTTGATTTTTGTTTCTGAACTCGTACCGTCAATTTCTTCGCGCAAACGTTGAACCTCGCCATGCAAATCCATGGTTTTGAGCAACTCGCGAATCGCCTCGGCTCCCATTTTCGCTGTGAATTCGTCCCCATACTGCTGATAAGCCTCTTGGAATTCCTCCTCGGTCATCAGTTGGTTACGCAGTAAGGGTGTCATCCCTGAATCAATGACGACAAACGATTCAAAATAGAGCACACGCTCAATTTCTCGCAATGTCATGTCCAGAAGCAATGCGATCCGTGACGGCAACGATTTTAAAAACCAAATATGTGCGACAGGGCTGGCAAGTTCGATGTGCCCCATGCGTTCGCGACGCACTTTTGACAGGGTCACTTCAACACCGCATTTTTCGCATATCACGCCTCTGTGTTTCAGGCGCTTATATTTGCCGCACAGGCATTCATAGTCACTGACCGGTCCAAAAATCTTCGCACAAAACAAACCATCGCGTTCGGGTTTGAATGTCCGGTAGTTGATGGTTTCAGGCTTCTTGACTTCGCCATACGACCACGAGCGGATCATGTCGGGTGAACCCAAACTAATGCGAATGCCGTCGAATTCTTCGGTCTGGCTTTGGCGCTTTAAAAAGTTAATCAGATCTTTCACTGGACTGGTCTCCTAAATCTTCAATTCTGGCTACCGGAGCAATTCCGGCGGCTTGGCTTCGGCTTGATGGTTGGGTGCTAACGGGTCTTTATCATGTCTAGTCTTGACCCGCCCAAAGTATGAGCGGGCTTCCAAACTGACCCTACTCCTGCTCCAACTCGATATTGATCGCCAAGGAACGGATTTCCTTAATCAACACATTGAACGATTCGGGCATCGCGGCTTCCATCCTGTGATCTCCATCCACGATGTTCTTATACATCTTGGTCCGGCCATTGACATCGTCAGACTTCACGGTGAGCATTTCTTGCAGGGTGTAGGCTGCACCGTAAGCTTCCAATGCCCAGACCTCCATTTCCCCGAACCGTTGCCCGCCAAATTGGGCCTTGCCTCCCAAAGGTTGTTGGGTGACCAAGCTGTAAGGCCCTGTTGAGCGAGCATGCATCTTGTCATCGACCAGATGGTTTAGCTTCAACATGTACATGTAACCAACAGTGACATCCCGTTCGAAGGGGTCACCCGTGCGCCCGTCAAACAAGCGAGTTTGACCCGTTTCGGGAAGTTCCGCCAACCTTAACATTTGCCTTATATCTTCCTCAACCGCTCCGTCGAATACTGGCGTTGCCATGGGAACCCCTTGCCTCAAATTGACTGCCAGTTCAATGATTTCCTCATCGCTGAGCGAATCAAGGTCTTCGCGCCTACCCATCGAGTTATAAATTTTGTCAAGGAAGCCACGAAGTTCTTCGATTTGAGCCTTTGCCTCCAGCATTTTTCCGATCTTTATACCCAGTCCTTTTGCCGCCCAGCCTAGGTGGGTTTCCAACACCTGTCCCACGTTCATGCGGGAGGGTACGCCCAATGGATTGAGGACGATGTCAACTGGCGTCCCGTCCGCTGCATAGGGCATGTCCTCGACCGGCACGATTTGCGAAATGACACCCTTGTTACCATGCCGCCCTGCCATTTTGTCGCCTGGCTGGATGCGTCGCTTCACTGCCAGATAAACTTTGACCATCTTCAACACACCAGGGGCGAGATCATCACCCATGGTGATTTTCCTTTTCTTTTCCTCCAACCTGCGATTCATTTCTTCGCGTTGCTGTTGGATTTGCTCGGCAACGGCTTCCAACTGGAGGTTGGTTTCTTCGTCCTGCAAGCGGATCTCCAGCCATTGGGAGGGTCTGAGCGATTCCAAGTAGGTTTTATCAATGACTTTGCCTGACCTCAATCCTGCCGGACCCGATTCGGACAATTTTCCAAGCAGAAGCTGTTCCGCACGATCAAAGATATCCTTTTCAATAATGCGCAACTGGTCACCCAAGTCTTTTTTGACTTGCTCGATTTGTTTCTCTTCGATCTCTTTGGCGCGCTCGTCCTTTTTTACCCCGTCCCTAGTAAACACTTGGACATCAATGACCGTGCCATCCATGCCTGAAGGAACGCGCAAGGACGTATCCTTGACGTCTGATGCTTTTTCACCAAAAATCGCACGGAGCAATTTTTCTTCCGGGGTCAATTGAGTTTCGCCCTTGGGGGTGACTTTGCCAACCAGAATGTCCCCAGCTTTCACTTCGGCCCCAATGAAGACAATGCCAGATTCGTCCAACTTCGCCAGCGCTGCTTCGCCGACATTCGGAATATCTGCCGTGATTTCTTCAGGCCCTAGTTTAGTGTCCCGGGCCACGCAGGTTTTTTCTTCGATGTGAATGGTGGTGAATCTATCCTCTTGAACCACGCGCTCGGAAATCAGGATGGAGTCTTCAAAGTTATATCCATTCCAAGGCATGAAGGCCACAAGCAAATTCTGACCCAATGCCAACTCACCCATGTCGGTGGACGGGCCATCGGCGAGAATGTCATTCTTGGTGACTCTATCACCTGGTTTCACTAAGGGCCTTTGGTTGATGCAAGTATTCTGGTTGGAGCGAGTGTACTTGGTCAGATTGTAAATATCCACGCCGGGAATGCCGGCTTCAGTTTCAAGATCATTCACCCGAACAACGATACGACTGGCATCCACTGATTCAATCAGGCCGCCTCGTTTCGCGATGACCGCCACGCCAGAGTCCTTTGCCACGATACGTTCAATGCCCGTTCCAACCAATGGTTTTTCCGTCCGTAAAGTAGGTACGGCTTGGCGTTGCATGTTGGAACCCATTAGAGCACGGTTGGCGTCGTCATGCTCAAGGAAAGGAATGAGCGCGGCGGCAACCGACACGATCTGCTTGGATGACACGTCCATGTAGTTGATTTTCTCCGGCGATGCCAAGGTAAACTCATCCTTGTAGCGGCAAGAGACCAAATCATCTTTCAAACGCCCGCTCTCATCCACTGCGGCACTGGCTTGAGCGATATAAAATTTGCCTTCTTCAATGGCCGACAAATATTCTATTTCTTCGCTGACCCGGCTATCGGTCACTTTCCGATAGGGGGTTTCTAGAAATCCGTACTCGTTAGTACGAGCGTAGACAGCCAAAGAATTGATCAACCCGATGTTGGGTCCTTCCGGTGTTTCAATGGGGCAAACCCGACCATAATGAGTGGTATGCACGTCTCGCACTTCAAACCCGGCCCTTTCGCGAGCGAGTCCGCCCGGTCCCAAGGCCGACACACGGCGCTTATGGGTAATTTCCGAAAGTGGGTTGCTCTGATCCATGAACTGCGACAACTGGCTGGATCCAAAAAATTCTTTGATGGATGCGGCAACCGGTTTTGCATTGATGATTTCCTGCGGCATAAGACCTTCCGAATCGGCCAAGGTTAGCCGTTCCTTCACCGCACGTTCAACCCGAACCAAGCCTAGGCGGAATTGGTTTTCCACCATCTCGCCCACTGACCGTACCCGACGGTTGCCCAAATGGTCGATGTCGTCCACTTGGCCGTTTCCGTTGCGGATATTGATGAGTTCACGCAAGACATCAATGATATCGTCCTTGGATAGAACGCCGGACCCCGTGATTTCACTGCGGCCCAAGCGGCGGTTGAATTTCATCCGACCCACGGCTGATAGGTCATACCGGTCTGCTGTGAAGAACAAATTGTCAAATAAAGACTGCGCCGCTTCTTTAGTCGGCGGTTCGCCGGGGCGCATCATGCGATAGATTTCCACCAAGGCATCTAGCTGGGTTTCCGTGGTGTCTATTCGCATCGCGTTGGATATGTAGGGTCCCCGGTCGAGATCGTTGACAAACAAACAATCAACCATGGTGATGCCCGCAGCCATCATCTTGTCAATCAGATCATCGGTAATCTCGTCGTTGACTTTGGAAACGAGTTCACCCGTTGAAGGATCGACGACATTATTCGCTAAAATTTTGCCATGGAGATAATCGCGGGGCACTTCCATCCGGGTGATGCCCGCCTTTTCAATTTGGCGGATGTGCCGTGCGGTGATACGCTGTCCTTTTTCAACAATCACCTTATCGTCCAATTTAATGTCGAAGCTGGCAATGTCGCCTCTAAGGCGTTCAGGAATCAATTCCAAGAAAATATCGCCAGTGGACAAGATAAACTGATTCGTTTCAAAAAACAGTTTGATAATCCCTTCGTTGTCATAACCCAATGCACGCAGCAAGATGGTCGTCGGGAGTTTCCTGCGACGGTCTATGCGCACATAAACGCAATCCTTGTGGTCAAATTCAAAATCTAGCCATGAGCCACGATAGGGAATGATGCGGGCATTGAACAATAATTTCCCCGAGGAATGGGTCTTCCCCCGATCATGGTCAAAAAATACACCAGGCGAACGATGAAGCTGTGAAACAATCACCCGCTCCGTGCCATTGATCACGAAAGTGCCAGTCTCGGTCATCAATGGGATTTCACCCATGTATATTTCTTGCTCTTTGATGTCCTTGACCACTTTCGATCCTGCCGGCGCGTCTTTGTCGTAAATCACCAAACGCACGAGAACACGCAATGGGGCCGCGTAGGTGGTTCCACGTTGCTGGCACTCCTTGACATCAAAGGTCGGGTCCCCCAAGCGGTAGCTTACATATTCCAGAACTGCTAGGCCGGAATGGCTATCTATGGGGAACACCGATTTCAAAGCGGCATGCAGACCATCGTCGGCACGTCGTGAATGGGATGTCTCTGCCTGCAAAAACTTTTTGTAGGAATCGACTTGGGTTGCCAAAAGATAGGGTACTTCGAGAACGTCTTGGCGCTTACCAAAACTTTTGCGTATGCGTTTTTTCTCGGTAAAAGAATATGCCATGTTGGTTCCTTACCTAAATATTTGCTTCAACTAACCACTGCGGTGTCTGTCACGAAAGATGCAAGCTGGTGCAATGACTTTTCATTAAGACAAGAAACTTTTAAAGTTTGAATTTAATTACATATTTGCCAATACCCGGTGCAAGGGTGTCTGACGGTGATTAGCCGTCGTCAATACAAAATATGGTAACGCCAAAAGGCCGACAGCATAACGCTGTCAGCCCTAAGGAACTTGTTAACGTTTAGGACTATCAATCTTATTTGATGGTTACCGCAGCGCCAGCTTCTTCAAGCTTTTTCTTCATGCCGTCGGCATCAGCTTTGCTGACACCTTCCTTGACAGTGGAAGGCACGCCTTCCACTAGGTCTTTAGCTTCTTTCAGCCCAAGGCCAGTCAGTTCGCGGATGACTTTAATGACACCCACCTTGTTGGCACCAAAATTGGCCAAGATAACGTCGAATTCAGTCTGCTCTTCGACAACTGCGGCAGGGCCTGCGGCTGCTGCCGGGGCGGCTGCCACAGCGGCAGCGGCTGAAACGCCAAACTTTTCTTCCATTGCGGAAATCAGTTCGACCACTTCCATTACCGTCATATTGGCAATTGTTTCTAAAATTTCGTCTTTTGATACAGCCATTTGTAACTCCAGTTTAATCTGTTGTGCTTAAGCCATTCAAGCGGCTTGTTTAAGATCACGAATTGCAGCCACTGTGCGCGCAAGCTTCGCGTGGGGTTCTGCCAAAGTTCTGACGAACTTTTCGATCGGGGCTTTCATGGTACCCATGAGTATGCTGATTGCCTGATCGCGTGTAGGCAGTTTCGAAAGTCTCTCCAACTCGGATGCCCCATACAGCTTTCCGCCAACGGCGACTAATTTGGTCACCAGTTTGTCGTTTTCCTTCTCCTTGGAGAATGCGCTGATCACACGAGCAGCAGCACCTGGATCTTCCATTGAGAAAGCCAATATGAGGGGACCCACCAAACCGTCTTGCATACATGCAAACTCGGTTCCTTCAACAGCCTTGCGCGCCAAGGTGTTTTTGATGACCCGGATGTAAACTCCGGCTTCGCGCGCTTGTTTGCGAAGGTTGGTCAGTTGGTGGACTGTCAGTCCACGGTATTCTGCGGCTATCGCAGAATGTGCTTGGGCGGCAATGGCGGCAACTTCTGCGACGACTGCTTTTTTGTCATCTAATTTAAGTGGCACGCTTTACCTCCGGCAATTTGTCTGAATAGTTTGGGAACCATCCAGAGCCAATAAAATCTCCGGGATTGACTCCGAAGACAGCTTTACGGCTCCTTACGCCACAAGTGGCTCTCAGTACACCGTCTGCGCAGGCTATGATGATTATGGATTTTTCAACCCACCTGCGGTCTTTGACGGTTGCTGACCTGAATCAGCAACCCAAAGTCTTTTTATGCGCTCAGGCTTGTCTGATCGACAGTCAAGCCAGGTCCCATGGTTGAGGATACAGTGACTTTTTTCACGTATATCCCCTTAGAAGTGCTAGGTTTCAATTTTTTTAGGTCAACCAATAAGGCTTCCAAGTTTTCCTTTAAGGCAACTTCTTCAAAAGTGGCTTTGCCGATTGTGCAGTGGATAATACCCTTTTTGTCAGTGCGATAACGCACCTGCCCCGCCTTGGCATTTTTGACTGCTGTGGCAACATCGGGTGTCACCGTGCCAACTTTTGGATTAGGCATCAGACCACGCGGACCCAGAATTTGGCCTAATTGACCGACTACTCGCATCGCATCGGGAGAAGCGATGACTACGTCAAAGTTTAAATTACCAGCCTTGATTTCGGCAGCCAAGTCATCCATTCCTACGATTTCAGCGCCGGCTTCCTTTGCTGCATCGGCATTCGCTCCTTGTGTGAAAACTGCCACCCTGACTGACTTCCCCGTACCTCTCGGTAGTACGGTTGCACCACGTACAGCTTGGTCAGACTTTCTGGGATCAACCCCTAGATTCACCGCCACATCAATCGATTCGACAAATTTCAATTTCGGCAGGGTCTTTAAAGCACTGAATGCTTCCAATGCTTGGTAGGATTTGGTGGTATCAACCTTTTCCTTAATTGCCTTTAATCTTTTCGTTAACTTTGCCATTACAAACCCTCCACGTCTAAGCCCATGCTACGCGCACTTCCCGCAATGGTGCGGATCGCCGCATCCATGTCAGCCGCTGTCAAATCTGGCATTTTAGTTGTAGCGATTTCAGCGAGTTGATCGCGGTTAAGTTTGCCTACCTTGGTTTTGTTTGGCACAGCGCTACCGCTTTTTAAACCCGCTGCCTTTTTGAGCAGAAAGGTTGCCGGCGGGGTTTTCATGATGAAGGTAAAGCTACGGTCGCTATAAACGGTGATTACGACCGGTAAAGGCATTCCCTTTTCTTGATTTTGCGTTTGTGCATTGAATGCCTTGCAAAACTCCATGATGTTAACGCCACGCTGCCCTAAGGCAGGGCCGATGGGTGGGCTTGGATTAGCCTCTTGGGCTTTTACCTGTAACTTAATGTAACCTGTGATTTTCTTTGCCATTGAATACTCCAGTGGGTCAAACGCTTGACAGAACAAGCTCCCCGTTTAAGAAAGCAACCAAACCAGTTTATCTGATTATTTGCTGGATCAAGCTTTTTCGACTTGGCCGAAATCGAGTTCCACCGGAGTGGACCGGCCGAAGATGAGTACTGAAACCCTGAGCTTGCTTTTTTCGTAGTTGACTTCTTCAACCACACCATTGAAGTCCTTGAAGGGACCTTCGATTACTCTTACCACTTCGCCAACTTCAAATAATATCTTGGGTCTAGGCTTGTTGACACCCGCTTCGACTCGATTCAGGATTGCCTCGGCCTCTGCTTCGGATATGGGCGCAGGACGATCCGATGTTCCACCAATAAAACCCAATACCCTTGGTATTTCCTTCACTAAATGCCATGTTTCGTCGTTCAATTCCATTTGCACAAGAACATACCCTGGGAAAAATTTTCTTTCGCTCTTTCTTTGCTGACCTTGGCGCATTTCCACTACTTCTTCAGTAGGAACCAATATCTTGCCAAAGTATTGCTCTAGCCCTGCCCGCTTTACTCTTTCTTCAAGTGCTTTTTTAACTTGATTTTCATAATTCGAATATGCATGAATGACATACCATCGTAATGCCATTTCACACCTTCTGCCCGGTCAACCAAGCAACACCCTTGCCTAAGAACCAATCAATGACACCAAGCATCAACGCCACGCCAAAAACAACAGCCACAACTAACATGGTGGCCTGCATCGTTTCTTGGCGGGTGGGCCAAATTACCTTTCTGACTTCCATTTTCGACTCGTTGATGAACCCCCAAGCCTTTTGTCCAATGGCAGTCGTGAAAACTAAGCCTGCGGCTATCCCAAATATCACCAATATACCTATAACACGGTATACCAGTGCGTATGAAGCAAAATAATAAAACCCGACTATGCCTACGCATAGCAAGACTATTACTAGCCCTAACTTTACTGTGTCGAAAATTGAGGCGCTTGATTCTGCTTGGGCTGCCATATCTATAAGTTTCTCGAAAGGTCTTGATTAGGACGTTAGCGCCTTAACCACAAAGATGTGGCAGGCCAGGAGGGTCTCGAACCCCCAACCTGCGGTTTTGGAGACCGCTGCTCTACCAATTGAGCTACTGACCTGTACTTTTTACTCGAAGGACGCTAAGACTTCCAATTTCGAAAATCTTAGAGCTAGTTATTATGCGATTACTTTTGAAACCACGCCGGCACCGAAGGTGCGCCCGCATTCGCGGATAGCAAACCGAAGACCCTCTTCCATTGCGATTGGAGCGATCAGCTTCACGTTGATCTTGATGTTGTCGCCTGGCATCACCATCTCCACACCCTCAGGCAACTCGGCAGCACCCGTCACGTCCGTGGTCCGGAAGTAGAACTGTGGACGGTAGCCGTTGAAAAACGGGGTGTGACGGCCGCCTTCCTCTTTCGACAACACGTAAATTTCAGCT
>CAIOOA010000248.1 GCA_903859815.1 uncultured Methylococcaceae bacterium | reverse complement strand
GGCGGGCTGTTCAGCGCCACCAACCGGGTGGGCGGGGACGACATAAGCTTTGGCGGCAGCGCCACGGCGGACACCCGCAATGTCGGCACCTACACCATCGGCAGCGCCAGCCCCAACGGGCTCGGCATTGGCGGTCTGACCCTGACCGGCACCGGCGCGGGCAACTACACCCTCGTCGGCGCGACCGGCAACGGCATCATCACCCCGCTCGCCGTGGACATCACCGGCACCCGCGTCTACAACGGTCTTACTTCAATGGATGGGACATTGTTTACCGTCACTAACCTAATTGGCTCTGACTTGCTGGAATTAAGCGGTAGTTCGACAACGGACACTCCCAATGTTGGTACCTACACTGTCAACGGTGGGAATCCGAATAACCTTGATATCACTGGTTTAACCTTGGGCGGTGTCAGTTCAGGCAACTATACGCTGGTGGCAGCCACAGGCAATGGCATCATAACGCCCCTGCCAGTTGACATCACCGCGACTCGCCAATACAACGGCTTAACTGGCATAGACGGAACTTTGTTTACTGTCACTAATTTGGTCATAGGCGACAATCTTAACTTAACTGGCAGCGCCACGGCTGACTCTAAAAATGTGGGGCTTTATACAATAGGTGAAATCCCACCCGACGGCTTGGCTTTGTCCACTTTGAGCTTGGGTGGTTCTAGTGCGCTCAATTACACGTTAGCGAATGCTACGGGACAAGCCACGATAACACCGGTCAACATTATTTTGACTGGAATTAAGGTTTACGACGGCACGAACATTTTCGACCCGTTCACATTTGGTAATAGCGGAGAAATAGACACTGGCATTGGCACAGAAACGCTAGTCGTCACGGATGGACCGGGTTCAGTACCGAGTCGCAACGCAGGGCCTACACAAACTTTGACGTTGGATAGTTTAGGCTTGGGAGACGGTGCAAATGGTGGGTTGGCATCAAATTATCAGTTTGCATCAACAGGGCATACAGGAACCATTACACCGGCCGATTTGTATTTGATTGCATCGGATGATAGAAAGTCTTATGACGGAACCACCATTTCCACTGGCATTGTCACTTACTCCGGGCTATTTGATCCTGATGGCATTAGCAACTTAACCCAAAGTTTTGATAGTAAAAATGCCGGGCCAAGAACGATTAGTGTTGACCGAGGTTATATCATTGCCGATGGCAATGGGGGCAATAATTATGTTGTCACTCAAATCGATGCCATTGGTCAGATTGACCGGGCCAATATTACAATAACGACGGATAATACCTCAAAAACCTATGACTCAACCCTAATTGCTCCGGGTAATCCGACAGTCTCAAGCGGAACTCTTTATCCTGGTGACAATCCGAGTGGAGGCACATTCTTGTATACTGATCCTAATTTTGGTCAGGGCAATAGGACTGTGGTGGTTAGCAATGTGACTGTGGGTGATGGCATCAATAACAATAATTACATTATCAGTTATGTTGACAACACCAACAGTTCCATTGAAAAAGCCACTCTAAAAATCAACCCAGATGTAACGAAAATTTTTGACGGCACTACAAACGCCACCGTCAATGACTTTGGGGTCACAGGACTCATAGGCAATCAAACCATTGTGGTCAACTATACTCAAGCTCAATTCAAGGATCAAAATGCCGGGGTCGACAAGCCGGTTAAAATCGAAGGTATTTCGCTGACCGATGGAAACAATGGAGGTTTGGCTGAGAATTACTACGTTTCCCCAATCTCCGTTGTCACTTCAAAAGGTGAAATATTACAAGCGATACTGAATATAACGGCTGTGAGCGATAACAAATACTACGATGGAAATACCGTTTCCAATAGATCACCTTTGGTGAGTGGTTTAGTCTCTGGCGATTCCGTGACTAATTTAAATCAACGCTTCGATAACCCCCAACCCGGCACTCGACAACTGTACGTAAATTCAGGATATGTCGTGAACGATGGAAACGGAGGTAAAAACTACACTTATAATATTGCTAACGCAGTAGGAGAAATCCTAATTCAGCCTGTCAATGCAGAGTTTATTGATATAGAAATCGAGCCAAAATACGGGTATCGCTATAAATATAATTCTTCTGGTGAAAACCCCTTGAAATACAACTTGGCAGAATTGCAGCAAGTGTCTAGTACATTGACAATTGACGGCAATGGCGATCTATATATTTCTGGAGAAGGTAATGCTAGTTTCACCAAAAACTCTGCCTTATCTCGTCAATGCTTCACACCCTCTGAGATGGGCATAGCCAACAACGAGTTAAAGTGCGATTTCACTCAGTTTAGAAGAGGTTCAACACAAGCCGAACCAAGTTCAGTCACAATCAACGCGCCTACTCGTCCAACGGCCTATTAAATTTGCAGAAGCCTACCATTATTGACGCGATATCAAGCTAACTGACTTGAAGAAAAGGGCGGCAATCATACCATTGCCGCCCTTTATGTTTTAGTGTATTGCGATAAAGAACTCGCTGTAACGCATAAGATCGATCAATGGGATTTCTTCATTTTCCTAATCTCCACCGGGGAAGCCCTTCCAATTGAAGATACCTTATCATAAATCGAATCAAACGCTTGTGTGCAATATGGCAGGGTTTGCCTTAACTGGTTATAATCGTCAAGGTCAAACATTTTAGCAAAATCTTCCTTGCTTAATGCCGTTTTGGCATAAAGGGCTTGAAAACCATTATTCTCGACTACAAACTTTTCCAGCAAAGGCTGAGCCAAACGGTTGTCAAACTGAGTTTTGCGTGGGGTTCCATACGCACCAATATCCACGTAAAGTTCGTCAATGCTCCCATCTTGTTTGATATGCGGATGAATTAACCCAATATTACCCGCATAGCCATACACCGCCATTGGCGAAAGCCAAAGTGGGTAGATGTTATAAAAATTGTCGAAGTATTCCAAGGATTTTTTCAGATGAACCATAGGCATTAACATATCTTGCAATATATGGTATTTTTCCCGTAGGTTTTTAGTCGTCTCAGTTTCCGTGTATTTGAGCAACTCTACCCTAGGAGGCAAAGCCCAGCCGAAAAACCAACGGAATACTGGCTTATTGCCAAAGGTGATGATTTCCTCCATCTCCCAAAACAAGCTGCGTGTATGACGATGGTAATAATCCCTCAGCGGTAGGTATTCAACCCCTCCCCCTTCGACATTTAGAAAGGTTTGTAGATGTTTGTAAAACCATGGCTTAAACCATAGGCCAATCGAATTTTGCTTGCCATCTATACCAAGGTGGTCGCTGAATTTTCCACGCATAATAACGGCTTGATCCTTGCTGAAAACAATGGCTTCGACAAAGTCATTCTCTTGGGTATTTCTACTATCCTTTTCAAATTGACCAACAAAATCTTCAAGACTGTAGACAGGTTGATATTCAAGCCTGACATATCGGGTTGCCGGGATAATTTTCAATTCGGCTGCGACTAAAAAGCCAAGAGTGCCGTGACTCCAAGGGATCAAGTGGAAGAGATCGGTATTCTCTGTCCGACTGCATCTAAGCAACTTGCCTTCCGCAGTCACAATTTCAAAGGACTCGCATATAAACTGAAACAACCCATATTTATGGCTGCTGGTTTCCACGCCAAACCCCATGATCAAACCTCCCACTGTCAGATCGTCCAATTCTGGCATGACTGGCAAAGTCCAACCGCGTGGCAGCAAATTGCGTGAAATTTGGCCCATGCTGACCAACGGCTCCACTCTGACGACTCTTCGTGATTCATCCAGATCGAGTATGTCATACATATCAATATGAATCTTACGATGGGAAAGCTTATACTTAGGCACTAACTCGCTCATGGACTTCCATCCTGATCGGGCCGTGCAGAGTTTTTCCTTGCATCCATCGCTTTTCCAAGCTTCGATTTGAGCGATGACTTGTTGAACTTTATAGTCATGCTTGGCGGGAGCGCTTTTCAAATAAAACACCAGCCCATTGCGAATCGTGATATACGCGCCATAAAAAGCAGAAATCGGCAGCAATATCAGCGTGGCAAACAAACCTCGATAATGAGTTAGGAGATACTCAAAAAAAGCCGAACCCCCATCCATCTCGACCGAAGCGGATTTGTCCGATGACATACAACTATCCCTCCGCAACCACTGGCTGCTTTTCCAAACTCTGTAGATAAGCTTCCCATTTGTTCGCGGTCAATTGCTGGAATAATGGCACGACCGGATTCAGTTCGATGGGGGGGACATCCCAATACTGATCATACCCTTCTTGTTCGGCCTCCAAAGCTATCCCATCTTGGGCAAGGATTGGCTTTAACAAGAGTGGAGTGGCTATCCACAATATCGCTTGAGTCAGCCATTTTGGCGTAGCCAGGGAAGTCATCGGGATTTTGAATGCATCGAAGTAGAATACAAAAAATGCACGGGTTTTGCGCTCATCAATGGGAAGTACAAAACACCAATGTTTAATCTTGCCACCAGTATCTGACCATTGATAGGGATATTCATAACACAGGTCTATGGAACGGGTATTGATGCGATTCCGGTCTACAAACATACCGGAAATCTTCCCGCCGCCCACAAAAGTATCATAACTTAGAAAAACCCGATTCTCATCGGACTCATAGTGTTTTAATTTGGCATCAATGAAGGGTTGGTATTTACGATGCAGAAACGCGTGGGCAAAATCACAAATATTGTCTATTACCATGGAGTGATGGCTTTTCCAAGTAAAATCGGCAGTCACGGATGCCCATGGATTATCCCCTTCCAGTTCAGGAATGGTAGGCAGTGCCACCTGTTCGGCTTTCGCCGCATCTCCGGGGAAAATCCAAATCAAACCATAGCGCACTGCCACCGGATAAGTTTGCAGTTGCTTCTTTAACAAGGCTTTGCCAAAACTATCATGGGAGTAATCCGTCAGCCAACCATCCCGGTTAAAAGCCCAACCATGATATGCGCAACGTATGTTGCAGCCTTCAACCGCTCCATGCGTCAGCTTTAATTGCCGGTGGGGGCAGCGGTTTTGTGTCGCCGCCAGTTGGCCGTCCTCTCCCCGATAAAGCGCGATGGAGGTGTTCCAAAAGGTCACCTCGACAATCTGGCCTTTCTTCACGGCATTGTCATATTCCACAGCGTACCAGCGATCAGGGTCCAGACCGGCCGACCTTGATTTCTGTCTTGCGTTCTTGGCCTCTTGGAAACTGGGAGGTTGCCGGGTGGATGAATTTTGTGCAGTATTCATGCAGTTTTGTCTCTCTTAAATTTCTGAGCGATAAATTGAATCTAAATTATGGCAGGAATGCCAAGCCTGCTCTGAACGAAGGCTAGGGCTGATGTTAGTTGATACAAGGCAAGCTTAGCCACCCCGAAACTCGCTTATCGAAGCGGCTTGATGATTCCGCGTTGAACAAAATGACTGTAAGCATCCTTCACCGCTTGCTTCAATTCGGTCGGTTGATAGCCAAGTTCCCGCTTGGCCTTGCCATGGTCTGCTCTTCTCTGCATTCGCAACAAGCGAACAGCCGCCGGGGTAAACCGCCGGGGCAAATTTGGGAACAGGCGATACCAGGTTTTATCGGCAATTTCCGCCAAACCCGCCATTAACACTGGTGGAAGCCGATATTTGGGCAGGGGCATCCCGGTCACATCCTTGAACATACACATCAATTCATCGACACTGGCATAAGCCGTGCTGATAATGTAATTCTGACCGGATCGCCCTTTTTGCAT
>CAIOOA010000247.1 GCA_903859815.1 uncultured Methylococcaceae bacterium | reverse complement strand
CCCGCCATCGTTTTGTACGCCCAGTTCAACGTGACGGGTGGGTTTCAGGCTTCGCCATACGTTCGCAGGCTCGCCGCAACATCCCGCCGAATCGGGTTCGTCATCCTACGGACCGGCCTTTCACCTCCGGTTGCTCCCCACCCCGCCTCGCAGCGACGCAGTTACCTTCAGCTACGGAGTTCTGGCATACTCCGACACGGACTTCCACCGTGCTAGTGATGCGCCATCACGGGCGCACGAGCGTCAAAGCTTGCTTTGACAAGACATTTGGAAATGCAAAGCTTGTTTCGCCTGTCAAAGCAAGCTTTGACGCTCCAACACTAAGCCTACGTAACATCAGTCAGGGCTATGCAGGCTCAGGAGCTTCATGGTTCGCAAACCCCACCTACCCCGCTTACTTCATGATCTATGCTTTTATGGAATAAGCTTCTATTTTTATATTCTTTTATGTTCGCTTTTCTCTCGTTTATAGTACAACTCAAGCAAGGCAAAACCTAGTTTAGCCCTCCTCCTGTTTCGTAGCGTCCCTTAGCTCGGCGGGCTATGCCCGCCTTTTTTTAATTTTGTAGTTTATTGCGTTTGCAAAGCAAACCTGAAAAACAGTGTCGTATTATGAAAAGTCATAAAATTCAATTAATTTTCACAACTGTCGGCGGACTGTTGGGTAGTCAAGCTAAATCAACAAAAAGCCATTCGATTCGTCAATTTTTTGGTTTAACTCTAATTAGCTTACTGATTACATCACCTCTTTTGGCTAACGCCGAAGATTTCTTTGTCAAAACTAGAGGCTATAGGGTCGAGCCTGAACCCGACCCCCCAAGCTATGTGCGAAATCTGAGCAAAACCCAGTTTGAGCAGTTTCGTGACATAGAATGGCTAGATGTTGGTCTTGACCATCGGATGCGCTTCGAATATCGAGAAAACGATTATCGAATTTATAACCAAGAAACCCCAACAGATGTCATAATCCCGAGGTTTCGTCCAAACCCAGATAGTATATTCCTGTTGCGGACAAGAGCTTACTTAGGCATTCATGATATTCTTGACCCCTTCAGATTTGTTCTTGAATACCAAGATTCTAGAAGTTTCAATAGTATTTATCCAAACGATAATGGAACTACCAACCAAAATGAACTGATCCAAGGTTATGCCGAACTCTATTTCAAAAATGCATTGGGGAATAACCGTCCATTAAGTATCCGTGGCGGTAGAATGCATTTGGAATTATTGGATAGGCGTTTGATCGGTAACAACCAGTTTCGTAATACAACCAATACTTTCCAAGGATTCCGCATTCATTTTGGAAAAAAGCAGAATGATTGGGATTTGGACATCTTCGGGTTGCAACCGCTTGAGCGACTAATGTACAAGTTTGACCGGGCAGAAGAACAAACTTGGATTTATGGGGGGGTGCTTAGCATACGACGCTGGTCTGAGTATATTACCATTCAGCCCTATTTTATAGGGCGTAAACAAAATGGCGACCCGTATAACACAATTGCGACTGAACGTTCTAATGATCGGGACATATATGCTCCGGGTTTGCGCATTTATGGTTTATTCGGCAAAAGCGGATTTGATTTCGATGCCAATATCAACAAACAATTCGGCACTTTTGGGGTCACCCGAACGGTGAAAAGAAAGCTTGTGCAAGAAGACTTACAGCATGATGCGATAGGCTATGCCATAGAATTGGGATACACATGGGATCATGACTGGAAGCCGCGCACCAGCGTATTTTTTGGCTATGGCAGCGGTGACAAAGACCCCAATGCCAATTTCACTAGCAATACCAATGACCGTTTCGACCCTTTTTATGGGTTTAATCAGCCTTGGTCTAGGCAAGATTATTACTCTTGGGATAATCTTATCACGCCAAAACTTCGTCAAGAACTCACCCCAACCCAAACCTTGAAGGTGGATGCTGGTGTAGGTGCGTTTTGGCTGGCAAGTAATACTGATGGATGGAATAGGACTGGCTTACGGGATAGGACGGGTAAGGATGGCAGTTTCATGGGGTACGAATTTGATATTCGCCTGCGTCATCAACTCAACCCTTACGTCGAGTGGAGCATGAGTTATGGTCGCTACAACCCAGGAAGTTTCACCAAGGATGCAAGCCAGCAACTTGGGGCATATGCATCAGACCCTAGTAACTTTTTCTATTTCGAAGTTTCACTTAATGCTTTTGGCGATGGCAAACCAACGCTATAATGGATTTTGTCACTTGAACAATAACCTTTACTAACATAATTGGAGCTTTTTATGCGTTTATCCATACTAGACAAACTTTTATCCGCTTTACTGAGTTCATTTCTGTTAGGGTCGGTCACAGCTTATGCTGCGGATATCACCATACTTAATGTGTCATACGACCCTACTCGTGAGTTATACCAAGAATACAACGAAGCTTTCATTAAGCACTGGAAGGATACAACCGGGCAAAGTGTGGAGATTCAGCAATCCCATGGTGGAAGCGGCAAACAAGCACGAGCAGTCATCGACGGATTGACGGCAGATGTCGCGACCTTGGCCTTAGCTTATGACGTAGACCAACTCTATCAAAAGGCAAGATTGATCCAAGAAAATTGGCAATCTAGTTTACCTAATAATAGTGCTCCATATACCTCTACGATGATATTCTTGGTACGGGCCGGCAATCCTAAAGGCATTAAAGATTGGGATGATTTAGTCAAGCAAGGCGTATCTGTGATCACCCCTAATCCCAAAACATCAGGCGGCGCTCGCTGGAACTACCTGGCAGCTTATGGTTATGCGTTAAAAAAATATGGTAGTGACGAAGCCGCCAAGGATTTCCTCAAAAAACTCTTTAAGAATGTCGCTGTGCTGGATACTGGTGCACGGGGTTCTACGATTTCTTTTGCCGAGCGCGAAATGGGTGACGTATTGATTACTTGGGAAAATGAAGCCTACTTGACTTTAAAAGAATTTGGGGCAGACAAATATCAAGTGGTCGTACCTTCGGTCAGTATCTTAGCTGAACCATCGGTTGCCGTGGTTGAAAAAGTGGCTAAAAAGAATGGCACTGAAGCAGTTTCCCTAGAGTATTTGAAATACCTCTATTCTAAAGAAGGTCAAGAAATTGCCGCCAAAAACTTCTACCGTCCCCGCGATGCCGAAGTATTGGCGAAATACAGCAAACAGTTCAAGAACTTAAATCTTTTCACCATAGACGAAGTCTTTGGTGGCTGGAACAAGGCTCAAACCACGCATTTTGCTGATGGCGGCGTGTTCGATCAGATTTATACACAATGATGATGACAAGCTCGACGGAAGGTTTAGGTTGCCGCTAGTTTACGAGTCTAGCTCATAAGGTTAAGGCCACGAAAGTGGTCTTAACCAAACCGTAACCATGATGTCACGGGCTTTATTGATGCTTATGAAACAATCAACGAGGAATTTCTCAATGCCCATATTCATTCGATGTTGCTTCGATTTTTTCAAGGTCAAAACAATCCTTGCAAAACCAAGGTACATACCAACTGGATAGTCAGTCAAAAAAACCAACAGGAGCGGGTAGTCATGCCCTTACGAGATTTGACCGAATATTTTAATCAACGCATCACCGAGCAACAAGGACTTGCCGAACCACCGCTGTTCATTAAAGGAGGCCGAGTGGAAAGCCGTGCGGGTGGCTTGCCCTTAGCCACTGAATTCCATCCCATTCGATTGGCTTACAACCCATCCATGATCGTGGGACACGATGCCACGCTGCGGGCATTCCCCCCCGAGACCAGCCAATCCATTGCTACCAAGGTATTCCACTTGGCAGAATACGAAAGCATTGTCAATTTGGATCGGCTGTGCCGCACTATTCACATGCTGAATTATTTACCCATCTCCCATGAAAGTGGCTATCTGTTTCTGCACGTCCATCCTCGTCATGTGTTGGGCGTCAAAAAGGATCATGGAGCCTATTTCGAAGACGTGATATTTCGTTGCGGACTGTCACCCCGCAGAGTGGTGATCTCGGTGACGATCAGCCCTTTATACGACCGTCAGTTCACCGCACTCATAGACGGTTTAAGAAACTATCAAAATCGGGGCTACAGCACCGCCATCAAATTTGACGAACAAGCTAACGAAAGCTTTTTCGAGCGCTATTGCATTGATCTACTCCATCGCCTCACGCCAGATTTTGTCCGCTTGGACGGCAAGTTCTTTACCAAGCTACGTCGTAGCGAAGATGCAGGTTACGTCAAAAATGCCTCGCTCTTGTCGGTGCTACCGCGATTGGATACTGAATTATTGGTGGAGGGCATCAAAACTGAAGGCGATGATCAATTTGCTAGAAGTTTGCATCCGTCCTATGTCAAAGGGGAATTCTACGAGTTGGAACTTCATCAAAACCAAGTGGGTTCAGACCAATCTCAACGTGGTTTGAAACTACGATCTTTCTCCACACAATAATTTTTTTATTCTGTTATTGCAGCAGAATAGACGTTACAACGGAAAATATACCCATTAACTAGCAACCATTTTGATTTTTCATCAAATAACATTAGAGTGAGCGGCTGTTATATCTGTGACAAGCCGACTTAGTTGGCATGTTTTTGAATTAGAATTTTATCAATTATTCTTACACAAAGGAGTTTTCTGATGTCTGACATAACCGACTACAACGAACCCCGCAATACCCTAGGCGAAAAGGCTGCGAGACAGCTTGCCAACGCCACCAAGACCCATGCCCAGTGGGCGGGCATCACCCCTCGCTGGCTGGTCTCCTTCCTGCCGTGGACGCCAGTCGAGGCGGGCATCTACCGGCTGAACCAAGTCGTCGAAGAAGAAACCCCCGCCGATGTGGAATGCAGCCCGCGCGGCGATGCCGTGTTGCCGGAGACCTTTGTCAACTACAACGAAAACCCCCGCGAATACTTCCTCAACGCGGTGACCACGGTGCTGGACATCCAGACCCGCGTCTCCGACCTGTACAGCCGCCCCATCGACCAGGTTCGCGAACAGTTGCGCATCATCATCGAAAAGGTCAAGGAAAAGCAGGAAGGCCAGTTGATCAACAACCCCGAATACGGCCTGATTGCCAACGCCGCCCCTTCACAAGTCATCAAAACGAGAAAAGGCCCGCCCACCCCGGACGACCTTGATGAACTCATCACCAAAGTCTGGAAGGAACCCGCCTTTTTCCTGGCCCATCCCAAGGCCATTGCCGCGTTTGGCCGCGAGGCCACCCGCCGCGGCGTGCCGCCACCCACCGTCACCCTGTTTGGCTCGCCGTTCATCACCTGGCGAGGCATCCCGCTGGTCCCCAGCGATAAACTGTTGATTGACGACGACCACAAGACCAAGATTTTGCTGCTGCGCACGGGCGAAAAGAAGCAAGGCGTGGTCGGCCTGTTCCAGCCGGGACTTCCGGGCGAAGTCAGCCCCAGCCTGTCGGTGCGCTTCATGGGCATCAACCACAAGGCGGTCGCCTCCTACCTCGTCTCGCTGTACTGCTCCCTGGCGATCCTGACCGAAGACGCCTTGGGCGTGCTCGAAGGCGTTGACGTGAGCCATTACCATGAGTACAAGTAACCCCATACCCGCCGCAGGCTTGGGTGTGCCAGGTGCGCAAGGGGAATTGGGCGGTGCGCCCTTCGTCGCAGATAATCCGGCAGTCTTCGGTCTGCCCGACGCACAGGTGGTAGCGCAGTTGGCCAATGCCTTGTTCTCGGCTTTGCCGGGGCGGCCCGCCGTCCCCGGCACTGCTGCCGATGTGCAGGCCGCACCGCCCGCTTCGGCGCTGCCCGCCCAGACCCCGGCCCCCGGCGGCGAGATCGCCTCGCAGCCGGCCGCTGCCTATGTGCCGCCCACTTCGGGATTTGCCCCACCT
>CAIOOA010000246.1 GCA_903859815.1 uncultured Methylococcaceae bacterium | reverse complement strand
CGCCAGTTTAAGGTCTTCAACTTGGGAGGCGCTCAATGGCGGGGTCGGATCGGTGGCGGGCGGCAAGGTCTGTCTCGGCTGGGTTATTTTAGGGAACGACAATTTTACTATGCCGGGGAAAATATTTTATGGAAATCACCTTAAGCGGTTCTATAATCAATCGGTCGCCCTCCTTGTGAATCATGGCCTCTTCACCGGGCAATTCAAACTCGCTGGAATGCGTATCGCTTGGTTACGACCGTTGCGGAATAGGCGGATGGGAAGCCCTTCTTGTTTATGACTAGGGTTTTCTGTATCCATGATGATAAATCCTCGCTGTTGGCCTTTGTTAGAGCTTAGGCTAAAATAACTTGGATAGTCAATGCAATCAGCAATTCTCACTATGATGCAAAGCATTGATATATTACCCGTCATTCCTGCCGGGAAGCAGGACAAATCGGCAGGACAGCCGATTTGCTTAGGCAAGCCGCCCGTAGGGTTCGGAACACGGATGTTCCGAATGCATTTAGCCGCAGGGACGTGAAACTAAGATTTGCCAGTCATGTTTAATCAGACACTTATGCACCGACAAGTTACCATCCATGGCGCTGGATTCCGGCAGTCCATGCCGGAATGACGACGTTTTAGCCATTCAGACCATCGACTTATAACATGACAACTCCTTCCTTCCGGGCCGCTGGCTTAGACGATATTCCCATCATTGTCGAACTCGTGAACTCCGCCTATCGCGGGGAAAGCGGCAAGCAAGGCTGGACGACGGAATCCGATTTGCTAGATGGGCAGAGGACTGACCCGGAGGAATTGACAAGACTGATCCAAACCGAAGACTCCATGATTGTTTTATGTCAATTGAACGATGAACCAATCGCCTCGGTGCATTTGGAAAAACATCAGGAAGGGGCTTACCTAGGCATGTTATCGGTCAAGCCCCGATGGCAAAACCTAGGCATAGGCAAGCGGCTGATGGCGGAAGCCGAGCTAATCGCCAAACAGCAATGGGCGGCGAACAAGATGCTGATAATGGTGATTACTTTGCGCCATGACATCATTGCGTTTTATCAGCGCTACGGCTATGTCAGGACCGGGCGAGTTGAACCGTTTCCCACCTCGGAGAAATACGGCATACAGAAAGTGCCGGGCTTGTTGTTGGAATATCTTGAGAAATCTTTAGTTTGTTCCAGTGAAAGATAATTCGTTGGAGAAGAAGGATTGCTCTTGGGCAACACAGCGTCAGCAATTCTCATTATGGCTAAAACGCCGTCATTCCGGCATGGACTGCCGGAATCCAGTGCCATGGATGGTAATTTGTCGGTTCATAAGTGTCTGATTAAACATGACTGGCAAATCGTAGTTTCACGTCCCTGTGACTGGATTCCTGCTTCCCGGCAGGAATGACGGGTTATACATCAACGCTTTGCCTCATAATGAGAATTGCTGACACAGCGTTTACTTCCACGCTGAAACCATGTAGTATGCACCATAAAATAATATAGTGTTTACACGAAACTACCAGAGGTCAACCAACATGCCAGATTCATTTTCCGTGTCCACCCTGTGGAGATATGCCGTCAAGTCCATGATGGGAGAGGAGCTTAATGCTTCCGAAATCACTCAATTGGGCATCTTGGGAGACCGCGCTTTCGCGTTGGTTGACCAAGAAACCGGGCAGGTCGTCAGCGCCAAGAACCCAAAAAAATGGCCGGATTTTTTCGTCTACCGCGCTGCTTATGTGTCCCCGCCCGAACTTGGAAAAAAGCCAGCAGTATGGATCACCCTTCCGTCCGGGGAAGTCGTGCGTAGCGACCAGCCCGATATCAATGCCGTGTTGTCAGCCGCCCTGTCGCGCCCTGTCACGCTGCAAGCTTCCGCGCCGGAATCGGCGGCTCTGGAAGAGTATTGCCCCGACAACGAAGGCAAGGATAACGAGGTCATTCGGGCTGCCATTGCCGGCGACGCACCGGCCGGTACGTTTTTTGATTATTCCACCCTGCATGTCTTGACAACCAGCACCATCGATCATTTGCGCGAATTGTATCCGCAAGGTCGCTTCGAGGTTAGGCGTTTCCGTCCTAATTTGGTCATCGACACGGCAGGTTTGGAAGGCTTTGTCGAAAACGATTGGGTAGGCAAGACGGTCCGCATCGGCGAATCCGTTCGTTTGCAAATCACCGACCCCTGTCCGCGCTGTGTGATGCCCACACTGGCCCAAGGCGACCTGCCTAAAGACAATGGCATTTTCAATAAAGGCATTGCGCAAAACCGGGTGCATGTGCCGTTCGCTGGCAAGGCATTGCCTAGCGTTGGCGTTTATGCCAGAGTCGTTTCCACTGGCTTGGTCCGTCGTGGCGACTCTGTCATTATCGAATGACTTTGTAATGATGTGGATTGGAGCGTCAAAGCTTGCTTTGACAGGCAAAGCTTGCTTTGACAGTGAAAGCTTGCTTTGCCTTCAATCTTAGGTCAAAGCAAGCTTTGACGCTCCGTCATATTTTCAAGGCTCTGATTTCAGAGCAAACCTCCGCTAACCTTTCGTCCAACGCAGCCATGGACGCAGCAAGATCAGATTCGCTTGCCTGATTTCGAATATTTTGCTCCAACTCGGCTGCCATTTGACTCAACGATTGCGCACCCATCATAGCCAATAAGCCCTTTAACGAATGGGCAATTCTCTCCGCTGTGGCGCGTTCACCGTCTATAAGGGCGGCTTGGATCATGGCAACATCGGTGCTGTGTTGATCGGCAAATTTGCTCACTATGCGCTGGTAAGTTTGCATTTTTCCGCCGCAGTAGCGCAATCCAGCTTGCAAGTCGATATGATGGGGGGGCAAGGCATTGCCGGGGGCATCCGATGTGGCGCAAGGATTCCCCTCGGCATCGATGCTTGCACCTTGGATTGTTTCGACCGTTTGAGTCTCCCCGCTTTCCGGCAACCAACGCGCCAGTGTTGCATAAAGCCGCTTCGCCTCGACTGGCTTGGATACATGCCCGTTCATGCCGGCCTCGGCACACAGTTGACGATCTTCCTTGAAGGCATTGGCGGTCATCGCAAGGATTGGGATGGTTTTCCCCTTGTCCATTGCCCTAATTTCGCGGGTTGCTTCCAACCCATCCATGACTGGCATCTGAATGTCCATCAGAATAAGATCGTAGGTTCCAGTCCGAACTTTTTCCAGCGCTTCGCTGCCATTGCTGGCGATGTCCACCACCAAGCCAACACTTTCCAGCAGTTCCGATGCCACCTCTTGGTTGATCTCGTTGTCTTCCACCAGCAGGATATGCGCACCGACTCGAATGGTCAGATTGTCGGCAACGCTATTTTCGGGCTTTTGGAGTTTGCCGCGTTTTAAGGTCAGCGTAAACCAAAATGTGCTGCCTTGGTTCGGGGTGCTGACGACACCCGCATCCCCGCCCATTATGCGCGCCAGCCGTTTGGATATGGGCAGGCCCAATCCTGTGCCGCCATATTGGCGCGTAGTCGAACTTTGCGCCTGTTCGAATACCTCAAATATCCGCGATTGATCTTCATTGCGGATACCTATGCCGGTATCCTGCACTTCAAAGCGCAGATCGACAAATTCATCCCGCTCACCCACCAGCGAGGCACGCAGGGTTATGCCTCCCTGCTCGGTAAACTTTATCGCATTACCGATAAAGTTGATGAGTATCTGTTTTATACGCATCGGATCGCCTAGTAACGTCAATGGGGCGAGTGATGGTTCAACCTCCCTTACCAATTGTAACTGCTTAATGGAGGCGCGCTCGTGCATTATGCTGTAAACATCATTGACGATTATGTTGATATTGAGCGGCAACTCCTCCAACATGAGCCGCCCAGACTCGACCCTTGACAAATCCAGTATGTCGTCGAGGATGCCTAGTAAATGTTTAGCGGAGGCATAGACTTTTTCCAGCTTTTTAACGTGTTCTGGATGAGTGATGTCACGTTGCAGTAGATGAGTCAGGCCAATGATGGCATTCATCGGTGTGCGAATCTCATGACTCATGTTGGCTAAGAAGTGACTCTTGGCAAGATTGGCTGCTTCTGCGGCAACCCTTGCGGATTCCAATTCGGCCATGGTCCTCTTGCGCTCGGTGATGTCCTCCCTGATGCCTACATAATGGGTTATCCTCCCATCAGCTTGACGAACAGGGGCAATTAATGACGAAATGATGTATTCCTCCCCATTTTTACGCCGATTGATAAACTCGCCTTTCCACGTTTCGCCTCGGATCAGCGTGGACCACATGTCTTCATAGGTTTCCTTGGGGGTCTTGCCTGAGCGCAAAATGCGCGGATTTCTACCGATCAATTCGTCACGGCTGTAGCCAGTCACTTGAACGAAGGCTTCATTGACGTACTCGATCTTCCCATCTACATCGGTGATTAGAATCGATGCCGGGCTTTGCTCCACAGCCAAGGAAAGCTTGCGCAAGGACTCTTCAGCCTGTTTGCGAGGATTGATATTTTCGACCACTATGACGAAGTGATAGGGTTTGCCATTAGAACGGCGGATCAACTTGGCTGACCAATTCCCCCAGACAAGCTCATTATTTTTGCGAACAAATTGCTTTTCCTTTGTAAATTCGACAACTTCCCCTGCCAACGCCTGATTGAACATCTCCGCATCAGACTGATGATAGTCAGGATGGGTCAATTGCTTGCATGTCATATCGAGCAACTCGTCACGGGGGTAGCCAACAATATCGCAATACCCTTGATTGACTGACTGGTAATGACCGTCCAGCCCAACAATGGCAACCCCGATGGGCGCATGTTCAAAGGTTGACCGAAAGCGTTCTTCGCTTTCGGAAAGCGCCATCGTCCTTTCTTCCACAAGTTGGCGGAGCAAGCTCTCGCGTCCTGAGAGAACCATGACAAATGCACCGACCATGCTGGTTAGCAACAGGCCAGCAAGCTGAATGAGCCAAGCATTCCCAGACCGATGGGCAGCAAAATATTCCTGTGTAGGGGCTACCTCGAATCGCCATTGGCGTCCACCAATGGGGATTGTTGTGCTGTTGGCGAGTGCCATGCCTTTTCCAAAAAGGCTATTATCAGCAAGCAGCAGAGGCTTGAAATCCTCCCCGTCGCTGGCAAAAAGTAACTGCTCATTGGCTGAAGCGGACTCGTCCATGAGCCTAAAGATAAGCCCTTCCCGATTTTGTTCTTTAAGGGATGCCAAGACAATATCCCCTCCCCGGAAAACGGCAAGCACATAACCCAAAATATGACGGCGTCGTTCCTCAAGCGTGGTGTGGGGAAAACCGTTGCGATAGATGGGCACAAAGGCAAGAGTCCCAAATTGATTGCCGTGTTCCTGAACTAAGGTAATTCGGGCTGTAGCGGCGGCTTCGCCTGAGTCCCTCGCCCAATCGATGGCTTCCCGGCGTATTTCATTGGAATACAAGTCGTAACCTAATGCACTTTCATTCCCTTGATAGGGTTCCACGAAAGTCACCGGGACATATTCCGGGCGATCACCCGCACGGACCATTCCTTTATTGGCATCTCGCTCGGTGATCTGGAAATTTGGGAAACCTTGCTGCTGTATGCCGCTTTCAAATGCCTCCCGTTCAGCGGAAAGCACAAGAGGACTCCATTCGATGGCTTGAAACCCTCTGTAATTGCCTAATAAGTGAGTGACAAAAATGCGAAATTCTTGCCTTGTCACCCTTTCTGAAGCCGAATAAAAGCTTTGAAGCGACCGCAACGCATTCAAATAGGTATGGATAGATGCCTTCAAAGCCTCGCTTAAACTAGCGGAGTCATGATTGAACTGGAACTTGATGCGATCCATGTCCTTATGCACCTCATAAAAGAACATGGTGGAAGTCAATGCAAACGCGGCAAGCGTCGGAACGGTTATTGCCATTCTTCGTTCTCTCCATGTATCGCCCAAGGGAAGCAACCATACCAAAATGAGCGGTGTAAAGATGAGCAGGCCCACGGCATCGCCCGTCCACCACGTAAGCCAATTGTTCCAGAAATTTGCCGATGAAATCCGACCACAGAGCAGGAGGGTAGTGGCTGAGAGGGTCGAATTGATGAGCGAGCTTAAAACACCCCCAAACAGTAAGAACAAAAAAACATCCTTTTCCTTGGCAAGCGGGTTTGGAAAACCAGCAAAGCGTTTGACCCAATAGGCTCCGACCACTGCTTGCAGACTCGCCCCACCACTAATAACCAAGGAAATAATGACTGAGTACAGGGTTTCCGAGGGAGGGGCGGCAGATAATGTGACTGGGAAGTTGATCAGAAACGACCCTAACAGAATTCCCGGCCAAACCCGATATCCATAGATTAAAATCCCTGCCAATGCAATACCGGATGGAGGCCAAATGGCCGTTGCATAACCGGGGGTGATGGCTAGGAAGATGCCTAACTTGCCTGTTATGAAATAGGCTGCGGCCAGCAAAAAAACTCGAACAATCCAAGCATATGACAGATTAAAGTGGTTTGTACTTCGGCCCGATGGCTTTGGGGGGCTTTGATTTTCACTATCTCGATATGGCATTTGCATCAAGCGTTTTCAAAATGTAATTAAATCACAATTCATTCGGAAACATTCGGTAGATTCAGCAACAGCGGGGACACTAAGTAGGTTAGAGAAAAAGCCTATTCACTAAAAACCGAAAACACTACCAGAGAATTTACATAATTTTGTGTATCATTATGAATATGCCCAAAATAATCCTCCTCGCATCCAATAACCCCGGTAAAATCCGAGAAATCCAGTCGCTCTTGTCTGATCTGGATATTGAAATCCTACCACAAGGCTTGTTCTTCAAAGAGGAAGCCGAAGAAACGGGAAAAACATTTTTGGAAAACGCTCTGATCAAAGCCCGTCACGCCGCCCAATTGAGCGGTTTGCCGAGCATCGCCGACGATTCCGGCTTGGAAGTGGATGCGTTGGGTGGTGAACCAGGTGTTTATTCGGCTCGCTATGCAGGCCCCAATGCCGCTGACCATGAAAACAATGCAAAACTGCTCAAAGCAATGGAAGGTTTGGAAAGCAGCCAACGCACGGCACGTTTCCGTTGCGCGATGGTGTATGTCCGTTCTGCCATGGATGCCAACCCAATCATCGCCGAGGCCGCTTGGGAAGGGCGCATTTTACACGAACTGACTGGAAAAAATGGTTTCGGCTACGACCCCTTGTTTTATGTGCCTAACCATGCTTGCGCGTCCGCCGAATTGCCGCCAGACCTTAAAAACCAACTCAGCCATCGTGGGCAAGCATTGAGAATACTAATGGCCAAGTTGATCTCCTTGGGAACAGAAAATGCAAGAGTTGAATTGTGAAATGGAGCAACTATGACTAACGCATACCGGATTCGTATCAGAATTCGTTCCAATCTGCAATAATTGGCTAATTTATTTTGAAATAGAGTGACAATCCGCTTAAAAGCCTATGATTGAAGACCTGAAAGGTGACGAATCTTGGCGCATGTTCCGTATCATCAGTGAGTTCACTGAGGGTTTTGAGAAGTTGGCGAATGTGCGTTATGCGGTTTCGGTGTTTGGTTCGGCTAGGCTCAGGCCGGGTTCCCAGTTCTACAATGCCGCCCAAACCATCGCCGAACTGCTTGCCAAAAATGGCTATTCCATCATAACTGGCGGAGGCCCGGGCATCATGGAAGCAGCCAACAAAGGGGCATTTTTGAAGGAAACGCCTTCCATCGGATTGAATATCGAATTGCCCCACGAACAGAGGCCAAATCCGTATCAGAATTTGGACTTGGAGTTTCGTTATTTCTTTGTCCGCAAAGTCATGTTCATCAAGTATTCTATGGGGTATGTGTGTTTGCCGGGGGGGTTCGGCACTTTGGATGAGCTATTCGAGGCGCTTACCCTAATGCAAACGCACAAAACCCCACCGATGCCGCTAATATTGTTCGGCTCTGAATATTGGTCGGGGCTGATGGCTTGGATCAAAGACACTATGCTGTCAAACAAATTGATCGAAGCGGATGAACTTGAATTGATCTCTATTACTGACGACCCGCTTGAAGTGGTCGCCATCATGAACCGACATCGTGACCGGAATCAACACCCTGACTCCAATCCACCCTATACGGGTAAGCTTGGCAGTCTTAGGCATCCTGATTCCGTGGCTCAAGCACAAGACTAAGAGGAATATCCAGCCATGACTATCATTGACCCTTTGACTTATTTAAAGAACGTCCTTGCCAGAGACTTCGAAGCCAAAACCCACGCACACCGCAAACCGCAAGAAGACCATCACTCCATTGTAGTCACCATTTCCCGTGATTACGGGGCATTGGGTGAAGACATTGCACAGAGATTATCCCAATCCTTAGGCATACCCGTCTACGACAAGGAAATTCTCGACATGGTTGCCCAAAGCGCTAAGACCGATAAGTTCCATTTCGAGACCCACGACGAACAGTCCAGTGCGGGTCTCAGCGCCTATCTCTATGGCCTGGTCAGCGGCAATCCCGCCACTTTACATGATTACCGCAAACATCTTTGCCAAGTTGTCACCGAGCTTGCCCGCAAAAACTGCATCATCATTGGAAGGGGGGCACATTTGATTCTGGCCGGCAAGCCAATCTTCCGCGTCCGCGTCGTTGGCTCAAAGGTAGTCTGCGCCCAACGCATTGCCGAAGAGTTTGACATACCCTTGATGCAGGCCGAGCATAAGGTGTTTGAAATCAACAACAAGCGCCACAAGGCAGTGATCGACCTGTATAACGATAGGATCGAGCATTGTTCTTTGGAATTGGCGAAGAATTTCGATTTGGTTGTCAACACCGATCATATTCCGGCTGAAGGTGCCACAGGGGTGATCTTGCTTGCCATGCGAGAGGCGGGATTATTCAAGGAGATTCCTCTATGCAAACCATAAGCCCAGACACAAGAAACTTACTGCAAGTCGAAATAGCCGATGTCGGGCAGCAGATTTATTCGGGGCAATGCATTAGCTTGGTGGCCCCGGCGGCGGATGGGGAAGTCTGCATTTTGCCTCGTCATGCCCCATTTCTCAGCAAGCTTAATCCAGGGGAAATCAGGATTCTGACTGTCCAAAACGAAAGCCAATTGTACTATGTGTCGGGCGGATACTTGGAAGTGAAGAACTCCACCGTCACCGTGCTAGCCGACCAAATGCTGCGCTCGAACGAAATTATTCGCAGTGCCGCCGAAGCGGCAAAGGCCAGAGCCGAACAAGTGCTCAAGACCAGCCCAATCGATTCTGTTCGAGATGTAGCCAAGCTCGAATTAGTCAAGGCACTCGCCCAGTTGCGGGTGCTGGAACATACCGAAATGGCCAAACTACAAAATAAACACAGGTGATATGCCTGTTCTATGGCCAATCATCACTCAACGATCTTTTTAATACTAGGAGAAATCTATTATGAGTAAGAAATACGTTTTTGCATTTACGGAAGGCGATGGTAAAAACAAGCATCTGCTTGGAGGCAAGGGCGCAAACCTTTGCGAAATGACCCAATTTGGCTTGAATGTGCCGCCGGGGTTTGTCATCAGTACGGAAGCGTGCTTGGAATATCAGGATTTAAACGGTTTACCCCCTGGAGTCCTTGACGAAGTCAAGAGCCACATCAAGGAGGTCGAAAAAAAGACTGGCAAGAGCTTTGGTGGCACTGAGAATCCCTTATTGGTTTCCGTGCGTTCCGGTTCTGCGATGTCCATGCCCGGAATGATGGATACCGTCCTTAACCTTGGCCTTAACGCATCAACCCTGCCCGGTCTAATCGCCCAGACCAAGAACGAGCGGTTTGGTTATGATGCTTACCGCCGCTTCGTCCAATTGTTCGGCAAGGTCGCATTAGGCGTACCCGACGAACTGTTTGACGAAGAGTTCGACGAAGTGAAACGCCATGCAGGGGTCAAGGCTGACATCGGTTTGAATGCAGAGCATCTAAAGGATGTTAGCGAGCGATTCCTGAATGTCGTGCGCAATCACACTGGCAAACCCTTCCCGGAAGACGTTTTCGAGCAGCTCGAAATTGCCATCAAGGCCGTGTTCAACTCATGGATGGGCAAGCGCGCCGTCGATTACCGCCGAGAATTCAAGATCACCCCGGCCATGGCTAACGGCACTGCCGTCAACGTGCAAACCATGGTGTTCGGCAACTTAGGCAATGATTGCGCCACTGGCGTCGGTTTCACCCGCAACCCTGGGACGGGTACGAACGAAATGTATGGCGAGTACTTAGTCAACGCCCAAGGCGAAGACGTAGTGGCCGGTATCCGTACACCGAAGCCAGTGCATGAGATGGACAAGGAAATGCCAGACCTGTATCGCCAGTTGGTTGAATTGCGCAATAAATTGGAAACGCACTACTCGGAAGTTCAAGATTACGAGTACACCATCGAAAAGGCCGTGCTTTATTGCTTGCAAACTCGCAATGGCAAGATGAACGCAACGTCCTTGGTGCGCACCTCCGTGGAAATGTTCAACGAAGGACTGATTTCCAAAGAAAAGGCTTTGCTGCGCGTTCAACCGAATGATCTGGAACAACTGCTGCACCCAAGGCTTGACCCAAAACACGGTCAGAAGCCATTGGCTCAAGGGCTTCCCGCTTCACCCGGCGCGGCCAGCGGTATCTGCGTATTCGATGCGGACAATGCCGAACTTCGCGGTCGTGCGGGTGAGAAAGTCATCTTGGTTCGTGAAGAAACCAAACCGGAAGACATTCACGGATTCTTTGCCTCGCAAGGCATTCTAACCAGCCGTGGCGGCAAAACTTCACATGCCGCCGTGGTGGCGCGTGGCATGGGCAAAGCTTGCGTCGCAGGCGCGGAAGGCATCCATGTGGACACTCGCGCCCGCATGGCAACCATTGGCGATCTATCCTTGCGCGAAGGTGATGTCATCACCATTGATGGCGGCACAGGCAATGTCTACCTGGGTGAAATCCCCACCATACCCCCGATTTTCTCCGAAGAATTGAAGACCTTGCTCAGTTGGGCGGACGAAATCGCACGCCTGAAGGTCATGGCGAATGCGGACACCCCTGAAGCAGCGCAGAAGGCGGTCGAATTCGGCGCGGTTGGCATCGGCTTATGCCGTACCGAACGCATGTTTAATGCCAGCGAAAGACTGCCCTTGGTGGTTGACATGATCTTGGCTCGCACCGTCGAAGAGCGTGTCGAAGCCCTGAACAAGTTGTTGCCCATTCAGCGCGAAGACTTCAAGCAAATCTTCACCGCCATGGCTCCGCGTCCGGTGACTGTGCGTCTGCTCGACCCGCCGATGCATGAATTCCTGCCCAACGAAAGTCAGTTGGTCGAAGACATTGACGACATCAAGCACTATCAAAAAGTTGTCAAGGGTCATTTGGCAGCCGGCGGCTCCTTGCTTGGAGGCGATTTGACACCAGATGAGCTCAATGCCGCCTTGGAGAAGAAGGAACGGATGCTGCGTAAGGTGAAAGAACTGTATGAAGTCAACCCAATGCTGGGTCATCGCGGTGTGCGCTTAGGCATCACCTATCCTGAAATCTACGAGATGCAGATTCGTGGCGTGTTGGAAGCGACTGCCGAATGCTTGAAGGCCAAGATTGACGTACACCCTGAAATCATGGTTCCCCAAGTCATCAACCTTGCCGAACTGAAGCAGGTTAAAGTGTGGGTCGACGAAATTACCGCTGAAGTGGAAGCTAAGGCCGGCATCAAGTTGAATGTGAAGTTTGGCAGCATGATCGAAACGGTCAGTGCCACCGTCCGCGCCCATGAATTGGCGGAAGTGGCCGAATTCTTCTCCTTCGGAACCAATGACTTGACCCAAGCCGCGTTGTCGTTCTCACGTGAAGATGCAGAAAACAAGTTCCTGCCGCTTTACATCGAACAGGGCGTCATCAGCGACAACCCCTTCGAGGCATTGGATATCAACGGCGTTGGTCCGCTGATGGAAATCGCCGTGACCAAGGGTCGTCAGACCAAGCCGGAACTCAAGGTTGGCATCTGCGGCGAAGCCGGCGGTCACCCTGAGTCGATCTATTTCTGCCACAAAGCAGGCTTGACCTATGTGTCTTGCTCCGGTCCGCGTGTCCCCGTTGCCCGTCTGGCAGCAGCCCATGCGGTACTATTAGAGAAATAATCAGCTCTAGTAAGATGGTACGGGAGTTTTAAGCTCCCGCGCTGAAAAAAAATCAAAGCCGGCTCGGAAAACTTTCCGAGTCGGCTTTTTTTATTCACTGATGTTACGCAGTGGCCTAATGTTGGAGCGTCAAAGCTTACTTTGACTTAATGTTGAAGCGTCAAAGCTTGCTTTGACTTAATGTTGGAGCGTCAAAGCTTGCTTTGACTTAATGTTGGAGCGTCAAAGCTTGCTTTGACTTAATGTTGGAGCGTCAAAGCTTGCTT
>CAIOOA010000245.1 GCA_903859815.1 uncultured Methylococcaceae bacterium | reverse complement strand
CGTCATTCCGGCATGGACTGCCGGAATCCAGTGCCATGGACGGTAACTTGTCGGTTCATAAGTGTCTGATTAAACATGACTGGCAAATCCTAGTTTCACGTCCCTGTGACTGGATTCCTGCTTCCCGGCAGGAATGACGGCTTATACATCAACGCTTTGCCTCATAATGAGAATTGCTGACAATGCTGCGTTACGTTTTACTACCAACCCGCAACAGCGGCACTCAGTATATTGCGCCGAAAAGTTTACCAATTCTACCAAGGTAACGAGAAAATCGCGCTTAAGCGCAAATATAATTCTTTCATTTAGTAAGCCGTTCTAGCCAAAGCCCGGAAAGTAAAGCAAGTCGCCATTATCGGCGGAACGAAGCGCATTGAGAGGCTGCTTTGGCGGGTTCGTCGTCTGCCGCTGGATTGAATTGGGCTATGTTCACTGCCAAGCGTTCGGCGACGGCACTGTATTGCAGTTGACCATTTGCCGTGTTCAGTTCTCGGGTTGCGTCTTGAGGCTGGGTTGTTTGAGCAATTGCGCCAGACGTTCCGGGTTGACTGGCTCGTTTTCCATCGCCATCGAGTTGAGGGTGAACGTCAGAATCTCCCGGCGATAAGCTTCCCGTCGGCTGTCCGGGTCGCTGTGGCTGACTCGCCATTGCATCAGGCACTGTTCCGCCTGTTGAATTTGTTGGGGTGTCATTGGTTTTCTCCGCTTGGTTTGCATTAGAGGGAGGTTTTGCGTTCATGGTGTTTGCTACGCGGATGCCGTAATTCATTCAAACATCTTCTTCAAATAATCCTTTCCTCCATCGGAAATAGACAGCACGTTTTAGCTGGTTCCCAAGCTGGAGCTCTCGTCGTTATACACAAGTCTCGCCAAGCCGTAGTACCGTCATTCCAGCAGGGATGCAGGAATCCAGTGCCATGGACGGTAACTCGTCGATATGTAAGTGTTTGATTCAAGTTAACACACCAATCCGCAGATTCACCTCCCTGTGACTGGATTCCGGCAGTCCATGCCGGAATGACGGGCTTCGACCACTTGTGTATAACGACGAGAGCTCCAGCTTGGGAACTCAGTGTTTGAAGCTCCTGCTTCTTGGGGCTTCCGCAAGCAGAGCTTGTAAGGTAGAGGTTCCCAAACTGGAGTTTGGGAACCTGCGAACAATTATAAGCCTCGTCTCAATGTGCGTGATACGTTCAACAATATTGTTTGAGCTAATCTACTAGCGCACATAATTACTGGGAATGTCGGCAGAATCAAGTTCACTAGACTTTATCGGAAACCTAAGTGAGCGAACCCGCCATTGCTGCATCAGTTGAAGGTTTCCGATAAAGTCTAATGGACACCATCGCATTTTCAATACTAGACATGCGAAGCTTCACGTCCTTAAACTCGGTGTGCATTTCAGTTCGCATGGTCTGGATTTCAGAACGTAGCACCCGTAAATGTTCAAGTATCAAATTTTCAACATTGTCGGTCATAGCACCCCTCTTTTAACCTACTTATAAATACTACTAGGCTCCTTCAACACTGGCTCCACTGTCTCCCATTGCCGATTATTCAATCGCCGGTAAAAACAACTATGCCGACCGGTATGGCAAGCAATGCCGCCTTCTTGTTCGACAGCAATCAATATCACATCTTCATCGCAATCAAAGCGTATTTCCAAGACTTTTTGCCGATGACCGGATTCTTCGCCCTTGCGCCAGAGTTTATTGCGGGATCGGGACCAATAACAGGCATAGCCTTCCTCGGCGGTTAGTTGCAAAGATTCCCGGTTCATCCAAGCAAACATCAAAATCTTGCCGGTTGAAGCTTCTTGGGCAATGACTGGGACGAGTCCGTCTGCGGTCCAGCGGATTTCATCCAGCCAAGCACTCATAAACGTACCTCGATTCCACGTGAGGCCATGTGTTCTTTTGCCTCGCGAATGGTGTATTCGGCAAAATGGAAAATGCTGGCGGCAAGCACTGCGTCGGCTTTGCCGTCAATGATGCCGTCAGCCAAATGTTGCAGATTGCCGACCCCGCCGGAGGCGATGACTGGCACGGTGACAGCTTCGCTGATGGCGCGGGTCACTTCCAAGTCGAACCCTACACGGGTTCCATCGCGATCCATGCTGGTCAGCAAGATTTCCCCAGCGCCATATTCGACCATTTTTTTCGCCCATTCCACCGCATCCAAGCCAGTCGGTTTACGTCCGCCATGGGTGAAGATTTCCCAACGTTTCGGATCGTCACTGACTTTCTTGGCATCAATCGCCACGACGATGCACTGCGAGCCAAATTTCTCTGCCGCTTCGCGAACGAATTCCGGGTTGAATACCGCCGCTGTGTTGATGCTGACCTTGTCGGCCCCGGCATTGAGCATACGGCGTATATCTTCCAAGGTGCGAATGCCACCGCCGACCGTTAAAGGGATGAAGACTTCACCAGCGACTTGCTCGACCACATGCACCATGGTTTCCCGGTTATCGGAACTGGCGGTGATGTCGAGGAAGGTCAATTCGTCCGCGCCTTCCAAATCATAGCGGCGGGCAATTTCCACCGGGTCGCCGGCATCGCGGATTTCGACAAATTTGACACCTTTGACGACGCGGCCATTGTCCACGTCCAAGCAGGGGATAATGCGTTTGGCTAACATTAAAAAGTTTCCGCTAGTTTGCGGGCTTCCTCGAAATCCAAGGTGCCTTCGTAAATGGCTCTGCCAGTAATCGCCCCCATCACACCATCGCTGACGATAGCGCCGACCGCTTTAATGTCCTCGATATTGGTGATGCCACCGGAGGCAATGACCGGAATGCGGATGGAGCGGGCCAGTCGGGCCGTCGCCTCAATGTTCACCCCGCCCATCATGCCGTCGCGGCTGATGTCGGTGTAAACTATCGCATTGACCCCGTCATGCTCAAATTTCTGGGCTAGATCAATCACATCGTGATGGGAGAGTTTGGACCAACCGTCGATTGCGACCTTGCCATCTTTGGCATCCAAACCGACGATGATGTGGTTTGGAAAATCCATCACGATGTCTTTGACAAAGTGGGGGGCGCTGACCGCTTTCGTGCCAATAATCACAAAATCGACCCCGGCATTCAGATAACCTTCGATAGTCTCTTCATCCCGGATGCCGCCGCCCACTTGAATCTCAATGTCGGGGTAGGTTTCCCGAATGGCACTGATGACATCCCAGTTGCGCGGTGCGCCGGCAAATGCCCCGTCCAGATCAACCAAATGCAAGCGTTTTGCCCCCGCCGCCACCCAACGACCGGCCACGGCAACCGGGTCGTCGGAAAACACGGTGTCATCCTCCATCCGCCCTTGTCTCAGGCGGACACACTTGCCATCTTTCAAGTCGATAGCAGGTATCAATAACATGATTGAATCCTCGCTTTGGTGAAATGATTAGGAAAGAGAATAAAGGTCATTTTTAAGGGTTCCATTTGAGAAAATTAGCCAACAACCTCAGCCCGGCAGCTTGGCTCTTTTCCGGGTGGAATTGGACTGCGAACAATTTGCCCTTGCTCAAAGCCGAAGCAAACGGGGTCGGAAAATCAGTGGTCGCCGCAATATGGTCTGGGTTGGTCGGGCTGGCATAATAGCTATGCACAAAATAAAACCGGCTGTCTTGCGGTATGCCTTCCCATAAAGGGTGGACACCCGTTTGATGAACCCGGTTCCAGCCCATGTGTGGAATCTTCAAGTTTTGCCCTGTGACATCCTTCAAGTCATCGGCAAACTTGACCACCCGTCCGGGTAAAAGACCTAGGCAGGAAACCCCCTCATTTTCCTCGCTTTCATCCAATAGGGCTTGCATCCCAAGGCAAACGCCTAAAAATGGCTTAGTGGAGGAAAGTTCGGCCAATAAAGGAACCAAATTCAAGTCTTGCAGTGCAGCCATGCAATCGCGAATAGCCCCGACACCGGGGAAAACGACTCGGTCTGCGCTACGCAATTGACTGGGTTCTGAAGTGACCAAGACGCGGGTTTTCGGGTCGGCATGTTGTAGTGCCTTGCCGATGGAATGGAGGTTGCCCATTCCATAATCAATCACTGCCACGGTGGACATAAGCTTAAACGGGATGATGGGGAAAGTTGATTACAACCAAGATATTAATTTAACCGAAAGGACGCACATTGAACAGCCAGCCGTGCAGCCCGAAAGCAAACACGGCCCACGCGAGCAAGCCAGCCGCAACGGTGATTATATCGCTACTTAACGGGCCGACAGGATAAACCGTACCCGCTTCACGATCCCGTCTCCGCGACCATTGGAAGGCGAGTTCCGCCCATGATAGAAAAGCGCCAAACAGAATCACGTCAGCCATAGTGCCATTGGAAAGCAAATGGGCAAATGCCCAGCCTTTGACACCCGCCAACATCGGATGCCCGATCCTGGCTTTGATTCGGTTGCCCGGAACATAGGCTGCTGCAACCATGACGAAAGACAAGATCATGATTAACCCGGCGATATGCCTAAGCACGGCCGGTGGATGCCACAAGAATATTGGCTCAGCGCGCGCTTGACCGAAACCGATCACGATGAGCGCAAAGCCAAGCAGCGAAATCACTGAAAAAATACCCTTCCATGTGTTTAAGCCAAATTTTGCCACTTGCGCGTCGCGCCAAGCTTCTGCATAGATCCTGACAGAGTGTATGCCAAGAAGAATCATCAAACCGAGAATGAGGATAGTCATAGATAGTAAGACTCTTAAAGCGAACCTTTGGTGGAAGGGAGAATGCCCTGCATGCGTTCGTCAGGTTCCAGCGCCATGCGCAAAGCCCGTCCAAACGCCTTGAAGATGGTTTCCGCCACATGATGGGCGTTGACCCCTTTTAAAGAATCGATATGCAAAGTGACTTTAGCATGATTCACGAAACCTCGAAAGAACTCTGAAAACAAATCCACATCGAAGTTGCCAATCCGATCACGCGGAAAGTTTACGCCATAAACCAATCCAGGTCGGCCAGAGAAATCGATTACAACACGGGAAAGCGCCTCATCCAACGGCACGTAGGCATGACCGTAGCGGCGTATGCCTTTTTTATCGCCTACCGCCTTGTCAATGGCTTGTCCGAAGGTGATGCCCACATCCTCAACCGTATGGTGTGCGTCGATGTGCAAATCGCCTTTGGCTTGGATTTCAAGGTCAATCATGCCATGACGGGCAATTTGATCCATCATGTGTTCAAGGAATGGCACGCCGGTTTCAAAGCATCCCGTGCCATTGCCATCAAGATTGAGGCGGACTCGGATTTGTGTTTCCAAGGTGTTGCGTGTTACTTCGGCAATGCGATCTGCCATATTCATTGTTTCTGAGGTTGGTTAGGTTTTGGATATGATAAAGCCAAGTCGCCACGAGATAAACCCTAAGCAAGGAATGAATGGCGATTGCAGTCCTTGTAGGCCAAATCCTACAAAAAAATAATCCTAGGCCGTCATGACTTGGACTTACAAATAGTGCAATATTTACACGTCGCCACCAAACGCCGGATAAGGAATTCAAGGAACCCTCAGCATAGATGTTGCCAAGGACTGGAGTTAGCCAACCAATCGGTGACAAGCCCCGAACATTGGATGTCTCGGGGCTTTTTGCTTCTTTATTTCCCTTCAATCAGTCATGCGTCGGGGTAGGCAGGGTGAAGCCAGCCTCCATCGAAATGGCTTTCCAGATGACTTGTACACCAGCATTCCATACTTTTTCGATAGGATTCTGAAAATAATAACCCTCTGATGAGTTAAAATCGTCATAGGACGCATTGACGGATTATTTGGAAATGCGAATCTTGCCTCGTTTGTCAAAGCAAGCTTTTGTCAAAGCAAGCTTTTGTCAAAGCAAGCTTTGACGCTCCATTCCTAAGTTTGACTTGCTTAATCCCAGATTTCTTGCTGTTTCTCTTTCTGCCCCATTAAGCCTATGATTTTGAGATAGAATATGCAGATCAAAACAACTAGGAGCCGATTCAACATGCCCCCCCTTTTTTCTGCCAAAAAATCTTTGCTCGCTTTGGCTGGCACTGTCATCCTCGCTGCCTGCGCGTCTAAACCGCCAGCCACACCCCCACCCGTGGAAGAACCAAAACTGAAGTCGGGTGAACTGATGCTGCTGGAAAGCCAAAACCTAGCCAAATATGGCGAAAACTGGAAGCTAGGCCAACAAAAAGTTCAAACGGGCGAGGAAATCGTCCGTCAAGGCCGTATCAAAGTCGAAGAAGGCCAACGTTTGATTGACGAAGGCAACCGCATCATGCGGGAAAGCGAAGAAGCCTATCAAGGCATTAAAAAATAATAGGAGTCATCCATGAAATTTGAAACACTCGCCATCCATGAAGGTTATTCGCCGGACCCCACCACCAAGGCGGTCGCCGTGCCGATTTATCAAACTGTTTCCTATGCCTTTGACGATACTCAGCACGGTGCGGATTTGTTCGATCTGAAGGTGCAAGGCAATATCTACACCCGCATTATGAATCCAACCACGGATGTGCTGGAAAAGCGGATTGCCGCCTTGGAAGGGGGTATCGGTGCGCTGGGCCTTGCATCGGGGGCCATGGCCATCACCTATTCGTTGTTGACCATCGCCGAGGCCGGGGATAATATCGTGTCGGTTGGGACTTTATACGGCGGTACTTATAACCTTTTCGCCCACACTCTGCCGCAATGGGGCATCCAAGTCCGGTTTGCGGATTATCGTGACCCTGACAGCTTCAAGCCCCTAATCGATGGAAAAACCAAGGCCGTTTTTTGCGAATCCATCGGCAACCCCTTGGGCAATATTGTCGATTTAGCGGCTTTTGCCAAAGTCGCACACGATGCGGGAGTTCCGCTGATTGTGGACAACACCGTCCCCACACCTTATTTATGCCGTCCTATTGAACATGGCGCGGACATCGTAGTGCATTCGTTGACGAAGTATATGGGTGGGCATGGCACGACCTTAGGCGGTGTCATCGTGGATAGCGGCAAGTTCCCATGGGCAGAACACAAATCCCGTTTCCGTCGCTTGAACGAACCGGACGTTTCTTATCATGGCGTGGTGTACACCGAAGCCTTGGGCGAAGCTGCCTATATCGGGCGGGCGCGGGTCGTACCCTTGCGCAACACTGGCGGTGCGATTTCACCGTTTAATAGCTTCATGATTTTGCAGGGCATAGAAACCTTGGCTTTACGCATGGATCGCATCTGCGCAAACACCGTGGCCGTCGCGGAATTCCTGCGCCAACAGGATAAAGTCAGTTGGCTGAATTATGCCGGCTTGCCCGATCATGTGGACTACCCCTTAGTTCAACGCTACATGAACGGACGCGCCTCGGGCATTTTGACGTTTGGTGTCAAAGGTGGGGCCGAAGCCGGGGCTCGCTTCCAAGATGCATTGAAGCTGTTTACCCGCTTGGTCAATATTGGCGACTCCAAATCACTTGCCTGTCACCCGGCCAGCACCACACATCGTCAGTTGTCGCCGGAAGAACTTGCCAAAGCAGGTGTTTCCGTGGACATGGTGCGCTTGTCCATCGGCATCGAACACATCGACGATTTGAAGGAAGACTTGGCCCAAGCTCTGGCGGCTGTCTAATCGAATTGCTTTTGCGATGGGCTAAATAAATTAATAACCCTCCCCCTTTCGACAGATGGATCGCTATACCAGTCTAATCCCTTGAAGGGGGATTTATGATGGGTATCAAGTTGATTGCAAAGAGGCCGTCATCTCATCATGAATTGAAATAGTTGACCTGCCATGGTCATTCCAATAGGCTAGAGATGAATTTCTCATGCTTTGACAAGTCGTGGGGAATGAACGAGTATGCAAACGCTCGAACCTATATCATCACATTGTAGGGGAATCGAAAATGAGCCAATTAGAAGCAGAAGTGAAACTCGATGAGGATGCATTGCTGAAATTATTTCCCGCAGTCAATGCAAAACGAGGTAAGCAAAACAAGCTTGATAATTTAAAAGGTTTTGTGGATACATTTAATGCCTATGCCAATTATTTCGACCTTGACACGGTGTTGGAGGCTAGGCATTTCATCGCTCAAATCGCCCATGAAAGCGACCAATGGAATGCCTATGAAGAGTATGCCAGCGGTGCTGCCTATGAAGGAAGAAAAGATTTAGGGAATATTTATAAAGGGGATGGGGTTAGATTTAAAGGGAGATCACCGATACAGACGACGGGAAGGGCCAATTACAGGACGGCTGGAACGGAATTGGAAAAATTGCACTTTCTCAGTGATGAGGAAAGGGCACTTTTTGCAGATGATAATTTATTAAAAAAGCCTACCTTACTTGCCGATCCTAAATTTGGTACGCTGGCCGCACTGATTTATTGGACGACCAAAGATTTGAACATGCTTTGCCAGCCGGATGATGTGAAGGTGACTATCAAGCGATACGATGGCAAGAAAAAGCGGTGGTACAACTATTCCTGTTATCCTATTGAAGCCATCAGCAGGAAAGTCAATGGTGGCATCAATGGACTCAAAGAAAGGGAAGATTTCTTTGAAAAATTGGGTAAAGTGTTGGTTTGAATAGGGCTGATAGGGTAGGGAAGGCTTTCGCCTCCCCCACCCGCTTTATTTGGAAATAGAAAGAAGAATGCCGAATTTAAGCGAAAACCACCATGTAACTGTTTCGCTTGGTTTAATCAACTAACAGTCGCCGCTTACCGCATCATAAATTTCGCCAAATGTCATTGAACGAATACCGTTGCATGTCAATTTTTCAAATAATTTGCTTAAGACCATGAGTTCAAATGCATCCAGATTATCAGGATGCTCATAAATGACCGAAAAATAATTTCCGATAATATGCTGGAAATATCGGTCAACAATAGCATCACAATCTAGGTTTTCCGATCTTAACTGGGCAATTGTTTTAAATAACGTTACAGGAATCTGAATGCTATTGAATGGCGTTACCCTAAACGGTTTTTCACCATCCATATCACCTACAAATAAGAATCCATATTCATCAAAAAGCCTTAAAGCCGTTTCGTTATAAACCCTGCCGGGAGAGCCAAAACCGATAGGGTATTTACCAAATATTTTATAATAGGATTCTGTGCAGCGATCCAAGTGTTCTCTTAAATTGATGTTATCTATATTACGTTGCCATTGAATATGCGACCATCCATGCGGATAGACTTCATGACCAGAATCGACTAGCTTTTGCAGTATATTGGGATGGGTATGTCCAACATACCGAGGAAAGCTTAAAGTATGAATTATTTTTGGCAAGTTTGGGGGTAATGACGCGCCGCTTGGATTCATCGCATTACTTTTTATTGTTTTTTTGCGGGCTAGGATGCGTAGCTTGAAAATCTCATATAGGTTGGCATCCCGACCCATGACACAGAAAAATGTTGCCTTAATGCCATATTTATCCAAAACTTCCAGCAGCGGGTTTAATTTTTTGGTTAGCCCGTAATGGCAATCAATGTCGAAGCGCATCCCAAACATGTCATTCTTCCAAAATAAGATTGCTTATTTTACACGGATTGCCTGATGCGATTGAATAATCAGGAATATCTTTTTTGACCACGGTATGGGGTGCGATGATGCAATGCGAGCCGATTTTTGCATTAAAGATAAAAGAATTTGGGCCTATCCAGGTATTGTCGCCGATTTCCACACGCACGAACTTGATCGGTATCTTATGACCTGACACTTGCCAAAAGCTGGTGTCATGCGTGAAGATTTTTGTACTTGGCCCTATCGCCACATCATTGCCAATGATAATGCAATTATTCGGGTCGGGGTGTTGAGGGTGTACATCCAAGAATGCTTGGTCGCCTATCCAGCAATTGTTTCCAATTTGACATCCGCGTAAGCGGTTGAAATAGATTCGCATCGGACTTATCGGTGAGAACATTGCCAAGGCGCTCAGTATTCTCATGACATTTGGGATTTGTGTGAATTTGCTCATCGCCTTTTTCATCTTAAAGATTAATCGCCATGACAATCGCATCCTCCCGTCCTTTTTGGGCCGGGTAATAGGCTTTGCGGGTTCCGATTTCATTGAAACCCAAGTCATGATACAGCTTGATGGCTTTGGGGTTGGAGGGTCGAACTTCCAAAATCATCATTTCGGCTTTGTGGCTTTTGGCGACTTCCATCAGTTTTAACATCATCCGCCGGCCATAACCACGGCCTTGCATTTCGGGCGAAATACAGACATTGAGGATGTGCGATTCGCCAGCGCCGACGGTGACGATGCCATAGGCGACGACTTTGCCGAGTTTTTCGCCCACCCAACAGCAATAACCGACACTCAGGCAGTCTTTGAACGTGGAAGGCTCCCAAGGGAATTCGTAAGCCTTGTCTTCGATGGCTGCGATGGCCTTGAGGTCGGATTTGCGCATGGGCCTGAATTCAAGTTCGGCGGCTTCCACTAAACTTGGGTTGAATTTGGCATAAAACTCTCTATCCGCATCGTACACAATCCATCTCCTCAAGCTTTCAATCAGGCCGGACATACAAAACAGGGCTCCCAAGTCAAATAGTTTTGCGGTAAGTGTGCAAGGCTAGGCGGAGATCGTCAAAAGCCCGGCGTTTTTCCAAAGGTGAACGCAATAAATAGGCAGGATGGTAGGTGACCACCAAGGGAACGCCTTGATAATCGTGAACCAATCCGCGCAGTTTGCCAATCGGCGTGGTGGTTTTCAACAAATTTTGCGCGGCGATGCGGCCAACGGCGAGGATGATCTTCGGGCTGACTAGGGCAAGTTGTTGTTTTAGATAGCCTTCACAGGCTGCCGCTTCCTCCACTTGAGGGTCGCGGTTTTTCGGTGGTCGGCATTTTAAGATGTTGGCGATAAAAACCTGCTCACGCTCCAAACCGATGCCGCGTAGCATTTCATTCAGCAGCAAGCCCGCCCGTCCCACGAAAGGCTCCCCCTGCAAATCTTCTTGTTCGCCGGGGGCTTCGCCAATCACCATCCAATTCGCGTTGCGGTCGCCAACACCGAACACGGTTTGGGTGCGGGTTTGATGCAGGGTGCAGGCGGTGCAAGCGGCGACTTGGGCTTGAAGCTCGTCCCAGCTACAGGTGGGAATGAGCAATGGCCTTGTCTTGGGACTCTCTGCTGCAACAGGCATTTCAAAATTGGCTTTAACCGGTTTTTGTTGGTCAGGGATGGGCGGTGCGTCTGGTTGTTCCGGCAAGCCAATCTCATCGATCCTGTCTGTCTGACTAGTGATTTCAGCGTCAAAAGACGAAACAGCGGATTCGTGATCCGCTGCCCCGTACCCCGGAGGGCGTGTACGCAAGCCCCAAACTTGAATGCCCATGGCATCCAGATAGGCCAGCCGAGTTTTTTCCCCAGTTTCCATCCTTGAGCTTACACGTCCACTTCGTCGACTTGCGGGTGCTTGCGCTTGTTGCTGGCTTGCAACTTATTGACGGCATTAATGTAAGCTTTGGCCGAAGCAATCACGATGTCGGTGTCTGCGCCTTGACCATTAACGATACGCCCGCCTTTTTCCAAGCGCACGGTGACTTCGCCTTGGGCATCGGTTCCGCTGGTGATATTGTTGACGGAATAAAGCGTGAGCTTGGCCTCCGTATTCAATAAGGATTCGATGGCTTTGAGGCTGGCATCGACCACCCCGCCGCTGGCCGAAAAATCGGCCTGATGTTCCTGATGCCCGGTTTTGATCGTTACCCTGGCTTGCGGCCTTTCCCCCATGCCGGAAGAAAAGTCCAATGCCACCAGTTTCACATATTCCTCCGAAGCCTCGGTATCGGCCTCGTTCAACAGTGATTGCAAATCTTCGTCAAAAATTTCATGTTTCCGGTCGGCCAGTTGCTTGAATCGTGAAAAGACCGTGTTGAGTTCTTCCTCTGAGGCAAATTCCACCCCCAGTTCGGCCATGCGGGCGCGGAAAGCATTGCGGCCCGAATGCTTGCCCAATACCATGCGGTTGGCAGTCCAGCCGACTTCCTCCGCGCTCATGATTTCATAAGTTTCCCGATGCTTGATGACACCATCTTGGTGAATGCCGGATTCATGGGCAAAGGCATTAGCCCCGACAATGGACTTGTTCGGCTGCACCGGAAAGCCGGTAATGCTGGATACCAATTTGGAGCAGGGGACGATTTCCCTCGCATCGATGTCAGTATGACAGGGGAAGAAATCCTTTCTGGTCCTCACTGCCATGACAACTTCCTCCAAGGCGGCGTTGCCGGCCCGTTCGCCCAGGCCATTGATGGTGCATTCCACTTGTCGTGCGCCATTGACTACTGCGGCTAAGGAGTTAGCCACCGCCAAGCCCAAGTCGTTATGGCAATGGACGGAGAAAATGGCCAAGTCGGAATTGGGAATTCGCTCACGCAGACGGGCAATCAACCTACCGAATTGTTCCGGCATGGCATAACCCACGGTGTCGGGAATGTTCAAGGTTCTGGCCCCGGCGTTGATGACCGCCTCTAGCACCCGACAAAGAAAATCTTCTTCCGACCGGCCTGCATCTTCCGGTGAAAATTCAACATTGTCAGTGTACTGACGGGCTCTTTTGACCGCGCGCACAGCATTCTCGACCACTTGGTCGGGGGTCATTTTGAGCTTGTGTTCCATGTGCAAGGGTGACGTGGCGATGAAAGTATGAATGCGCGAACTGTGAGCATCCTTTAAGGCTTCACCCGCCCTGTCTATGTCCTTGTCCAAGGCGCGGGCAAGACCGCACACGGTAGTCTCTTTCACTGCGCGGGCGACTGCCTGCACGGCTTCAAAGTCTCCCGGGCTGGCTGCCGGAAAGCCCGCCTCAATGATGTCCACCTTAAGCCGTTCCAGCGCCTTGGCGATGCGTACTTTTTCATCGCGGGTCATGGATGCGCCGGGGCTTTGTTCGCCGTCGCGGAGGGTGGTGTCGAATATGATTAATTTGTCGCTCATGAGCTTGCTCCTGATTAGCCGCCAACCTCAACGATGGCCGCCGTAGTCAATTCTTTCGGATAATGTTTATATGATAGAGAGATGTGCGTCGAATTATGTGCCCACGCAGGGCAGCAGCAGGGCGCGACGAAGCACAGCGGCCAGTGGCAGCGAGCGAGGAGTAAAATGATAGGTGAGAGGAATTGTATTTGTCATGGTCGTATCCTGACATAAATATTACAGGATACGCTAGTGTTTGCCTAGTCACTGTTCAAGAAAAATCTTCTCTGAAGGAAGCACCGTTGCAAGGAAAAGAAGATTGGGTTGATTAGATCGAGATATTTCTATCTGCTATAAGGTCAATACCCGTATTGTTGAGAAGAATAGCTGTATCGTTTTTAAATTGTTGCATTTGTTGATTAATGCTTGTCACTGCGAGAGGTCTTTGTTTGTTACAAACATACGCTTTTGATATCGTGAACTGGCTAATATCATGTTCTTGTTTGAATTTTGTAATCGTTATTGTAAGCTGACTTATCCCTTTGCCCAACCAACCACCGGGTGCCCTATCCTTCAACTCAACAAATATCAAATTGCTTCCGATGATGAGCAGTCCATCACATCGACTTTCTTGTGAACCATCAGGTCGCAAAATTTCGACGCAGTTATCAATCGCTTTGAAAGTGACTTGCTTTAAGTTTGGATTATTGACATGGGCTATCCATTTCGTTGGGTTAGTTGTGTCAATGTATGCAGGTGATGATGGGGGCGGGTCGTCACAAAGTCCAAAAGAGTTGCTTTGTACTGTACTTTTACAAACAACATTGGGCAACTGGCAGTTGCCATTGACCCTTGTGCATGGTGCTGTAAAGAAATCTACTGGCATGAGTCTTCAATTTGTAATAAATCAGCAAATAACTCGTTGGTTTCAGCCATTTTTTGATTGAGTTCATTCTCATCGGAGGGAAGTCCTTGGTAAGTATCAAGCCTTGAAATACTTCCATTACTATGAAGTTCATAAATGATGCAATTATCTGCTTTTAGATGTGAAACTAAAGGTACAATAGCCTCCAATCGTTTGGTTAATTCATCGGTATGTGTATTTTTAACTTTGGAACTAAGCTCTTCAGATTTGATTGCTAATGTTAAATAATTAATTATATAAGGGCTGTGTGTAGTCATTATCAAGCTATTCATAGGGTTAAGGTTATTGAACTCTAACAAACTATTGATAACCTGTCTTTGTGAGCTTGGGAAAAGGTTTTGTTCAGGTTCTTCGACAATATTTGAAAATGCTGTTTTATTAAATTTTGATGAAAGCACAGACAATGCTGCCCTTTTTTGGTCATCTGTCAAACTGTCATCAGACCATATTCCCGCGACCCCTTTTTTAAATCGTTCTAACTCATCGCTACTCATCGGTTCATTACTTTCTGCGTGAAGTTTTACTACTCCAGCAAGATACCATGATACCAAATAGAGCGGAACAATGGATTGAAAACCACTGGAAGCCTCGGTTAACCGAACCTTGTAATCATTTCCTTTAATATTAATATTATCTTTTGATTTGTCATATTCCATGACAGTATTGTTTATTGGGAGGTTCAAAATACCTTTAATTTCATTTTTTGCGTTATCAAATTCAGTCAGGAATTCAAGTAATGAATCAGAGGTAAGTTTTAATAGTTTGGGGCTTTTGACAGTGCTGATAAAGTTTCTTTCCGCAGGAACATACATAATCTTCGGTAGAGAGTATTTTGCCCCATGGGTTTTCTCTATGGATAAATCACCTTTAGCATATTTCATTGAGTAAGAATTGCCAACATATTCAAGGTCGGCAATATCATTTCCATTCATGTCAAAAAAATAATTTTCAATCCTATGATATGAGCAATATGCATTTCTAAATTTATTTTTTTCAATAAACCATTTAATATCATAGTCGCCCCTAGTTAAAGCCTTTTCAATCCAGCTAAATGTTGAAATTAGTTTAGCTACAGTGCTTTTTCCAGACCCTTGATTTCCGATAAACACAGTAACCTTCTTCACATCCATCCAGCCATCTTCTTCCTGATAGCCTTGTTTGATAGGCCCGAAGTTTTTTATCCTAATTTTGCTCATTTAAGCTTTCCGGTGGTCCAATCTGCGCTTCTTACGCAAGCTGATTAAAGTCACGGCAGGGCCGGAAATGGCGTAACCTAAGAAAAACAAGAACAATGCCAGTGCAGGATTCATAAAAACCAAGGCAAATGCCAGCATGATGGTAATGGCCTTGATAAATGGCACCCTGCCTCGAAGATCGACATCCTTAAAGCTGTAGTAGCGGAAGTTACTGACCATCAACAACCCGGTGGCGATTGCCAGCCAGAGTGTGGTGTAGGCCACCACTAAGTTGTCCCCCGTGACATCATACTGGGAGCAAATCCAGACGAAGCCGGCCAATATCGCCGCAGCGGAAGGACTAGGGAGTCCTTGGAAAAAACGCTTGTCGGCCGTGCCGATCTGGGTATTGAATCGGGCGAGTCGCAGTGCGGCCCCGGCGCAATGCACAAAAGCCGCAATCCAGCCAATTTTGCCCAAGCCGTTCAAGGCCCAGATGTATAGCACTAAGGCGGGGGCCGCGCCAAAGGAGATCATGTCGGCCATGCTGTCATATTCGGCACCAAACGCACTTTGCGTATTGGTCATCCGGGCTACGCGACCATCCATGCCGTCCAATACCATCGCAACGAATATGGCAATGGCAGCCCATTCAAAGTGGTGGTTCAAAGCCGCCGTGATGGCGTAGAAGCCTGAAAACAGCGCTGCCGTGGTAAAAAGATTGGGCAGGAGGTAAATACCGCGTCTACGTTTGGGCGCGGGTGTGGGTTTCGGTTCTTCGCTCATGGTTTGGCCTTGGGGCTAACGGAACAAAATGGGTGAGCCATGTCCCCCTCCACGCCCCCCGAGTGACGAGGGGATGGGGAGAAGGTTCTACTAGTTTTTGGTTTTATCGACAATCTTGTTGGCCTTGATCCACGGCATCATGTCGCGCAACTTCGCACCAACCAGTTCAATTTGATGTTCACGGCCCAGACGGCGTTTAGCCTTCAAGGTAGCCGCGCCGCCTTGGTTCTCCAAGATGAACTCGCGGGCAAATTCACCGTTCTGGATTTCCTTCAAAATCTTCTTCATTTCCTTCTTCGTTTCCTCGGTGACGATTCGCGGTCCACGGGTCAAGTCGCCGTATTCTGCCGTGTTGGAGATGGAGTAGCGCATATTGGCGATGCCGCCTTCGTACATCAAGTCGACGATCAGCTTGAGTTCGTGCAAGCACTCGAAGTAGGCCATTTCCGGCGCATAACCGGCTTCCACCAAGGTTTCAAAACCGGCTTGGACCAATGCTGTCGCGCCACCGCATAATACGGCTTGCTCGCCGAACAAATCGGTTTCGGTTTCTTCACGGAAGCTGGTTTCGATGACACCGGCGCGTCCGCCGCCATTGGCCGAGGCATAGGAGAGTGCAATTTCCTTGGCACGTCCCGAAGCATTCTGGAACACCGCGATCAAGCTTGGCACACCGCCGCCTTGGGTGTAAGTTGAACGGACCAGATGGCCAGGTCCTTTGGGTGCGATCATGATGACATCCAAATCGGCGCGGGGTTGAATTTGCTCGAAGTGAATGTTGAAGCCATGAGCAAAAGCCAGCGCCGCGCCTTGTTTGATATTAGGCTCGATTTGCTCGGCATACAGCTTGGCTTGATGTTCGTCAGGGGCCAGCACCATCAGCACGTCGGCCTGTTTGACTGCGTCGGGAATGCTCATCACGGTCAGGCCGGCATTTTCAGCCTTGGCTGCGGAAGACGAGCCTGGACGCAATGCTACGATGACCTGTACACCCGATTCCTTCAGATTGAGAGCGTGGGCATGGCCTTGTGAGCCATAACCGATGATGGCAACCTTTTTGCTTTGGATGATCGAAAGGTCAGCGTCTTTGTCGTAATAAACCTGCATGTGAATCCTCTTTATTTTTCTAAAACTAAATTAAACGAAGTGTGAAGTAGTGAGCATTTTACACTGTCCCGGCGCATTCGAGTTCCAAATTTATGGTTTAGGCTCGCCTTTATTTCCCACGTTCAGCCTGCAAAGGCTGATGGGGTCGAGCTTTGTTGTCACCGTCCAGCACTGGTTTATAGTGATTGTATGGTCTGTAAGGTATTCGTTAACCTTAGACACGCCCTCTTGGAGGGTCGTTGGTTCTGTCAATAAATACAGATTGTCCACGGATTCTGATATTTTGGTTCTTATTTGGTCTGTCAGTGCGGTTTTCTCGGTTGAATGAATGAAGTTGCCTTCTATTCGGACAAAGCGGACCGACTTGGGAAAAGCTGGAATCACATAGCTTTGGGGGCTGTCTGAAGCCATGAGTACAACGGCATGGTTTGGGTTCTCAATAGCAGGAACTTGCACCCCAAAAAAGCCATTGCTTTCTGCATGGAAGCGTCCCCACTTCGAAGATTTGGTATTTACCACCAGCAACACCAATATCACGCCTAACACAACTTGAACAAACCTTGAGCGAGGTTTGAAAAGGCTTGCCAAGCAGACGAGCGCAATTGGCGCAAGCAGTTCGATGCCAACTAAATATCGATAGATGGCGAATTGCTTTAACCAAACCAGATAAGTCGTCCAGATAAAGATTAGCAGCCAAAATACCATTAAAGGATAGTCTTTTGACTTGGCGATTATAGGTTTAGAACGAGGGTGGAAAATTGCTCTGATAATGGCATAAATACCCGCCAAAAGCATAGCGACATATAGGCTGGTTACTCGAAAATCCCTAAATTGAAGCTCTGAACCTTGATGATGGGTCAAATCGAACTTAAATGGAAAACTTAAAGCCTCCAATAAATTAGCGGGAAGAAACCTAGCATCGGAAGTATTTTCAGGGGCATAATAAGGTGATTGAAAGAATGCATTGTACATTGGGAATAATGGATTCGCGAATTGCTTCCACAAAACCCACATCCATGGCCCGGCGGCTAACAGTAAAGCACTGCTTGCACTTAGCACAAAGATTAAAAAGGCTTTATACTGCCTCAGCATGGCAAGTTGAACGACGAAAACGGCCATGCCCATGCCGAGTACATAAATGGCAAAAGACAGTTTCAGCCCTGCACTCAGCCCCAATAAAAAACCGGATGCGCTCAAATGCCAAAGGGATGGCCTGTCGGAGATGCTGTTTTTGCCATGACAAGCCCGTAAATAAAACCAAACTGCGCCCAAGACAAATACGCTGACGGTTAAATCATGCAAGCACATCCCCACTTCTGCCTGTGTGGCGGCCCCCGTGGCTCCGGTTATCGCACAAATAACCGCCCATAATAATGGATTGGGCAAGTCGGCTTTAACGAATAATTCCCTTCCAATCAGGAATAGCAACCAAACATTCAGCCCGTGCCATGCACTTAAGCTTAAGCTAAGTACAAAAGGGGGAAAGTGTTGAGTGAGCAGAAAAGGAAGTAAATCTAGGGTTGGATTAAAATAAGTTTGAATTTGCGCCGGTGCAATATCATAACTTAAGCGATCATTGAAAAATGCATAGGCATTATAATAATGATAGTTTCTGAAATCCCAACTCGCGTCTTGGCCTCGCTTGAGGGCTAAAACCGCGAAGCTGAGGGTAGATAGGGCAAATATAATGGAAGAGAGGTGTTTAGTTATACTATCAAATCGCATCCGCATTCCAATTTGTACTTGTAAAAAGGTTGAGCTTCCCATAGCGGGATGCCTGCGACTATTTCCAAGCGAACACCGAGTTCGTTGACAGTGAGGAGGTTTGAATTCATTTGATTTTGGGTATGTCAAGGTTTTTTCGAATCCGCACCAATATCCAGCCTTCAATGGTCTCGGCCAAATTTCGTCTACACTCCTCCAGTGTCTTTCCCGTCGCCCAAACGCCTTGTAGAATGCCAATTTCGCCGTAAAAAGGCTCTTCGTCTTCAATCATTTCGTAATGTGCCAAGTCT
>CAIOOA010000244.1 GCA_903859815.1 uncultured Methylococcaceae bacterium | reverse complement strand
TCAAGGTACACAGCAACCCGCAGATTCACCTCCCTGTGACTGGATTCCGGCAGTCCATGCCGGAATGACGGGCTTCGACCACTTGTGTATAACGACGAGAGCAGGAGCTTGGGAACCAGCAAACTGTCTTTATGCCGCTTGATCCAATCTTAAATTACCACGTTTGGTAATATAAAGCATTTCCACCCCTAAAACATTTCCATCGGCATCATAATCCAGAATTAATCCAGGCTTTATTTCCTCTGTTTTTTCGATTTGACCTTCAGCTAGTTGAACGTACAAAGCATCGGCGGTATTATCAAATTCAATTGTCATTAATATACTCGAAAACATCTTTTGGGTTCAATTATGGGCATCAAGTCTTTGCCGCCTTAAGCTAGGTGGTTGCAGCCGTAACTGTCCGCATGGGGATGCCGACCTACTGTTAATTAGACCGACTCGGTTTCCAAAACCGAGTCGGTCTTACAAATAACTATTGCGACCTCAACCGATTGGCATTGGTCACCACCGTCACCGACGACATCGCCATGGCTGCCCCGGCGATCATCGGGTTCAGCAATAATCCAAAGGCGGGGTATAACAAACCGGCGGCGATGGGTATGGATAAGGTGTTGTAAATGAACGCACCAAACAGGTTTTGCTTGATATTCAGCACCGTTGCCCGCGAAAGTTCCATCGCATCGACGACCTTGGTGATGGACCCTTTCATAATGACCACATCGCCGCTTTCGATGGCAATGTCAGTTCCAGTGCCGATGGCAAAGCCCACATTGGCTTGGGCCAATGCAGGTGCGTCGTTGATGCCGTCGCCGACCATGCCGACAATCTCGCCACGGGCTTGCAATTCCTTGACCACTTCGGCTTTGTCTTGCGGCATGACTTGAGCGCGGACTTCTGTGATTCCAGCGAGTGCGGCAATGGCCTGAGCCGTGGCCTGGTTGTCGCCGGTCACCATCAACACCCGTACACCCAATTGTTTTAGTTTGGCGACGGCAGAGGCCGAATCGGCTTTAATCGGATCAGCCACGGCGACCAATCCAATCACTTTCCCGTCCGCCGCCAATAGCACCGGGGTTTGGCCTTGTTTGGCAAGTACCTTGACCCGCTCCGACAGTTCGCCGCAATCCACCTTGTTTTCATCCATAAAGGCTTGATTGCCGAGCAACACGGCATGGTCTTCAATCGTGGCTTGCACTCCTCGGCCCAATACGGCGTTGAAGCTTTGAATGGGCAGACGTTCCAAGCCGCGCTTGTCAGCTTCCGCAATGATTGCCGAAGCCAAGGGATGTTCGGAGCCGGTTTCCAAGCTGGCAGCGAGTCGTAGCACGCCATCGATTTCATAGCCTTCGGCGGCTTCCACCGAAGAGACGCTAGGCTTGCCTTCGGTGACCGTGCCCGTCTTGTCCAGCACCACGCAAGTCAGCTTGCCGGCGGATTGCAACGCATCGCCATTGCGAATCAAAATGCCTTTCTGTGCCGCCCGTCCGACTGACACCATGATGGAGATAGGCGTAGCCAAACCTAAGGCACAGGGACAAGCGATGACTAAAACGGTCATCGCAGTGACGAAGGCATAGCCCAAGGAAGGGCTAGGCCCGAAGATCAGCCAAACAAGAAAGGTGAAGGCGGCAATGCCCACCACAACCGGAACGAACACCGAGGCGACCTTGTCCACCAAACGGGCGATTTCCGGCTTGCTGGCTTGGGCTTGACGGACACTGCTGATGATATGGGCCAGCAAGGTGTCACGGCCTATGCGCGTGGCTTTGAACAGGAAAGACCCGTTGCCGTTGATCGTGCCGGCGATCACTTCAGCGCCCTCACTTTTTTCCACCGGGATGGATTCGCCCGTCAGCATGGACTCGTCGATGCTGGAATGGCCTTCCAATACCATTCCATCGACGGCAATTTTCTCTCCCGGTCTGACCCTCAAGGTTTCACCCAAGCCGATGTCGGCAATCGGCACGTCAATTTCTTGCCCTTCCCTGACGACACGTGCCGTGCGCGGTTGCAAGCCAATCAATTGGCGAATGGCTGATGAGGTTTTGCCTCGGGCTTTCATTTCCAAGGCCGAACCTAAATTGATGAACGCTAAAATGATCGCCGCCGCCTCAAAATAAGCATGGTTGGAGCCTGACGGTAGGATGTCGGAAAAGTCGATGGCAGCGGTTGAAAAAAACCAAGCCGCACCCGTGCCCAAGGCGATCAGGGTGTCCATGTTGGCTTGACGGAGCTTGAAGGATTTGATGGCTCCCTGATAAAAATGCCCGCCCGAGTAGTACATCACACACAAGGTGAGCGCCGAGACGATGCCCCAAAACCTTGCCCCGCCCACCGTGCCTAGTTCGGGGAACCAGTTGAAATGTGCCCCCAACATCAATGGCACACCTAAATAGGCTGCCACTTTGGCTTTGAGCAGCAAGCTTTGGTAGCGAGCCTCTTCCAGTTCTTCTTGTCCAGAAATGTCGTCCTCCAAACCCTCCATCACCGCCGCTTCAAAACCAGCCTCTTTGACAGCCAATTTTAATGCGTCAACGTCGGCATCGCCGCGAACCATCGCTGTGTGGTCAGCGAAATTGACATCCGCGCTTGCCACACCCGGCACTGCCCGCAAGGCGCCTTCCACCTCGCCCACGCAACCCGCACAACGCATTCCCAATACCGATAAGCGCACCGTTTGGGTTTGTTCCCGATCTTCAACAGTCATTTTCTTCTCCCGTTTGGATTGACCAATAACACTGCCCGTTGACTATGGGCATAATATTTCCAAACATAGCAGAAAGGATGAGGATTGGCTAACCCATTAGCAAAGTATTTTCTAAATCCTTTCCTGCATTGCCACGTTTTGGTAAATTGTTTAGCTTGGCAATGCCATCCTGCCGTCTCTTGCCACCGTCAAGGTGGGTGATGGGCAGATGGCCCACTTTCAATTCAAGGGAGCAACGGGTGAAACTCAGCGTCGAACAATATAGGGTTTGGAAGCATAAAAGCATTACCTTGCTTGGCATGTCGGGTGTCGGCAAGACGCGCCTAGCCAACATTCTCCGCAGGGAAGGGGGGTGGTTCCATTATTCGGTGGATTATCGGATAGGCACTCGCTATCTAGGCGAACCGATTTTGGACAACATCAAGTTGCAACTGATGCATATCCCGTTGCTGCGGGATTTGTTGCGATCCGATTCAATCCATGTCAATAACAACATCACCGTGGATAATTTGACACCGGTGTCTACTTTCTTGGGCAAGCTTGGCAATCCCGAAAAGGGCGGTTTGAGCCTCAAAGAGTTCAAACATCGACAATTGTTGCATCGGGATGCGGAACTTGCGGCCTTGCGCGACGTCCCTGAATTTATTTTCAAGGCTAGGGCCATCTATGGCTATGACAAATTTCTGAACGATGCGGGAGGCAGTCTGTGCGAATTGGAGGACCTTCACCTATTCAATACATTGGCCGAGCATACTTTGATTCTTTATGTGGAAGCCACCCGAGAAGACGAGAAGCACTTGATCGCTAGGGCGGAGAGCGACCCTAAACCTCTGTATTATCGTGAAGAATTTTTAGATGAGCAGTTGGCTGATTATCTTGCCGAACGGGACTTGCCTTTTGCCGCGATGATAGACCCTGATGATTTTGTGCGATGGGTGTTCCCCAGGCTATTTGCGGCGCGCATCCCGCGCTATAAGAGCATAGCCGAGGATTATGGCTATACCGTCACCACCGAGGAATTGTCCAAGGTGACGGATGAACCCAGTTTCCATGCTCTGGTGGAATCTGCCATTGCCAGACGTTAAAGAACCCTATTATTGCTGTCATTAGCTTAACTGAAAAAGATCAAACCCATGCCATTAGTCGCCCATAACCAACTCCCCGCCTTTAACGATCTGAAATTGGAGGGCGAAACCGTCATCCCAGGCGAGCTTGCCATCCATCAAGACATTCGGGAACTCCATATTGGTTTGCTCAATCTGATGCCAGACGCGGCATTGACCGCCACTGAACGGCAGTTTTTACGCCTTATCAACGATAGCAATCAGATAGCGCAGTTCTATGTCCATCTGTTCACATTGCCTGAATTGCCAAGAAGCCCGGAAGGATTGGCTCATGTCCAAGCCTTTTATGAGACCTTCGAACAAATTCAAGCTTCGGGTCTGGATGCCTTGATTGTCACCGGGGCCAATGTGACCCAACCAGACCTTTCCAAAGAGGCTTTCTGGAATCCTTTGGTGGAAGTGGTCGATTGGGCTTACAAGAACGTCACATCGACCTTGTTTTCCTGCCTGACCACTCACGCCACCATGCAGTTTCGCTTCGGTCAGACACGAAGGCGCTTGCCTGAAAAGCGCTGGGGTGTGTTTCCTCATCGGTTGATAGAACGGCATCACCCGCTGGTAGTGGGGGTAAACACTCGTTTTGATGTGCCGCATTCGCGCTTCAACGATATAAGCCGTGAACAGTTCGAGGCTGCCGGCCTGCATGTGTTAGTGGAAAGCGATGAAGCGGGAGTTCACTTAGCGGTCAGTCAGGATGGTTTCCGGCTGGTGTTTTTCCAAGGCCACCCGGAATATGACACCATCAGTTTATTAAAGGAATATAAACGGGAAGTGATGTTGTATGGTTCCGGTGGCAGGGAGGATTACCCGCCGTTCCCGGAAAACTACTTCTCGCCTTTGTCCCAAGCCATTCTCGATGAGTATGCCGAATTGGTCATGGCCGCCAAAAGGGAGAATGCACCCATACCCCGGTTTCCCGAAGATTTGATTGTGCCTAAGCTGGATAATACTTGGCATGACACGGCGGAGGCAATACTGAATAATTGGGTGGGGAAAGTCTATCAAACCACTAATCAAGACCGGGGTAAAACGTTTATGGACGGGGTTAACCCGGATGATCCATTGGGGATATATGGGAAATAGAACTCAGTCAGCAAGCCTTATTGCCTTGTGGACACTTTGGAGCGCCAAAGCTTGCTTTGGCAATCCGCTTCGAAGCGCCAAAGCTTGCTTTGGCAATGCGAGATCAGCTTTTGCGTTGCCTCTTGGGGTGAGACTACCTTGCTTCTTCTGTGATTATGAAAGTTTGGCGAAGTTAAGCATCCGGCCTCGTCATCCGCTCACTTTCCAACCACGCACGAACCAAGGCATTTACCCGCGTTTGCCAGCCTTTTCCACTGGCTTTAAGTGCGGCAAGCACATCGGCATCAAAGTGGATAGTCACTGGTATACTCTTTGTGGAATCTTGCATTTCTCGCAATGGGCGTTTTTCGGTCAATGCCGCCCTGACAGCACTATATCCACCTTCCTTTATAACTACAGCCCTTTGCCAAAACGTTTCTTCTTCCTTGGGCGAAGCCGACTGCTCTTCGCCGGGTGCTTCGGCGATCAACTTATCCCACTCTTCCGGGCTAACGGGAAAGCCCTTTGGCAAAGCGTTTGATTTCATTTTTTTCGGCCTTGCGCAGACTTATGACATGAACATCATCGTCGCGCTCAGTATAAGTCATATGAATAATGATGCCGTTGAGAAAACCCAGCAAGTTAATTCGCAACTCGCCGTAAGACTCACGGTCATCATCCCAAGCAACCACTGGTCCGTAGAATACAGCCTCGCAACCGATGAAATCCAGCCCATGGTCTTTAAAGTTGCGTAGCCGCTTCGTTTCGTCCCAGGTAATCATGATAAGATTTTCAGTGCGAATCCAAAGAAAAGCAAGCAAATTATAAATAGATTGCCCCGCCCAAACCCCTCATCCAAGTCTTTCCAGACTTTCCCTAAAATTCTGCCCTGTTAAATTATCCGGCAAACCCGACCAATCGCTGCATACAGCCAAATCCATCCGGTAGGTTCCGTTTTCATACTGCCCAATCGCGCCTAATCTGCCTAGCCAATGACTCATGACATCGTTTTCGGGCAGGACATAACCCCGTAATGTCTTAATTTGTTTTATACTCGCCAAACGATACAGGATTGCCATCAGGATAGTCCCCAATCCCTTTTGGTGATAACGGTCGATAACCACTACCGCGAACTCGGCAATAGTGGGTTGGTCGGTCAGGCGGATGAAGCGGGCGATGCCTAGGCCGGGGTGGCCCGGCAAATCATGGGCCAATGCAATCCATGCCACATGAGATTCTTGGTCTACCTCGGTCAGGTAACGCAATTGTTCGTCGGATAGTTTGCTTAGTGGGGTAAAGAAACGAAAATATCGGGACTGGGTAGACAATGAAGCCAGGCCATTTTTGATGGTTTGCCGGTCCTCCGGCGTGACGGGTCTGAAATCGACTAATTCGCCATCCCGAAGTGGTAGGGTCAATGCATTGACGCTTCCATCTTTAACTTTGTGCATGACAATAGTTAACCATAAATGACCTCTCCGCATTTTTCCCCGCAAGCTTTCCGCATCTCGTCGACTAAATTCTCGTGGTCTTTGAAGTCGCTCATTAAAGGGTCGTCCAAGGTATAGACAGGGCAAGGTTTGCCAGCACCTTTTAGTTGGAAATCTCCCACATGGACAAATGACCAATTCTGTCGGGCATTTTCGATCACCGATTCGCTCAATGCCAAGGGTTTGGCAATTTGGCGGGTCAACGCCTCCAATCGAGCGGCCATGTTCACGGTTCCGCCTAGCACGGTGAAATCCATTTTCACCGACGATCCGAAATTACCTTCGATGACCGTTCCGGCGGCTACACCGAATCCACAATAAAGGAATTTCATCAGATGGCATTCATGGGTATCCCTTCGCATGTCGCCCACACGACGCAATACGTCCAGGCAAGCGGCAATCGACTCGTCGGCTTGGTTTTGCTCGAAATAGGCGATGGCGCAGTCACCCACATATTTCGCCACCACCCCGCCATGCTCGGCAATCGTGGTCGAACAAACCTCCAAGAATGCATTGACCACTTCGGCGACTTGCTCAACCGGGAACAGGTCGGATAAATAAGAAAATCCAACCATGTCGCAAAATAGGACGATCTTTTCGGTTTTTCGTGGCGGAACGCTGAGGGGGTTGATGCCATCGGTGAGGAATTTAAGCACACTGGGTTGAGTGTAACGCTCGATGATGCGGTGGGATTGGGCTATGTTTTGCAGCATATCGCGGATGGCTTGCAAAATCATATCCCCCGAACCGGCAAGGCGGATGGTCCGCATCGACCATTTGGGGAACAGCCTTTCGCTGATTTCGTTTTCAGCTTTCAATATGTGCATGTCTTTATGTCGGGGGTCGCGCCGAATGCGCCCAATCACTTGGGCAATGGCCTCTTCTTCGCCTTCCAACACTTGAAAAAAGTAGTCATGCACCGAAATTAGCACACCGGTAATGCCGACACCTCGATTGTTGCGTGCCGAGATTTGGCCGATGCTTTCGATCTCTTCTTCGCTCAGTTGCCGATTAACCGTGCTGATATATATTATTCTTTTCATAAAACTTGCTTCTCCTGGCTGCGCCATACCGGTTTAATCGTAGCATACTCAATCCCTGTTAGACATTGGAAGTCATCCAACAGGCTTGCTCTTTGAAGGGAGCTTACTCGTGGCGAAGTAGAAATGAGTGCAATTGATTCCGCCTGAAGTCTTCCAAGTCCCAAGCCTCAGTCATTAATAGATGGTGACTGTCTCCATTCATGACATAGGTTTCCGCTTCCAGTTCAATGCCATCGGAAGTGTAGACTTTAACCAACTCCCGATGATAAAAGGAGTCTTCAAAGGCATCCAGTAGAAGTAAGCTTGGGGTATCGATAGCAAAATAAACAAGGCCATCAACCCAAGCGCCGATGTTGGGACGGATTCCCGGATAGCTTCTGCCACGCAAACGGTGACGGGCAAAATTGTCCAATCGAGCCGGTTGCGAGTCGAATTCCCGTCCGGTCACAGCCAGCATGACTTCGGGCAGTTGCAAGGTACCATAGGTAAAAATGTTCATGATGAATAGGCTTCAGAAATATGGATGATATGAGGATTATCGTGGAAAATGGCGCTTATGCTTGTAAATTGTGATATTTCCAGTTTGGCACGTTTTGTTTGGGGTAAAATCATACACCTGTTATGCTCCAAACATCGTCCCAATATGCGCCTATGGATTCAACCCCCTTTCCCAGAAATCCAATGAAAATGGGTATGCCTAAATCGGTCAAAATAGTTGTCACAATCTTTGCCATTGCTTTTGCGTATTGGTTGTCGGCCACTCTTGGTCAGTTGCTCACTGCCCCCCCTATTTTTGGTACTGCGGTTTGGCCTCCTGCGGGTATTGCTCTCGGTGCGGTGCTGATTTGGGGAAAGAAGTCTTTGCCGGGGATCGCATTGGGGGCCTATTTCGCCAATGCGCAACTTATATTGGATGGCTCCATGACATGGACGGAAATACTGTTGCCGGCTGGCATTAGTGTGGGTGCGCTGCTGCAAGCGGCCAGTGTCGCCTACTTGGTTCGCCGGTGGGCTGGTTATCCATCTCTTTTCAACGAACCCAAGAATGTGGCCAGGTTTTTTCTATTGGCGGGTCCAGTGGGTTGCTGTATCAATGCTTCGTTGGGAACCTGTCTATTGCTACTGACCGGTAAAATTGCGCTGGCTGGGTTTGCAGTCAATTGGGTGACTTGGTGGGTTGGCGATACCTTGGGTGGGGTGATTTTTACGCCTCTAATGTTGATCGCATTCGGGCAACCCCGCGCAATTTGGAGTCCCCGCTGGCTTACCGTCGGTCTTCCGTTATTGCTATGTTTTGCTTTGGCGATCTCCATTTTCGTTCGGGTCAGGGCCAATGACAATCTGCGTAAGCGTCAGGAATTCATTAGTCTGGTCGATTCGGCCACTCATTCGATTGAATCCAGCTTGCAAGATTTCACCGTCATCGTTTCGGCAATGAAAGGGTTGTTTGACGCTTCCGAAGATGTAGATTGCCAAGAATTAAAAATTTTTACGAATAGCCTATTCAAGCATAGCAGCGAGTTTCAAGCCTTGGAATGGGCAAAATTGGTTACCCAAAGCGAGCGCAAGCGGTTTGAGCAGGAGAACGCTATTTGTGATGGCAATGAATCCATCATCACCGAAAAGGATGCCCAGGGAAGAATCGTTCCCGCTCCGCAGCGAGAAGAATATCTGCCAGTGGCTTTCATTGATCCCATCATGCCCAACCGACCGGCTTTGGGTTTTGATCTGTATTCCGAATCGTTGCGTGGCGAAACCATCCGCAAGGCAAGGGACACTGGAAATATTTCAGTCACCCCACCCATTCGGCTGGTTCAAGATCAAGCCAGTAAATTGAACGTATTAATTATGGCGCCGATTTATCGGCAGCTTGGTAATAAAGATACTGTCGAAGGCAGGCGCGAAAGTTTCACAGGCATTGTGCTTGGCGTGTTGCGGGTAAACGGTTTAGTCCATAAGGCTATGGATAAATTAGGTGTGCATCGAGAATTAGTCCACCTGCGCATTCAAGATGAGAGTGACCAAGAGCACCAAGAGGGGTTTTTCGAGGATAAAGAGTTCACTCGTCTTGGCTCGCTGTTTGATACGCGTCGTATCGAGTTCGGTGGACGGGTTTGGAAGTTGTCCGTGTCGGGTAACGCCGATCAATTTGGTCATGGGTGGTTCACATGGTTTGTGCTGGCGGGAGGCATGTTATTTTGTGGGTTATTCGGTGGATTTCTCCTGTTGTTGACCGGAAAAACCATGAGCATGGAATCATTGATTGCCGAGCGGACAACCGATTTGGCCAATAGCAATAAACGCTTGCGCCAAGAGGTTGACGAACGGACGAGGACTGAGATTGCATTGAGGGAAAGCGAGTCCCGCTTCCGCACCTTGGCCAACGCGGCTCCGGTGCTGATCTGGCTTTCAAGTGTGGATAAATTATGTTATTGGTTTAACCAAGTTTGGCACGATTTCACCGGCAGGACCATTGAGCAGGAACAAGGGAATGGCTGGACGGAAGGTGTCCACCCCGAAGACTATGATCGCTGCATGGAGCACTATGTAAGCCACTTTGATCGTCGCGAAGCGTTTCGCATGGAATACCGTCTAAGGCGGCATGATGGCGTATACCGTTGGATGGTCGACACTGGCGCACCTTTGGTCGATGGCAGTGGGGAGTTTGTCGGTTATATCGGTTCATGCATCGATGTGACTGAACGCAAACTGATCGAACAAGAGACTGCGAGATTGGCCTTGGTGGCTGAAAAGACCACCACATCCATCGTCATTAGCGACCCGCAGGGTTTGATTGAGTGGGTCAATCCGGCTTTTACCGAGCTCACCGGGTATGAACTCAATGAGGTCATAGGTTGGAAGCCCGGCGATTTCTTACAAGGCCCGGACACCAATCCTGAAACGATTCAGTATATGCGTCAATGTATTGCCAGGCAGGTCGGGCTGGATGTTGAAGTGCTTAATTATCGCAAAAATGGTGAATCTTACTGGCTGCATCTGAAAGTCGATCCGGTGTTTGACCAATTTGGAAAGCTCTCTCATTTTATTGCCGTCCAAACAGACATCAGCGAACGGATTGCCAATGAAAAGGCCATACAGTCCCTCAACCGGTCCTATCAAGACTTGCTGGCAGCCGCTTCCGAGGTGGCTATCATTTCTACCGACCCGCAGGGAGTCATTACGCTATTCAATCGCGGTGCTGAGCGAATGTTGGGGTATCAGGCCGAAGAGTTGGTTGGCAAAAAAAACCCCGCGCTGTTCCATATCACTGATGAGATTGAACAGCGGGAACGGGAGCTAAGCGAAGAATTAGGTTTTCCAGTGACAGGGTTTCAAGTCTTTACGGCCATTCCTGACATCAGCGGTCAGGAAGTGCGGGAATGGACTTATGTTTGTAAGGATGGTTTGTTCATCTGGGTCGCCCTAGTCGTGACTCAGATAAAGTCGGAGGAGGGAAAGATCATCGGTTATTTGGGAATTGCCCAGAATATTACCGAACGCAAAGCAGCCGAACAGGCATTGCAGCGGGCCAAACAATCTGCTGACAAGGCCAATCAGGCTAAGAGCGAGTTTTTAGCCAATATGAGCCATGAAATACGAACCCCCATGAATGGGGTGCTTGGGATGATCGAATTGTTGCGTGGCACTGCCTTAAATGCCGAACAACGGGAAATGTTGGACACTGCGGGCCATTCCGCCCAAGCATTGATGGAAATCATCAATGATATTTTGGATTTTTCCAAGATCGAAGCCGGTAAGTTGCAACTTGATTGTGTCGATTTCAACGTGGGCGAGCTATGCGAGAATGTGTGTTCGTTATTGGCGGTAGCGGCCCAGGCTAAAGGTTTGGAGTTTAATTGCTATGTACAGCCGGGATTGTCTGCCGAAGTCCGTGGGGATGCGACCCGATTGCGGCAGGTGTTGATTAACTTGATCGGGAATGCCATCAAGTTTACCTTGCAAGGCGAAGTCTCGGTGGAGGCAAAATGCGATAATGCGAATGGATCGGATATTATGGTTGAATTTAGTGTAAAAGATACCGGGATAGGAATAAAGGCAGAGGAGTTGAAGCGTCTGTTCATGCCATTTGAACAAGCTGAGCATGGAACAACGCGCCGTTTTGGTGGCACTGGGCTGGGTTTGTCCATTTCAAAAAGTCTAGTTGAACTGATGGGGGGCGAACTTGAGGTCGAGAGTGAACCAAGCAAGGGTTCGGTATTCCGTTTCACGGTCAAACTACAGATTATCCAAGCTCACCAACGGCTCCCCGAAAATCTGAATTTGGCAGGGTATCACGTGCTGATTGTGGACGATAACATAACCAACCTTTACATTTTGGAGAGTTTCTTGAAAAGTTGGGGAGTGGATGTGTCGGCTTCTGGTAATGGCGGTCATGCCTTGGCATTGCTTAAAATAGCCCAAGAGCAAGGCAAGCCTTTCGATTTGGCTATATTGGATCAATTCATGCCAGGATTGGGAGGCCAAGAAGTGATTCGCGAAGTTGCCGCCACTCCCGGAATGCAGGGTTTGCCTTGTATACTATTATGCTCATCTAGCGCTACGGATCTGGGTGGCGGCAAAACCGACAAGGTAGCGTCCCTAAGCAAGCCAGTCCGTCAGTCACAGTTGTTCGACGCGATGGCTTCCTTGCTGGATGTTGGGTCAGTGAAGCGTCCTGAGAGGGAAGTTGTGAATCAAGTTATGCTACCTCAATTTGCTGGCAAACGTTTACTATTGGTGGAAGACAACTTAGTCAACCAGCGTGTCGCTCTCAAGATGCTCGAACGCTTTGGTTTGACTGCGAGGGTGGCGAATGATGGTGCAGAAGCAGTCAAGGAGCTAGAAGAGAACCGTTTCGACTTGGTTTTCATGGACTGCCAAATTCCAATCATGGATGGGTATACGGTGACACGGTCACATCGGGATCGAGAAGAAAGACTAGGTTTGCCGAGGACGCCAATCGTCGCGTTGACTGCCAATGCCATTCAAGGGGATTCTCAGAGAAGCGCCGCCGCCGGCATGGATGATCATTTAACCAAGCCACTATCCTTCAAAGAGCTTGAGCGGTCCCTAACCCAGTGGTTGTCCAAACCAAGTATCCATGAACCACAGGAAAACAGTAAACACGTAGAATCAGAAGAGATCAATATGACAGATCAACCAGTTTGGGATTATCAAGCCACTTTGCAAGCTGCTTGTGGAGACGAGGAGTTGCTTGAGGAATTGAAAGTTTTGTTTATACGGGAAGCAGGGCAGTTGTTGCAGGCAATCGGTTCGGCAGAATCGCCCCAACCGGTTTCTTCCATAGCCACTGCCTCCCATACATTAAAAGGCATGTCAGCGCATTTTCATGCCAAGAAACTTGTCGAGCTTGCTGCAGCGGTGGAGCGCAAGGCAAAATCAGGCAGTATTGATTCTGCCGATGCGCTGATCGTACAGTTAAATCATGAAGTCAAGCTTTTAATAACAGCATTTCAAATGGACAAATAACCCTAGTGGCCCTCACCAGAAAATATCTTCTGGGAGTTTCTCGGATTTGCCCGTCAGTTCAACACCTGCCGTTTCATGAAGGATGGCATAGATGCTTGCGATTGCGCTTTTTTCCGAGTCACCCCAGCGTTTCACTAGGCCGGCGCAATATTCCTTGCGTAAAGCGGATTGTAGTTTTGGGTCTTGTTCTTGGGTCAGGGGGGCGATTTTGTTCCAAGCAGCATCATTGTCACATAAAAGCGAGCGGGCTTCGGCAGAAGCTTTTAGAAAGGCATCCAAGGTGGGCCTGTTGGCAACGCCCCAAGATTGCTTGAAGACCAAGCCAAGGTTGGGGACTGGTTCGCTCATGCCTAAGCCCTTCAATACGCTTCGACCGTCCAATACACGCTGGTAACCCTCTGCTTCCAGTTTGGCTGCGTAATGCCAGAAGTTCAACAAGGCATCCAATTTGCCATTGCCCAGTTGCTGGTTAAGCAGGGGAGGGGCCGCAAATATGGGTTCTGCCGCTTTTTCCAGATCAATCCCAGCCACTTTTTTGGCATAGGCTTTTAGTAAAATCCAATTCTTATCCAAAGGCCCGCCGACTACGCCAATCTTTTTGCCCTTAAGGTCGGCCACCGAATGAATGTTGGTGTTGGCAGGGGCCATCAACGCACCCGCTTGGGTGGAGTAAGGGATGAAGCGATAATCCGCCCCGGTTTGGTTTTGATTGGCAACCCATATCCAATCCGTTGCAATCAGGTTCAGGCTATCGGCTTTCAGGCCGATTTTGCCGGCATCCGGCCCGGCCAGTTTTTGCACATCCAGCGTCAACCCGTATTTTTTGTCCAATCCTTCATTGTGAATGGCTTCCAATTCCCAATTCACCGTGCCGAAAGCCAATACGCCAATTTTAATGGTGCCTACCGATGGGGCTGCGGTGGCAAAGAGTGGGAACAAGGCGACCAGTATAAAGCTAAGTAGTCTGAGCATGAGTTTCCTCGATGGGTGTGAGATGAAATGACTTGAAAAATAATTGTCATTCTACCAATACCTTCGCCAATCTCAATCCGATTTGGGTGAGTTTTCACACTCTGCCTTCCTGTTTAATCACGGCGAGCAGGTCGGGGCTGTCAGGGGTGAGGCGCAACAGGCGGTTAGCGATTCAGAAATAGGCTTTCTGCGCTTACAGCCTGCAATCTAATTGTTTAAGCGTCCCTTCAATGGTATGTGCGCCAATTTCTAATAGTTGCTCAAAAAGCTTCGTTGCCGCGCTACGGGTTTCGGGATTGCGTTGAAGGGTCAAGGCTATATCGACCAAATCCCCAGAATGCAAAGCCCAACGAGTTTGCGGATTGCCGATTTCGTCAGCATTTCTCTCAGCCAACGCGGACGCTACTCGCAGAACTAGGCCGTGTGGCAAGCCGCCGTCCTGCAAGCCTTCTTTCAAACGATCAAGCAATTGCCCACTACGCCGCTTCAACAATTCAGGTCTGTCCGCAAGTAAGTTTAATAACCGTTCCGTGGCTTCGTCAAACAAAAACTCTTTGCCACCCCAAAATACACTCATTATTGATTCCGCTATTTCCTCATTTGCCAATAGGGCTAGTTTTTCTAAGATTGGCGTGGCTACCCGTCGCCACTCCTCTTGCCCCCATAGTTCGGCAGCAGTAAAACTTATACCTAACCGAATTTCGGCCAAATCACCTGTCAAGGAGTTGTGAGTAAGTGCGGCTTCGCAACGGCGAGCGATTTCTTCATCTTCGGGATGCAAAAAATGGCGAAGCAGTATTAGCTCGCCTGCTGCTTGTTTACCTAAAGGCCAATCTGATTGCAGCCAGTTATCGAGTAATTGGTAAGTAAATTCAGGCGGCAACCAGCGATGGCTACGTGCCAATAGATATACACCATCAGGGCTATTCATCAGTTGCGGGCGTTGTTCGGCTAGGCGATAAAAGAAAGCAATGGCTTTTTCACGGTCGGCATGTTGTAAGTAATCGAGATCACCGCGCCAAGCAAAATACCCCCAAACTTCGTCTTCTTCTCGTCTGTTTAAGTGTTGCTCCAATACATTTAACCACCCGTCAGCATCCATGGGGTTTCTCCGAAGAAGGCCAGGCATCAAAGTTTGCAATACGGGAACATTGCCACTTGGCACAATACGAGAACCAAATTTATTCCAGATAATGGTCTGGCGTTGTTCGTTTGCCTTTGAACCTTTATGTTTAATTATGGATGGGCTAACAGAATCCACTAGCCAGCTTATCAATAATGAACAGAGATGCTCATCCAATCCATCTTGTTTCCAAGCGATAGCTTCTAAACAGCTTGCTGCCCCATGCCGAAAATCATTGGATTTAAAGCCTTTGCTGTCAAGATCAATAATGCAAGTTATTAGTCTATCAGGTGACAAATTAGTTTTGCCTAATTCTGCTAAAGCATATCCCGCTGGCATTTCTTCAGTTTGCGGTTGTAGCTGCTGAATAATTGACAAAGCTGCTTCGGGATTCGCTTCGGCAAACTTTGCGAAGACTCGTGAAGCTTCAACCATTTTCCAATCATCGAATTCTTTTGAATAACGACGCTTTTTCTCCGATATTATTTTAAATAGATGTAAGATTTGGTTGTCGGTTGCTTTTAACATTTTTTCATGTGACATGGGGCTTTCAGACCATCCCGAGCGCACACTCATGCCATAATCACTGACTGGCCCTAACGCCCTATCTTCTAGCTCTATAAGTTTATTATATTTTGTAGATCGATATTTATCTGGTATCACTTTGAGTAGACGCAATCTATGCTCTCGATTCCATTTTGTACGATTAAATCTAAGCTGGGGCGTATCCTCTTCGAAATCATCACAGTGCTTATAGGCAATAATAAAGTCTTCAACTCGCTTGCGCCAAGTTCCCTTTAAGTGCGGCGTTGCTTTACCGAGTAACTCCTTGCTTATCTCGTGCCGGTCAGAGCTTCCACCAATCGTCAATCGTCTTTTGTCTCCGATCAGGTAATTTGCTACTGATTCTGGATAAGTTTCTGCACATTCAACAAGACCCCATGCCAGCACATAGTGCACAAACATAAGGTCGGAACTTTGATTTTTCATAACAAAATCGAGGTAGCTATTTGGCTTGGATTCTGCCCAAGACTTAACCGCAGCCATCAACGTTGACCTAGCTGAATCAGAAGGCAAATATTGGCTGGATTCAAAACTACCCATATAGCTTGCCGAACATCGGTATTCGCTGCTGCTATTTTTAACCGAAATTAATTCAAATACTTCAAGAAACCAAGGCCATGTAACCGATAAAAATTCCTCAGGAATATTTGATGCTAGTTTGTCTAATTTGTGCCACAACTCCCATTCAGATAACAGTTTTGTAAATGGCTCATAATTGGATAGGTTAGCTTTGATTTGCCAAACCAGTAGATTGTCATTATCTCCGGCTGGTTCGGGTGGGGGTTGTACGTTAGCCTTTACTTGCGCGAGTTCATGCCATAGTTTTTCGGAAATTAAGCGGGCAGCGGCTTCGGGATTTTGTTTGGCAATTTTTGTTGCTATATTGGCAAGCCAGTAGCCATTGATCTCTTTTACTCGTTGCTGTATTAATTCAATAGAACGGGCATCCCATTCCTCGTTAGCATCCAACACCCTAAACACACACCCTGCCCACCTTGAATCAGACCAATGCCGCTCAATCAATAGCAACACATCGTCTCGGTTTTTATTGAGTGCAGTATGCAATATCCCTACAGCCTCCCATGAGGTGGCATCATTGCCACTCATAATCATAGGCAACTGTCGGAATTTTAAGCGGCGAAACCAACTGCTATTGCCCTGCATGGCCCTTAAGGCGTAGGTACGGAGTGGTGCGTCATTTAATACAGGCAATAACCACGTTGCTTCAATATCATCAGGATTGGGAAGTTGAGCCAAGAATTCAATCAATAGCATGCGAACATGAGTGCGCAAGCAGGGTTCATTCCAAAGCCGACTTAACTCCACACGGTAAGCTGTGAGATTATCCGCCCGCAGATAGTGCATAGCACACCACAAAGTAGGTCGGACAAACAAGGCATCCTGTCTTGCCAATACAAATTCTGCTATGCCGCCACCGTTTTCGACAAAACCCCGGCCACGGAAGTATTCGTACCAAGTTTGATGGCGAAAAGCTATTCGCCTTGCATCCTTGCGTACTAATATCTCTGCTTCAAGCAAGTGATCAATTTCCGTGGCGTAGAGCCTCTCAAAACGAGCTGAACCTATCCACAATACTCTATCAAGCCAAAGCTCTTCTTCTTCGGCCATAGAGGCGGCAATATCAATAGCCGCAGCAAGAGTCTTTTGGCCATGGGGTTTAATTATTCTCCTCTCTACGACTCTGGCAAGCATATCCTGATAAGTCTGGTAATTATCAGTATCCTCTGTGTCAGCTAGATGACGTAAATAGAGGGTTAAATGTTGGGGTGTGCAGAGGATTTTTTGAATCGCGTCAGGCCAGTTTGAGGTGTTGATGCCAACATCTTTCAATATAGGTTGAATTTGCTGCCACGCCAAATCTCGTAATTCCAGCTTGTCAGATTTTAAGGTGCTGATTCGAGTATCATGCTCGTATTCGAAAGCTCGGCAAGATACAACTATTTTTAGATTGGGTAAATTACTTGCTTGGCTTAGTAACGCTAACAATATTCTTAAGCGGTTAGTATGTTGATCCATCAACTCACATAGGGCATCCAATTGATCTATCAGCAAAACAGTCTTCCCGTGGAAAACTAGGCTGCGCAAACAATCTAGGATTGGGGCGGGTGAACCAAAAACTAGGTCATCAATAGTGTTAATGGTTTTAGGTAACATATCAGCCTTAATTGCGAGTAAGAAAATTCCATTTTTAGTTAATTGCTCACCAAGACGGGCTAATAGCGCAGATTTTCCAGTTCCAGGGCTACCTAACAGCGCGATGATATTCCTTGTTTCAGAATCGTTTTCTCGCTGAGCACATATAAAATTATGAATCTTCTCTAATTCTGGACGATCTATCCACTCGCCTTTATCGCCTTTTGTTAATTGAGGCCACGATAATAATTGCTGGGAGGCTGTCCCAAAAGCTTGAACGACTGCTTGATGAGCGGGTAATGTCTGGCGTAAGTCGATGAGAGCAACTCGTTGCCTCTCATGGGACGGAAGCCATGGAAACCCGGTGGTTAGTCCATTTGCCAAATGGCTGAGCTTGGGAGTGGCTTCAGAGGAAGGTAGAAGTCCGTTCGTTAGATCAGGTTTCCCCCGCCCCGGCAGCAAATCAGCAGACTCCCGCAACAGCCCAATTAAACATTCTGCCGCCGCCCGTGCAGCGAATGTTCGGTATCGGTCGTCTTTGAAGGCATCGCCATAATCGGAAACCGCCTTTGCCACTAGCACAGGCAAGTCGTGGATTTCACCCAATGCCCCCAAAGCGCTAGCTTCCATCTCGATGCCCAGGACTTTGCGCTCCGATAATTCGGCCAACCGGTCGAAAATGCCCGCATCCTCCATAACCGCCGCACCCGTTGCCATCGGGGCGACATGGGTTTGAAAAGCGGGAGGGTCGGGCAGTTTTTGACGATAAAGCAAGACCAATTCTTCAGCGTGCTCCCGGCCTGCTTCCGTCAATACTAACAGCTTGGCGATCCATTGCCGTTGCCTAAGGCGTGGTAACACTTTGACCCAATTAGGACAAGCGGAATTGAAGTCAGGATGGCTATGCGGTTCTTCACCCGCTAATAGGCGCAACAAAACCCAATCTTCTTGATATTCAAGTGGCGGCGTGGGGCGTTGCAGTAACCATTCACTATCAAGTTTGGGCGCGAAGCGATCCATCCGTTGTTTCCAGGTTGGGGATGGCCGGTATTGCAGCCAATCCCCCTGAAAATGCTGCTTTCCGTCTCTTACTTTGATTTTACCAGCATCGTAAGACCACAGCCGATCAGCGAAGATCACATCACCCAACGCTACTTCGCCGCGTCGGCCCGCGCAGATACCGCTCATGGCAATGCAGCGGACTGCTTGTGTGTGCAAGATATTACTGGCTACAGCCTGCACCGCTTCCCGGCCCATATGGTCGGCATGAGTGGTTCGAATGCTTAAAGAAGGGCCTGAATGGGTACTAAATTGCCCATCAGCCACTATCCAACCATTGGAATCTGGGTGTTCTTCCCAACCCGGTGAGATAAGCCCATCGGTGACATTGAGGACTTGGGTATATTCATCTTTTAGTGCGCAAATCAGCAACACATCAATATCTGTATGTTGCATTGGTTTAATTCCAATCAAAATTCATTTGATGAATACAGGCGTTCACAACAAAATTCACATTTAATTATCCACAATATCCCGTCCATCTTGCCTAATTACAGAGTGAGGTTAAACGCGCAAATCATCAATAAATTCAGAAGGTATGTCACCGCTGGTCACCAGCAAATGATCCCGTGCGCGGGTGCAGGCGACATAGAATAAGTGTCGTTCGGTGCTATAAACCTCTTCCAAATCGGCATCGTCTGCGACATTGGCGATTCGTTCTTGGGAGGGAATGATTTCATCATCGCAGGCCATCATGGCGACTGCGCGAAACTCCAAACCTTTGGCGAGGTGCATCGTGGCAACGGAGACTTGGCAGTTGATCGACTCTACATGTTCATCAAGAACTCTAATTGCCAGCCTCGCCTGTTGGATGGCTGCTGTTGCCCTGTCCAGTTCGCTGTCGCCGCGGATCGAGGTGACGTGCGCGTAGCACCTATGCCCGGCGGACAGGATCGACAGCAGCCAAGTGCCGAGCAAGTCCCGCTTGGTCGGTGCATTGGGGCTGCGGTAGGTCAGCGGGCAATCCTCGATCCAGGATTCAAGCACGCCGGTCAGGTTCAGGAACCCGATGAAAAACGCCATCTGGCCGAAGGGCGTCACCGAGGCCCTGTCGTTCCAGCGAACCTGGAGCTTTCCGCCGGGCGTTTCCACACAGTTTGACGCTCCGGCAACCGCCAGGGAAACCGGTTTAAGGGCGAAAATTTTCTTTCTCTTTGCCTCGCCCATCGGGTGAACCTCTCTAACTCGATGTTCAAGTTTTTAGCTTTTTCAAACCGCCAAAGTTGGCACGGAACCTGATTACAACCGTTGTGTTATGTAATCATGCTGCAGCCGCGCGATACTTCAATGACGGCGTCGGCTCCAGGCGCCCCAAGTCCCTC
>CAIOOA010000243.1 GCA_903859815.1 uncultured Methylococcaceae bacterium | reverse complement strand
CCGCCAGACACTCAGCGCAACCGCCAAACCCGCCACCGTCAAACCCAATCGTTCATGCCATTCCATAATCTCGTGGACATCTTGACCATGGGGGACGGTGTTGGCAGCATACAGCCCTGCAGCGGCTGCCAGCACTGCCCCAAACGTACCGCAGAAAAGCATGGCGCTGGCAACTTGTCTTAGCTTATCGTTGAACAACCAAGCTCCAACGATCTCCAAAAGAAAAAAAACTGACAAAAAGGCAATGGGGAAATGCACAAGCGATGGGTGGATATTAAATCCTAGGGTGGCAATACCCGGGAACCATTGGAAACCCCCATCAGCCGCTAGGAGACCGGTAATCGAGTTCAACACATTATCGAGTAGCCCAACCAACCCCCCACCACCGGCGTCGGCATCACCGTGAATGGATGGGAGCGGACCACTTGCGCCGGAAAGAGCCTGGATGAAAGAATTTTGGAACACGACTACCCCCTGCTTATTTGAAATTTAGCTTTTATGATTATTGAAATTACTGATGCTTCGGGGCTTACTTTCCTTGGGCCAACATCATTTGATGGAGAAAAGGCATTGCCAACTTAGCGGCTAGAATGAGTCATCGTACAACGGCTGGCAATCCGCACTAATGTCATTAGGCATCAAAGAAGTCAGCAAGTTTCGCAGAGACTTTGCAAAATAGTCGAATGATGGTAGCCGGAATCAACGGCGCGAGGAGTAAGCCGATGCGGATTCGGCTTAAAATATAGAATATTTGTTCTAAGCCGCAAAGTTAAGAGGCAAAGCCCTTGCCGATACTAAGCTGACTGATTAAATGCCTGAGATTATCGCATTTGGCGGAATGGGCCTTAAGGATACAAGCCTATCGCCCTAAGCCCCAAGGTCTCTTCCAAACCAAACATCAAATTCATATTCTGCACAGCCTGACCCGCCGCACCCTTGACCAAATTGTCAATGACCGACAAAACCACCACAGTGTCACCGTCTTGTGGGCGGTGTACGGCGAGTTGACAACGGTTGGAGCCTTTGACGTTGCGGGTATCAGGGTGGGAACCGGCGGGCAGCACATCGACAAAAGGCTCATGTCGGTAATAGTCTTCAAACACGCTTTGCAAATTGACGGTTTTATCGCCAGCCAATCGGGCATACATCGTCGCATGTATGCCACGTATCATCGGCAATAAATGGGCGACGAAGGTTAGCCCGACAGGCTCTCCACAAGCCTGCTCCAAGCCTTGGCGAATCTCCGGCAGATGGCGGTGGCCTTTAACCCCATAAGCCTTGAAGCTTTCGCCCGCTTCGCTCATCAACATGGGGATTTCAGCCTTGCGACCCGCACCGCTTACGCCGGATTTCGCATCGGCAATTATTCCATCAAGAAGTACACACTTACGCTCGACCAAGGGCAATAAGCCCAATTGCACCGCTGTCGGGTAACACCCCGGATTGGCAATCAGCCGTGCCGTGCGTATGCGTTCACGGTTGACTTCCGGCAGTCCGTAAACGGCCTCGTGCAACAAATCGGGGCAGACATGAGATTCGCCATACCAATGTTCCCAAACGCTAGGATCGGACAAACGAAAGTCGGCAGCCAAATCGACAATTTTTACTTCCCGCTCCAGCAAAGCCTCTGCCATACGCATGGCAGTGCCATTGGGTGTGGCAAAAAAAACCACATCACAAGCACTCAATGACTTCACTGAAGGTTCATCAAACACAGCACTGACAAAACCACGGAGATTGGGGTACATGTCATCCACTCGCTTGCCCGCATCGGCGCGTGAAGTGACCGTATGGATGTGAACTTCAGGATGTACCGCGAGAATGCGAAGCAACTCCACACCGGTGTAGCCCGTACCACCAACAATACCTGCTTGAATCATAATGTGATGAACCTAATCTCAAACAAATTGAGTCTGCGGTAACAATTTACGGTAAACATAGGCCAACGCTATCCAACTCACAGGGATTGAGACGAGCAAACCGACTAAAAAGAGTAAGGCGCCCACTATATTGATGAGGGCCAATACTAGCGTGAATCCGAACAATTTCCAGCGAACCCCTTTAGTGAGGGCAGCACTAGCTTTAAGGGCTTCCACAGGGCCAACTTTTTTGTCAATAATGAAGAAACCGTAAAACAGGAACATAACCATGGCTATTAGACCGGGAACAACCAAAAGCATAATGCCAAGCATTATTATCAGGCCATTCAGTATCGCCCCCAAAAAGTATGGTATAAAAATATCCCCGCAAGAAAACAAATCGCCAAAGCGAGTTTCTTTGCCATCGGTCACAGCCAACATAATTTTAATCACGCCAGCATAGAGAAAATATTCGAAAGCCAATACAACTAATGCTAAGCTTATGGCGAGCCAATTCGTTTGAATTTGCTGAATGCCCCATTGGGGTGCACCCGTCAGAATCCCCACTGTTAATATTATGGCCACTAAAAAAACGCCCCGGCCTTTAAAACCAGTCCATCCCGCCAATAAAGCCTCTTGAATTGAAAATGTTTTCATGACGACGACTCCTGAAAATGGAAAAGGGTAGGCACGAGACGGGTTCGTCTGCGCCAGTTTATGTGACAGGCTAGATTTTGGATAAGCCTAGAAGTTCGATGATAACCCACGGGAGGGTAATCCGTATACCCTCCCAGAAAAGTTGCTGATATGCAGGGCATACTTTAACCCTAAAGCAAGCCTTGCACATTCAGATGGTAAAGGACAAACCAGCCTACACCTGTTGAGAATCCGAAAAATCCTCGACTTTAGCTTTGAGCTTTTGCCCCGGCTTGAAGGTTACCACCCGCCTAGCAGTAATGGGTATTTCCTCACCGGTTTTCGGGTTGCGCCCCGGTCGTTGCTTTTTGTCACGTAAATCAAAATTGCCAAATCCAGACAGCTTTACAGCGCGTCCGGATTCTAGCGCCGATTTGACTTCCTCAAAAAACTGATCGACAAGCTCTTTTGCGTCTCGCTTGTTCAGTTCGGTTTCCTGAAGCAATGTTTCCACCAATTCTGCTTTGGTTAAGGCCATCTTCACTCCCTCAACTTTGCGTTAAAATCTTGTGCCAACCGCGCCAGCACTTCGGCGATTACCCCGTCAACTTTTACGTCTATCAGGGTTTCCTCATCGTCTTGGAGGATCAATCCAAGAGCGACACTTTTTTTGCCAGTTTCAATGCCAGTACCTTGGTAAACGTCAAACACCCGTACTTGGCGTATTAATGGCGAAAGGGTTTCGATACATTGAGTCAGAGACATGGCTGTCACTTGTTCCTCAACGATAATGGCAATGTCGCGCCTTACTTGCGGGAATTTCGACAAGGATTTGAAAACGGGTATGGTGCGCTTCAACAGTTTGTCTTGATCCAACTCAAACAAGAACACCCGGGTTTCAAAGCCGAGTTCCTTTTCCACTTTAGGATGCAGCATACCCAGCCATCCCAATCGCTCACCGTCCAAGATTAACTCGGCAGATTGACCGGGATGTAGGGCTGGATGCTTGCCATTGACAAACTTAACTTTCGTTTCATGAGAGGCGAGGCGTAGGATCGCTTCCAAATCGGATTTGACATCGAAGAAGTCAATGTTGCGCGACTTCCCCCCCTGTTCTTCATGAGCAGAACCCAAAGCCAAGCCAGCCAATGATTTCTGTTGAGTAATATTGCCTTCTACGCGAGTGAAGCGCAAGCCCGCCTCAAATAGTCGGACACGGGACTGCTGCCGGTTAAGATTTTTCAAGGCAGCGTCCAATAAGCCACACCAAAGCCCCGTCCGCATGACCGCCATATCGGAGGAAATCGGGTTTTTCAAGGCAATGGGTTCCAATTCAGGCTCGATCTTTGCGAGCATGCTAGGTTCGACAAAACTATAAGTAATCGCTTCTTGATAACCACGATCCACCAGCAAGTCTTTGACCCGCTCTATGTCCAAAGCGGCTTCAGAAACTGGCTGCAATTCCATGTGCGTGGCTGGATTGCGCTTGGGGATGTTATTGTAACCATAGACTCGACCAATTTCTTCAATCAGATCGGCCTCAATGGCAATATCGAAACGAAAACCCGGCGGCGTCACTCGCCAAGCTTCTGGCAGCAATTCAACATTTAGGCCGAGGCGGGTCAGCAGGGAAGTCAATTGATCTCGGGGGATGCTCAAACCCAGCAATTTTTCGACACGTGACTCCCTCAGTAAAATCGGGTTGCGGGTAGGCAGATGGGCTTTCGCCACTGCCTCGACGATAGGGCCGACCAAACCTCCCGTTATTTCGGTGATTAGTTGGGTCGCCCGTTCAATGGCCCGGCGTTGCAGTTGGGGATCGACTCCGCGTTCAAAGCGATGGGAAGAATCAGTGCTCAAACCATAACGGCGAGCCTTGCCCATGATGGCGGTGGGCGCGAAAAAGGCACATTCCAAAAAGATGTCGGTCGTTGCATCATCAACCGCTGACTCAGCCCCACCCATCACACCAGCCAAAGCCAGCGGACATTTTTCGTCGGCTATCACCAACACATCGTCGGAAAGGGTGATTTCTTGTCCATTCAACAGCTTCAGCCTTTCGCCAGCGACACCATGGCGAACGCGTATGCCAGCTTGAAGCTTCGCGGCATCAAAAGCATGTAATGGTTGACCAAGCTCTAGCAATACATAATTGGTGACATCCACCAGCGGGCCCAAGGACCGCAAACCAGACCGGCGCAATCGCTCAATCATCCATAACGGGGTTTTCGCTGTTCGATTCACATTTTTTATCAAGCGGCCTAAGTATCTTGGGCAGTCTTCGGGAGCGTCCACCATCACCGGGAATGTGTCATTGCATGTGATTGGATTATCGGCGACAGCGTGTGGATTGGCATCTATGCCGTTGAGCAAAGCCACTTCACGGGCTATCCCTTCAACACTCAAGCAATCGGCACGGTTAGGGGTTAAATCGACTTCAATCGATACATCGTTCAATTGCAGATATTCGCGTAAATCGGCACCGACTGGAGCATCTTCGGACAACGCCATCAACCCGCCTTGACTTTCTTCCAAGCCAAGTTCCTTTGCAGAACATAGCATTCCAAAAGACTCAATGCCTCGTAATGAGGACCGGGTAATTTTCATTCCACCGGGCAATATCCCGCCTTCAATCGCTAAAGGTGCCTTCATGCCCACTGCAACATTGGGCGCTCCACAAACAATAGTCAGAGGATCGGAACCACCAGCAGCAACCTGGCATACGCGCAAACGGTCAGCTTGTGGGTGCGGCGACAGCGCCAACACCTCACCGACGACCACGCCAGTGAATTCACCGGCGGCTGGTTCGACACCATCGACTTCCAAACCGGCCATGGTCAACTGGGCAACCAACTGGTCGGTCGAAAGCGGCGGATTCACATATTCTCTTAACCAAGCCTCGCTAAAGCGCATGGACTACCTTTCATTCAATAGGGTGGATTAAGATGCTCTGAATTGATGCAGGAACCTGAGATCGTTCTCAAAGAACATGCGCAAATCATTGATTCCATAACGTAGCATGGCTAATCGTTCGACACCCATGCCAAAAGCAAAACCTGACCAGCTTTCCGGGTTTATGCCCACATATTCAAACACTCTTGGATGAATCATGCCGCAGCCCATGACTTCGAGCCAGCCGCTTTGTTTACAAACGCGACAACCCACGCCACCGCAGATGACACATTCTATGTCCACTTCGGCAGATGGTTCGGTGAATGGGAAATATGACGGGCGGAAGCGTACCTGAATATCCTTTTCGAAAAACAAGCGCAGAAACTCGTACAGAATGCCCTTCAAATCGGCGAAACTGACCGACTCGTCAACCAAAAACCCTTCGACTTGATGAAACATGGGGGTGTGGGTCAAATCGGAGTCGCAACGATAAACCCGCCCCGGCGCAATGATGCGCAACGGCGGCTTGCCAGTTTCCATGACCCGCACCTGCACTGGCGAGGTATGGGTTCGCAACAAGGTATGTTCGTCAAAGTAGAAGGTATCGTGCATGGCACGGGCCGGATGTGAAGCGGGGATATTCAGCGCTTCGAAATTGTGGTAATCGTCTTCGATTTCTGGCCCTTCGACAACGGCAAAACCCACATTCTCAAACAATCTGGCAATGCGGCGCAGAGTCAAAGTCACGGGATGCAACCCGCCCCCACCTTGGCCTCGACCCGGCAAGCTGACATCAATCGCTTCACTTGCCAAGCGCGTATCCAGTACCTTGGATTCGAGTTCAAGCTTCTTTTCTTCCAAAGCAGCCTGAAAATTATCACGCACTAGATTGACGGCTTGACCCGCCTCACGACGTTGTTCCGGGGGCAACTTGCCTAATTCTTTCATCCGTTCGGTGAAGACACCTTTCTTACCAAGGTAATGCACCCGTAATAGATCAAGTTCGGCTAGTGACTGTATCTCGGCCAGTTGCTGTAAGGATTGTTGCAGAATGTCATCCATTACGCCCACCTTGCTAGTCTGAAGAATTGCATGAGGAAATTATCAAGAAACTCAAGGGGAGATTCGCAGAGGAATCCCCCCTTCTTGGAATAGTGTGCTTAGGCAGGCTTGACTTGCTTAACCAATTCGGCAAAGCCTTCCTTGTCATACACTGCCATATCGGCCAGTACCTTACGATCCAAGTCAATGGACGCCTTCTTCAGCGCATCCATGAAACGGCTGTAGGACATGCCACTCTCACGCGCTGCCGCGTTAATACGAGCTATCCACAAGGCACGGAACTGACGCTTCCTCTGTCTACGGTCACGGTATGCGTACTGGCCTGCTTTAATGACGGCTTGTTTGGCTACTCTGTACACGCGGCTGCGGGCGCCGTAATAGCCCTTGGCCAGCTTGAGTATTTTTTTGTGCCTAGCGTGGGCGGTTACGCCACGTTTTACTCTGGGCATGGATTATCCCCTTTAGTGTTACTTGGACTCGACAACTTAGGCGTAAGGCATCATCTGCTTTGCGCTTTTGACATCCGAGGCATGGATCATGCCCGGACTGCGCAGATGACGCTTCCGCTTAGTGCTTTTCTTAGTCAAAATATGGCGGCGGTGCGATGAATTGCACTTAAAGCCACCTGCGGTCTTGCGGAATCTTTTCGCCGCGCCGCGATTGGTTTTCATCTTTGGCATTGTTACTACTCCAGTGAATTTAAGATTTCTTCTTCTTCGGCGCAAGCGTCATGCTTAATTGTTTCCCTTCCAATTTGGGAAACTGTTCAACGAGGGCATGCTCCTGCAAGTCGGTTTCAATGCGTTTTAACAGATCCATGCCTAATTCTCGGTGGGACAATTCACGACCTCGAAAGCGAACTGTCACCTTGGCCTTGTCCCCATCCACCAAAAACCGAATTAAATTACGCAACTTGATTTGATAGTCGCCCTCATCGGTGCCTGGACGGAACTTGACCTCCTTGATGTGGATCAGCTTTTGCTTCTTCTTTGCAGCCTGAATCTTTTTGCTCTGCTCGAAACGAAACTTGCCGTAATCCATTACCCGGCAAACCGGCGGTTCGGCTGTGGGTGAAATCTCCACCAAATCCAACTCTGATTCGAAGGCAATTTGCTTCGCTTCGCGACTGGAAACTATGCCTAACTGCTGACCCTCCGCTCCGATCAGCCTGACTTGTGGCCAGTTGATCTCGTCGTTCAGACGCGGCTCTTTTCTATCGTTTGCAGTGATACCCTATTCCTCCAAAAAAGAATTATGCATTGGCAACCCGTCTAGCTACTTCATCGACGAGCCTTTGTTCGACTTCATGCAGCGAAAAACTGCCGAGATCGTTGCCGTTCTGTGTGCGCAATGTCACGGTTTGCGCATCAACCTCCTTGTCGCCGACAATGAGAAGGTAAGGCACCCGGTGCATCGAATGCTCACGGATTTTAAAGCCAATTTTCTCATTTCTCAAGTCAGTCTTTACCCTCAAGCCTTTTGCACTCAATTCTTTAGCGATTGACTGAGCATACTCGGCTTGCCTATCAGTGATGTTGAGCACAACAACTTGGGTAGGGGCAAGCCAAAGTGGAAAATACCCCGCAAAATGCTCAATCAGAATTCCGATGAAGCGTTCCATGGAACCCAATATTGCCCGATGCAACATCACGGGAGTCAGCTTCGCACCGCTTTCGGCCACATAGACTGCGCCCAACCTTTCCGGCATGGAAAAATCCACTTGGATGGTGCCACATTGCCAAACCCGATTCAAACAATCCTTGAGTGAAAATTCAATCTTTGGCCCGTAAAACGCCCCTTCGCCGGGCTGCAACTCATAAGCCAAACCCTTGCTGTTGAGTGCTTTCTCCAAAGCTGCCTCGGCCTTGTCCCAAACTTCATCTGAACCGACACGTTTCACCGGGCGGGTCGATAGCTTGACCAGCACCTCATAAAAACCGAAATCGGCATAAATCTTATGCAGCAAATCAATAAATTCAGAGACTTCCGTTTGAATTTGTTCTTCTGTGCAAAAAATATGTGCATCGTCTTGGGTGAAACCGCGCACCCGCATAATCCCGTGCAATACGCCCGACAATTCATTTCGGTGACACGAACCGAACTCGGCTAAACGCAAAGGCAAATCTCGGTAACTTTTCAAACCTTGGTTGTACACCTGTATGTGACAGGGGCAGTTCATCGGCTTGATGGCAAAATCCCTCTCCTCGGAAGCCGTGGTGAACATCTGGTCTTGGAATTTTTCCCAATGGCCTGATTTTTCCCAAAGGCTACGACCGACAATCAGCGGTGTTTTAATTTCTTGGTATCCGTTATCGCGGAGCACCTCACGCATGTATTGCTCTACGGTTTGCCATAAGGTCCAACCCGCCGGGTGCCAGAACACCATGCCTGGCGCTTCTTCCTGCAAATGAAATAGCCCTAAGGTTTTGGCTATTTTGCGGTGGTCGCGCTTTTCAGCCTCTTCCAGCCGATGCAAATAATCTTTTAAGTCCTTCTTTTCCGCCCAAGCCGTGCCGTAAATACGTTGCAGCATTTCCTTGCTGGAATCGCCGCGCCAGTAAGACCCGGCTATTTTCATGAGTTTGAAAGCTTTCAGCTTGCCAGTGTCGGGAACATGTGGACCACGACACAAATCGGTAAAATCCCCTTGGGAATACAGCGATAAAATCTCACCTTGCGGGATTGACTCGATGATCTCGGCTTTATAGTCTTCGCCTAAACCGCGAAAGAAGCGGATGGCTTCATCGCGAGGCAATTCACTCCGCTTGACTTCCAAGTTCTGCGCCGACAACTCCTCCATTTTCTTTTCCATAGCCAACAAATCATCTGGCGTGAAAGGGCGCTCAAAAGCAAAATCATAATAAAAGCCATCTTCGACCACAGGGCCGATGGTCACTTGGGCGCTAGGATAAAGCGACTTGACCGCTTGCGCCAACAAGTGTGCAGTGGAATGGCGAATGACTTCAACGCCTTCATTATCGCGCGGCGTAATGATTGCCACCGCCGCATCCGACTCTATAGTATAAGAGAGATCTACTAGCCGACCATCCACTTTTCCAGCCACGGCAGCACGTGCCAATCCTGCACCAATAGACTCGGCCACTTGGCGTAGTGTTACAGCATTGTCAAATTCGCGCTTGGAACCGTCGGGAAGCGTGACTACGGGCATTTAAGGTCAAACTGCTCAAATCTTCATTAACAAAAAAGCACCGCTATGCGATGCTTTGGGTATTGGTAGGCGCGATTGGACTCGAACCAACGACCCCCACCATGTCAAGGTGGTGCTCTAACCAACTGAGCTACGCGCCTGCTTAAGGTCATTTATTCAGCCTGTGTATTATATTGGCAACGCCGCTGAAATGGAAGTGGTTTCTTGCAAAATATTATTGTGGCGCTGTTAACTGCTTTGGAGCTTCGCGCTTACCCTAGGCGACAATACTGTTGAATTAAGACCGAACACGCTAACGGGTAAGGCGGCAATTCTTTGCCGCCAATCGAAAACTCATTTATACTGCCAGCATCGGAATGCCGACCTACCGCTTAATTCAACCGCATGGACCCATTGCGCTCCCCTGCTTGCCCAACCATTGGACATTCTGTCAGCGCTGCCTTCATGCTTGCCTCTTGTGGTCTTTCACTACTTCGTCTTCCTGCCACTCCTTCCCTAAGGACGGTTTTGCTGCCTTGCAGGATCATCGTATTCACGTCAATAAACTGTCATAGTACCGAGTTATTCTAAGGTGTTGGTCCCGGCGTAAATCGCCGGCGCATTTAATGACTTCGGAGCAAGCTATGAAAAGTTCTCACATTGGAATAGGGATAGCCCTTGCCTTGGCTGCAAGTTCTACTCATGCAGCGAGTTTCACTTTCAACCATTATTGGTCTTATACCCACACCTTGAACACTCCAAGCCGGGGTTCTGAAATTGCCGCTTATGATGCAGCCACCGACAAAATTTGGGTCATCGGTGGCACGGGTGTGGACATTCTCGACCCTACTGCCAAGTCCCTGAGCAGTTCCATTGAATTGTCCAGTGTCGGCACTCCCAATAGCGTGGCAATCAGCAATGGCAAGGCCGCCGTGGCCTTGGCAGCGCCCGTCAAAACCGATGCCGGCAGTGTGCGTTTTTATGACACCACCAGCCAAAGCCTGCTAAATTCAGTGACTGTCGGCGCATTACCTGATTCCGTGTTCTTCACCCCCGATGGCAGCAGGGCGTTAGTCGCCAATGAGGGTGAGCCAAATTCTTATAACCAAATCGATTCGGTCGATCCGGTGGGTTCGGT